>JALVTR010000001.1 GCA_027035885.1 Desulfurellales bacterium
TATAGATTTAATGATAGGCTATCTGTAGGATTGGCCCCTGTATTTGTCTATCAAGCTTTGCAGATGGAATTTGACTGGGATGTCCCAGACTATAAGAACACATTGGGTCACGGAATGTACACTAATCAACAAATGGGTTTCCCTGCCCCGGGTATTCACACAGATTCTTTGGATACAGCTTCTGCTTATGGTTTGGGATTTGACTTGGGTATTATATACAAAATTAATGATATGTGGACGGTTGGCCTTGTGTATAAGTCCAAAAGATATATGCAAAAGCTTAAATGGAATACTGTACCGGGCAATGCTTTGATGATTACATCTGACAAAGTTAAGATGAGATTGGATATGCCGCGACAGGTGGCATTTGGTGTAAACTTTAGGCCTATTGAACCATTGAGAATTGAAACAGATATGAGATGGATAAATTACCATGACGTTATGAATGAAGTAGATGTTAGTGGTATGGCAGTTCCCTCTTGGAATTTCCATTGGCACAATCAATGGGTTTTTGCAATCGGAGCATCGTACAAAGCACTTCCTTCTTTGACTTTGAGGGCTGGATTTAACTATGCAAAAAGTCCAATAGATGATGACGATTTGTATATGAATATTGTAGCTCCTGCTATTGTTGAAACGCATACAACATTTGGATTCACCTATAATATTGCCAAAAACTTTGATGTATCATTTGCTTATGTGCATGCGTTTCAACACGACCAAACAGGTAAAGTGCCACAACAATATCAGCCAATGTACGGTAAAGAAGTTGAAATCAAGATGCATCAGGACACTATTGCCACTGAAATTAGCTACGTATTTTAAGTCTTAAAACCTCTAGGCCGGTTTTTAGCCGGCCTTTTTTCGTTTGAATTATAAACGTTTCGTATATAAAATTGGGCGTTAAAAGATTTTTTTTGGAGGATTGCAATGTGTAAGTATTTCTATGCTTTAACGGTTATTAGTAAGGATAGGATTGGAATGGTGGCATCTATATCTGAGGTGCTTTATGAAAGGGATATATCGATTGAAGATTCTGTATCTACACTGTTGGGTAATCAATTTACTATGACACTTATTATATCATCTAAAAAAAATTACGGTGTTTTGGAGCTTAAAAAGGCCTTTGCAAGGGCAAGAAAGGACCTTGAACTGAGTGTTTCCTTGAGAAGAATTGAAAAGGAAGAGATAAAAACGAAAGAGCCTGAAAACTTATACAGCATTTCTGTGTATGGAGAAGACAGGGTTGGCATAGTGTATTTTGTTTCAAAGGCCTTTGCTGAGAATGATATCAATATTTTGGATTTGAGAACCAGACTTACAAAAGCTGATGCTCCAGTATATGTTATGATAATGGATATTGATTTGCCACAAACTATGGATGAAGAAAAACTTAAAAGTATACTTGATAGTGCGTGCAAAAAGATAAATGTAGATTATTCCGTACGAAAAATAGAAACATACGAGCTTTAGGGGAGATAGTTAAATGTCTATACGTGATATTGTTATATATCCAAATAGAAAGCTAAAGGAGATATGTTCTGAGATAAAAGGTATGGATGAATATACACTTTCCGTTGCTAATGATTTGCTCGATACCCTCCATAACTACTCACATACGGTTGGTATAGCAGCACCTCAGATAGGTGAGTTGGTTAGGATTATAGCGATTGATGTGTCCAAAACCAAGAAAGGTCAAAAAGTGAACCACGGCGAGCATGTAATGATAAATCCTGAAATTGTTGAGTGGAGTAGCATTATAAAAACTCGTGAGGGTTGCTTGAGTATCCCAGATTACACGGGTAACGTCAACAGAGCTAGAAAGGTTACGGTAAGGTACTACGACCTTAAAGGAAATGAACACAGGTTTGATACAGAGGGTTTTGAGGCTGTGGTTTTACAGCACGAAATAGACCACTTAGATGGTATTCTTTTTATTGATAGGATTATATCGAGAAGAACGGATTTGTTTAAAAGGAAAAGCTATTAGGCAATGGGTTTGTTTAAACTTGTAAGCGATTATAAACCTGCCGGTGATCAGCCGAGGGTTATAGATGAACTTGTTAATAACTTAGAAAAGGGTGTTAAGTACCAAGTTCTTTTGGGTGTAACAGGAAGTGGCAAGACGTTTACCATTGCAAACGTTATAGCAAAAATTAACAAGCCTGTCCTTGTGATTTCTCACAATAAAACATTGGCCGCCCAACTATACAACGAATTTTCAACATTTTTTCCGGAGAACTCTGTTGAATATTTCATAAGCTATTACGATTACTATCAACCAGAAGCATATATACCACGGACAGATACGTATATCGCAAAGGACGCCTCAATCAACGATGAGATAGATAGGTTAAAACAAAAAGCAGTAATGAGCTTAATGACTCGCAGGGATGTCATTGTTGTTGCGAGTGTGTCGTGTATTTATGGCATTGGAGAAAAAGATGATTACTCAGCTTTGGCTTTTTATATAAATGTGGGCGATAGGATTTCAAGAAAGGAGATTTTGTCTCACTTTGTGGAACTATTGTATGTGAGAAACGATATAGACTTTGACAGAGGGACATTTAGGGTTAGGGGGGATGTAGTAGATATCTACCCTGCTCATATGAGGAATTTGTCTGTTAGAATTGAGTTGTTTGACGATGAGGTTGATAGGATTATCCTGTTTGACCCTTTGACAAATAGAATAATAGAAGAAAAGATCTCTATTGTTATATTTCCAGCTAATTTATATATAACAAGTAAAGAGAAAAAAGAAATGGCAATTAGGTTGATTCGAGAAGAATTGAAGGAGAGAATAGAATACTTCCGTGAAAGAGGAAAACTGTTAGAAGCCCAAAGAATTGAGGAGCGTGTAAATTTTGACCTTGAGATGATAGAGCAGGCTGGAACTTGTCCTGGTATTGAAAATTACTCAAGGCATTTCTCAAATAGAAAACCGGGCGTACCACCTTATACTCTTATTGATTATTTTGGTAGCGATTTTTTAACGGTAATCGATGAATCACACGTAACTATACCACAACTCATGGGAATGTACAGGGGGGACTATTCACGCAAGAAAACGCTTGTTAACCATGGTTTCAGGTTGCCTAGCGCTTTAGATAACAGGCCGTTGAAATTTGAAGAGTTAACAGAGAGATGGGACCAAGTTATTTTTGTATCTGCGACACCTGCTGAATTTGAGGCTAATTTGTCCAAAGGTTTTGTGGTTGAGCAAATCATTAGGCCCACTGGATTGATGGAGCCGCCCGTTGAGGTAAGGTCTATGGATACGGCTGTGGATGATTTGT
>JALVTR010000002.1 GCA_027035885.1 Desulfurellales bacterium
TTGTCATATGGGAATGTATGGCGCTCTCGCCGTGTCCATAAGGATTTGCTCCCATTCCACCACCCAAGGTTTCGTAATATGCAAAAGGCTCTCCTGTTCTTGGATCAATTCCGCCAATCGCCACATTGTTCATTGTCCCTTGACTTGCAGCGGGAATCCTATCGGGGATTGCCTTAGCCAAAGCACCGAGTATAACATCGACTATTCGTTGCGATGTTTCCACATTTCCACCTGCCACGGCTGCTGGAAATTTAGCATCCACAATACTGCCCTTTCTCGTTATAACCTTAATCGGTCTCAAACAACCCATATTGGTTGGAATATCCTGTTGAACCAACGACCTAAATACATAAAGAACAGCGGAGAGCGTTATTGCATAAACGGCATTTATACTACCATCGACCTGATTGTTAGATTTTGTAAAATCCAATATAGCCTCATCACTCTTAATCGTCAAATCCAAATGTATCTTTATATTTTGCCTACTGATACCGTCATCTTCCATATAATCTTTGAATGAATACACACCGTCATCTATCGCCTCAATGGTCTTTCTCATCACCCTCTCTGAATAGTTCATCAACTCTTTAGCATAGAACGTTACGGTTTCAAGTGAGTACTTTTCAATTATTTCCTTCATGCGTTTAATGCCCGTGATGTTCGCCATTATTTGTGCCTTAAAGTCCCCTTCCCTTTCATACGGCGTCCTAACGTTGTTCAAAAGCAGCTTCATTACACTTTCATTGATTTTACCACCTTCCATAAGCTTAAGAGGGGGAATTATCACACCTTCTTGGAAAATACTGTTAGAAAGGGGCATTGAACCAGAACTCATGCCACCCACATCGGCATGATGAGCCCTGTTTGCAACGTAAAACACAGGTTTATCGATCCCATCGACAAACACGCCGGCAACGATCGTTATATCTGGGAGATGTGTGCCACCTTTGAAGGGGTCATTTAAAATAACCATATCACCCTCTTTGAGATCAAAACCCTTGATGGCCTCTTTTACTGACATAGGCATTGAGCCGAGATGAACTGGAATGTGGGCAGCTTGAGCCACAATGTCGCCGTTTTCATCGAAAATTGCACAGGAAAAGTCCCTTCTTTCTTTAATATTTGGGGAAAAAGCAGTTCTATTCAAACTAACGCCCATTTCTTCTGACACGGATGAAAACTTGTTCTTAAAAACTTCCAGTAAAATCGGATTTACCTTCATATCAATCTACCTCTACATCAATAATGAGATTTCCAAAATCATCAACGGTAACTTTACAATCAGGCGGTATAACAATTGTCGAAGAATACTCAACCACTATTGCAGGGCCTTCAAAAATGTTGCCTGCAAGCAGTTTATCCCTATCGATGATTTTAGTAGCTTTGTGATTACCAGAAAAAATGACCTTTTCCTCACCTATTATAGCACCTTCTATGCTTCCTGAACTCGCCCTTTTGATTCTTTCAAACACAGGTTTCTCAGGGCTACCCACAGCCCTCAAGCGAATGTTAACGATCTCCACGCGTTTGGACTTGTCCGAATACCCATAGTTCTTCTCATGCAGCTTGTGAAAATCCTCAACAAAGTTTTTAGTGAAAGGAACAACAATCTCATAGGACTGACCCATGTATCTCATATCGAGATAGTGTTCCAATACTATATTTTCGCGATCTATGCCCTCATACAACAAATCCTTAATGCCTGCCTCATTCAAAGGTTCAAATAAATGCTTTAGTTCAGAGTAGTTTGTTTCGTCAACTTTCAACATAACGGTTAATGAATAATCTTTCACAATATCTGCAAGGAGCATTCCGATGGCGGATAAAATACCTGGATTCTTTGGAACAAAAACCTTTGGAATCTTTAACAGCTGAGCAAGAAAAGCGGCATGCATACCACCCGCACCACCAAACGAAAATAGAACAAACTCACGCGGATCGTATCCCCTATCCACAGAAATTACCCTAATGGCTCGCTCCATATTGGCATTTGCAACCGTCAAAATACCTTCTGCAAGTTCAATTTCTGTCAAACCAACACGCTTTGCCATATCTTTAAAGTACATATTTAGCTTATCCCTGTCCAACCGCATATTCCCGCCTAAGAAAAACTCGGGCACCAACCTGCCCAAATACAGGTTCGCATCGGTAACGGTAATCTTCTCGCCCCTTCCATAGCAAATTGGTCCAGGATCTGCACCGGCGCTCTCAGGCCCAACTTTCAACGATCCACCTGTATCCAAGTAAGTAATTGACCCTCCGCCAGCGCCAACGGTATGTATATCAATCATCGGTACCTTAACTGGAAAACCTGCAATTTCTGATTCAAACGTTAGTGGAAGTTTATTGTCAATTAAAGACACATCAGTTGATGTTCCACCCATATCGAATGTAATGAGTTTATTAAACCCTGCCATCTTAGCAATTTCATAGGCACCAACAGCGCCACCTGCGGGACCAGAAAGAATTGTCCTCACAGACTCATTCATGGCAACTTCAGCAGAAATACTTCCTCCATTTGACTGCATTATCCTCAGTTCATTTCCTTCTATACCGTCTATCAAATTTTGTATGTAGCGTTTCATCTTTGGTGCAACGTATGCATTGATTATTGTTGTAGACGCCCTTTCATACTCCCTGAACTCTGCTAAAATCTTATGGGATAAGGAAACAGGTATACCAAGACGCTCAAAAGCCTTTTTTACTTTTAATTCGTGTCCAGGGTTTAAATATGAAAATAGTAGGCAAACGGCTATAGATTCGGTCTTTGCATCCTCTACCTTCTTAACCAAACCTTCAAGCTCACCATCGTCTATATCGATAATCACCTCTCCTTCGCTGTTAACCCTGCACTCCAAGCCAAACCTCAGCTCTTTTGGAACAAGCGACGGGTTTCTTTCATAAAAAAGATTGTAAAGCTCAGTTCTGTTTTGCCTTCCAATTTCTATTATGTCTTCAAAACCTTTATTAGTCACAAAAGCTGTATATGCGCCTTTTCTTTCAAGAATAGAATTCGTTGCAACGGTAGAACCGTGTATAACTTTAAATTTATCAGACGTTATAATATTTCTTATACCATTCAAAACTGCATTAGCAGGATTGGAGGGAGTGGAAAGGACTTTATATATTCCCCATTCTCCGTTTTCAGCCTTATAAATAAAATCTGTAAACGTACCTCCGGTATCAACACCCACTACATCCATTTACTTTTCCTCCATCAATTCATCTATGTAAGACTTAATCATCTTGATTCCTTCATTATCATCAAATCTGTTAGTTTTGATAACTCTTTTTACTTTCTGCAGCAAAGACCTATCAGCCTCTAAAACCCAATCAAAGCCAACTAAGATGTCAGCATAATTCAAAAGATGTTTATTAGTTAAAAGTTCATCCTGAGTATAAACATAAATCCTGTATCGTTTATTTAAAACATTGTAATAAACACTTAAAACATTTTCCTTATCTAATTTAGACGTAGCCACGTAAAATATCCTACTTGAATACGGTATATCGTTTGCAAATGAAATAAACTCAAGGGGGTGAATTACTTTTATAGGAACCATTTTTACCTGTTCATAACAATAAGGTTCAATCTGAGGAAAACAGTGGAAGGGGGCAACAATTACTTTTTTTGATATAATTTTGTTCATTAATTCTGTTTTGAGAGTATCAAAAGGTTTAAAGACAACAGTGGTATTCAACATATTCTCAAGTTCCCTTTTTGCATATATTGCAATACCCTCATCCTTTTCTGTATAAACAACAAGTGACAAATCTTCTTTAACTTTACTAAGCACATCATACACAAGCGCCATAATGTCTTCTTTAGAGAAACCATTTTTTATAAGAGTATCAATAATTCCCCTAAACATCTCTTTAGATGCAATAAATGAAGATACTTGTTCCTTTGCAAATTTACTAAGCGCTCTTGTGCCACTTCTTTTATTGCTTACAATATATCCTTTTAAAGCAAGTTCCTTTTCTACTTTTTTAACAGTTAAATCACTTATATCGTTTTCTTTAGCTATTTTCCTTGAAGGGGGCAATTTTTTACCAGCATTTTCTATTGATTCATTAATCAATTTTAGTTTAATTATTTGATGTCTAAGAAAAAACTCTTTTATATCATCCATCTCTAAATCCACCTTAACACTTCTTAATTGTATTTTAAGTTTTTAAAAATAAATGTCAAGATAAAAAATATAAAAATTTAACTTAACGAAAATTTAAAGTGTAGAACATTTAAAATAAACAATAATATTTATTGAGTAACTCTATAAAGTAAAATTAGATAAATTTTAATCTGAGATAAATATTTGACAATCAATGTGAGGATGCTATAAAAATTTTGGAGTAAATGAATAGAAAGGAACAGTTATGAAAGAAGACAGGATTGCGCTCTATAGGTTTTTGAGCATAGGGTTTACCTACCCTGAAAAAGGTTTTAGTGATATAATACAAAGAGGTATCGAATTAATGTCAAAATCGTACACAGCCTTAAATAAAGAGGGCTACAAACTAACAGGCATAAAAAATTTAAAAAAGGGGTTAAAAAAACTGTCAAGCATACCATTTGAAGAGTGGCAAGCAAAGTACACATCACTTTTTATAGCTAATTTTCCAAAAACCCCTTTACACCCCTATGAATCGTTCTACAAAGAGGGAATAGTCGGCGGTGAGATATCGGATATGTTAGACAATATATATAAATCATGTGGACTTGAGATATTTGACGATAGAGAAATGCCTGATTATATTGTCTTTGAATTGGAATTCGCCGCATTCTTGGTTGAAAACGACACCTCCTGTAAACCATTATTTGAGGAATTCTTTTTTAACCACTTATTCGACTGGGCATTGAATTTCTTTGAAGATGTTATAAACTTTAACAGCTCCCCTCTGTTTTATGAGGCTTTGAGTGAAATTGGGACAACATTTATAAACAAAGAAAAGAAGATTATTAAGGAGTTTATCGATGAAAGAGAAGGGTTACGTCCAAATTTACACGGGTAACGGAAAAGGTAAAACAACTGCAGCTATAGGATTAGCTGTTAGGTCTGCTGGGGCAGGCTACAAGGTTTTATTTGCACAATTTGTAAAAGGCCAACCCTACAGCGAGCATAAAGCGCTGGAGAAATTTGAGAATATCACCGTAAAACAGTTTGGAAGAAAGGAATTTATACACTCAAAACCCTCAGAAGAAGATATAAAGAAGGCAAAAGAGGGTTATAAATTTGTATACAATGCCTTAAGAAACGATGAATACGATGTTGTAATCTTGGATGAAGCAAATATAGCTGTATTTTTCAAACTATTCAGCGATGATGATTTAATAAAATTGATAGAAATTAAACCAGAAAAAACGGAACTTGTTATAACAGGCAGGTACGCTACAGATAAACTTATAGATAAAGCAGACCTTGTAACAGAAATGAAAGAAATCAAGCACTATTATCAGAAAGGCGTTATGGCTCGCGAGGGAATTGAAAAGTAAAGAATGAAATTTATTCCCATAAGGCTCAAAATAATAAAACCCTCCAAAAAAAGAGAGTTTGACATATATATAATGGAAAAGACAAAGCCAGTTTTACTGTTGGATAAGAACTTACCCTTAGATGAGAACTCACCAATTTTGGAATACAACTCAAATTTCATAGCTTTTATTCCAGAAACTCAATTAAAAGAATTCAAAGATTTTGTATCAAAAAACTTAGATGACATATTAAACGATTCCAGCATATCAAAACGCAACAAGATGTATGCAATGTACGTTTCTATGATAAACAATATGGAAGCACTTGTGAACACAAGAAATCTAAATCTATATTCAAAGGTAACAAAAGACGTGTCAAAATTCATAGCCCAAACCATAAATGACTCAATGACAGTATCAATAATGTTATCGTTCATAAGGAATGATTCATACAATTTAGCCATTCATATGTTTAATGTTGGAGTTTATGCAAGCATGTTGACAAAAAAATTACATCCGGAGTTATCTATAAAAAAGATGGAAGAAATATCAAAAGGGTATTTTTTGCATGATATAGGTATGTTAAAAATAGATAAAAAGATAGTAGCAAAAAGGAGTAAGTACACAGAAGAAGAGTACAATGAGATTAAAAAACATCCGGAGTATGGCGTGAAAATACTGAGAAATGAGCTAAAAATTTTCTCACCTATAATGGAAAAAATTATCTTAGAGCATCACGAACGCAAGGATGGTTCTGGCTATCCTTATGGAAAAACTGAGATAAATGAGTTTGCAAGAATATGCTCAATGGCCGATATATTTGACGCTATAACATCGCAAAGGGAATACAAGGAAAATCTGCCTAAAACCACCTTCGAGGCCCTTAAAGAAGAAAAAGATTTTTTCATTAGAGAATTTGGAAAAAATAGATACGAAACTTTCATTAAATGCTTTTACATACCAATGAAATAGTATGAGAAGCACGTTAGAGACTCTACAATACGAAAAACTAAAAGAACTAATTAAAAAACACCTACAAACAGCCTATGGGAAAGAGAAACTAAAAGAATTAAAACCTGTTTTTGAGATAAAAAAAGCAAAAAGCGCTTACACTATTCAAAACAATTTTTTTAGTTATTTCATCAAATGGGGAAGTATAACATTAGATGACATATACATAAGCGATATTATAGAAGAATCATACATCTCTATATTGGACGAAAAGCAATTAAAGAAAATCGGTGATTTTTTGTACCAAATTAATCAGATAGAAAATCAATTTTTGGAGTACGACAAGGAACTTTACGAAAGAGAGTTAAATTTTAATATACCTTTTCAACTATTCGAAGAAATCACAAAATGTATAGACGGCCATGGTTTTTTAAAGGATACAGCCTCATCACACCTGTTCAACATTAGAGAAGAAAAGAAGGCAGTTTCTCAAAACATCAACAGGGTTTTAAAAAATATAATGCATTCTAAACTAAAAGACATAATTATTGATACAACGATTTTCTTAAAAAGAGCAAGATTTACCCTGCTTCTAAAGCCAAATTTCAAGGAATTCATTTCTGGCAGGATAATAGACGTTGGGAAAAGTGGTGGGTTATTTGTAGAACCTGATGCTGTTTATAACTTAAATAATCAACTTGAAGATTTGACATCAAAAGAGGATTTGGAAAGAAGAAGAATCCTGAAAAATCTCACGCAAACAGTAAGGGACAACATAAATAGACTAAAATACAACGAGCAAAAAATAGCCCAGCTGGATATGTATCTTGCCCAATTTTTTTACTCAAAGCATTTACCAGAGTGCGATATTACATTTAAAGATAAACCTATTTTCTACGCAAAATCTGCCAAACACCCAATATTAGCCTCAATTAAAGGGGATACAAAACCGGTAGATATAGATCTAAAAAACAACAACAGTTTAATAGTAACAGGACCAAACACAGGTGGGAAAACGGTGTTTTTAAAAACAATTGGACTAACAATACTGAGTGTTTTTTCAGGTATTCCCGTGAATGCAAAAGAGGTTGAAATAGGAAACTTTGACAACTTATTTACTGTTATTGGCGATGAACAAGATATATTTGAATCTCTAAGTGGATTTTCCTCAAAAATAGAATCATTTAAAAAATCTTATGAACAAGCTACTAAGAATTCCATTATTTTGCTCGACGAGATTGGTTCAGGCACATCTCCAGATGAAGGAGAAGCAATTGCTTATGCAATAATAGAAAAAGCAGGTGAAAAATGCACGGTTTGTGCAACAACACACTATAAAAGATTGGCATATTTCTTACAATCCAAAGGATTTCCTTTGGCAGCCTTTGAGTTTGACACAAAAACACTTTTGCCAACATACAAGTTAAGTTATGGGAAAGTAGGCAGAAGTTACGGTATAGATATTTTAAAAAGCTTAAAAGTAGAAAAAGAAATTATAGAGCTTGCAAATGAATATTACTCAAACAATGAGACAATAATGTCACAATTAGAAAAAGAATTGCAAAAAACAATAGAGCTCTATCAAAAGAAAAAAAATGAGCTCAACAAAGTTAAAAGACAATATATAGACTTAATAGAAAAAGAGAAAAATCAAAAGGATGAACTCTTGAAAGAATTAGAAATAAAACATTTAAAAAAGCAAAAGGAATACAATGAATTACTTAAGCAGTTACAACTTGAGATATCAAACGTAATGAAAACAAAAAATACATCAAAAGCGCATAAAAAAATTAGAGAAATTAAGGAAAAATCAAAGGAAATATTTGAACTTAAAACAAGAAAAGAACAAGAGAATGATGAATTAAAAGAAGGGTGCCTAATTGAATTTAGAGGAGAAAAGGGAAAATTAATAAAATTAAAGAATAAAAAGGCTATAATAGAAATAGACGGAAAGGTCTTAGAAGTTCCCACACATTTATTTAAAAAAACCAATGAAGAGAAAAAAAAGAGTGAAGTTAGGATTAATTCTCCAAAAACCTTATCCACATTTGAACTAATTTTAATAGGTAAAAGAAGAGATGAAGCACGCTTCGAACTTCTTAGATTTATAGATTCACTTATCTTGGACAATGTCAAGCGTGCAAGGATAGTGCATGGTTTTGGTAACGGAATATTAAAAAATATGGTTAGGGAAACACTTAGAGAATTATCGCATGTAAAATCATTTCACCCCGCTCCACCGTGGGAGGGTGGCGATGGAGCAACGATCGTTGAATTAAAATAGCTTAAATTTATGTATTTTTGTATAATTCAAAGATGAATGACGTAGTTGAAGAGATAAAGAGAAGAATTGACATAGTTGAATTTATTTCACAATACGTGCCGCTTAAAAAAAGAGGCTATAACTATTTTGGACTTTGTCCATTTCATTCAGAAAAAACACCGTCATTCTCAGTTAACCCAAAGGGTAACTTTTTCCACTGCTTTGGATGTGGAGCAAGTGGAGATGTAATAACTTTCCTAATGAAAATTGAAAATATGGATTTTATTGATGCAGTAAAGGAATTAGCAGGAAGGTACAACATACCTATAAATTTAAAAGAGAAAACAAACACCAACCCGTTAAAAGAGATACATAGAATTGTAACTGACTATTTTAAAGAAAAATTATTGGCAAATAAAGAAGCTTTAAAATACTTAAAAAAAAGACATATAAATGAAGAAGCAATAGAGAAATTCTCTTTGGGCTTTGCACCAAACAGCTTGGAGCTTGAAAAAAGCTTATTATCTAAAGGCTTTTCCAAAAACGACCTGATAAGAAGCGGAATATTTATACAAACACCGCGAGGTTTATATAATAGATTTTCAGACCGTATCATATTTCCTATAAAAAACGAAAACGGCGAGGTGGTTGCCTTTGGCGGAAGAATTACAACAAACGACAAAAACAAGGCGAAATACTTAAACTCACCCGAAACACCCATATTCTCAAAACAGAGAATACTTTACGGTCTTGATACGGCAAAGGAAGAGGCAAGAAAAACAAAAAGCATTATTTTAACAGAGGGATATATGGATTGCATAAGGCTAAAGCTTGAAGGCTTTGAGAATACAGTCGCCACTTTGGGAACGGCGCTATCTAAATTTCACACAGCGATGATATCAAGATATTCAGAGAATATCTATCTCAACTACGATGCGGATGAGGCTGGTTTTAAAGCCATGGTGAGGAGTGCTCCAACGGTTCTTTCTTCAAAACTAAAGCCACTCGTCGTGATTTTAGAAAAAGGAGAGGACCCGGATAGCTTTCTCATCAACAACAGCAGGAAAAAATATGTAGATAAACTTGACAACGCAAAAGAATACTTCGATTACCTCATTGATTTTTTGAAAAACAAGTACAATATTGAAAATCCCCATGAGAAGGTAAAAGCTATAGACGAAATAAAACCAATTCTTAACAGCATCTACAATCCGTTAGTTAAAGCAACCTATATAACCAAAGCCTCTAAGATATTCAATGTATCTGAGAACGCATTTCTGGTCAAAAACTTATCCTTTGATTTCATTTCATCTATAAGCAAGGAGGATGCTTTTTTAAGCATAATAATGAAAGATATTGAACTGCTATCATGGGTAGATGATCTGGATAAATTTGGTGAAAACTTTGAAGGTTTACACAAAAGTATATATTTCAAATTAATCAATCTGTATCTGAGTGGAGAAGAGTTTAAAATAGAAACATTTAATGAAAACTTATCCAAAGAAGAGGTGGACCTATCCTACAAACTTTTCACACTGCCACAAACGGATGTAGAAGAAAGATATGAGCGTAGAAAAATACTTCTATACCTTGTAGCACAGTTCAAGATATCAGAGCTTAAGAAAAGGCTAAAATACTTGAGGGAACTAATAAAAAAAGAGCCAAAGCAAAAGTATGTTATGGAATACAACGAAACGTTCAACGAATTGAAGAAGGTTTTAAATGATTGGTCAAATAGTTAGCTTCCTGCTTAACGCCATAGGATATGGTGGATATACAGGCATAATCCTGCTTATGTTTTTAGAAAGTTCATTTTTTCCGTTTCCCAGTGAGGTTGTAGTACCACCTGCTGCATACCTTGCAAGTAAGGGTAAAATGGATCTATACTTAATCATAGCATCAGCATCCTTTGGCAGTTTAATAGGAGCTTTATTCAATTATTGGTTATCTTTGAAGTTGGGTTATTCGTTTTTGGAGAAATACGGGAAATATGTGTTTTTAAGCAAAAAAAGTCTGGATAAAGTTTGTGAATTCTTTAACGATCACGGTGAGATAAGCACATTTATTGGAAGGCTTTTGCCCGGCATAAGGCAGTACATATCCCTACCCGCCGGCATGGCTAAAATGAATATCTTTACATTCAGCTTATTTACACTGCTCGGCGCTTGTCTTTGGGTTTCAATACTGGCATTCATAGGATACAGCGTGGGCAACAACATGGCTTTAGTGAAGTACATGCTGCACAAGGCTTATATCTACATATTCATCTTCAGTGCAGTCTTGGTTTCAATTTACATTGTTGTGAAAAGGAGAAAAAATGATAAGCGAATTTAGAAGAGTAGGAAATCTATTGTTTCTATCACATCTTGTTGATGTGTCAAGCGGAAATATGAGTGCGCGTGTAAAAGATGGCATCTATATCACAAAAACGGGAAAAAGTTTGTACAACCTGCGCGGTAAGGATATCGTGAAAATAGGGTTTGAGCGGGATGTTAGGTGGAATGCCGCATCGAGCGAGGTGGAAATCCACGTCAACGTGTACAAAATGGTCGACGAGGCAAAGGCCATCGTCCATGCCCATTCACCGTCAACCGTGGCACTGTCACTTTTGGGATATAAGACTATAGAACCAATAGATTATGAAAGCTACCTATTTCTAAAATCTGTGGATGTTTTAGACATTCCATACAACAGTTGGCAACTTGCAAAAGAGGTAATTCCTGAATACTTAAAAGACACAAAGCATCCAATTGTCGTTGCAAAGGGACATGGTGTATTTGCCTTTTCGGAAAATCTGTTTAAAGCTGCGCAGCTTGTCGCAGCTTTGGAAAACTCCTCTAAACTCATTTTAGAGGTGGAATATGGAAGAAAAGATTTTTAAGATTGCCGAGAGAATCAAGAATGCAAATAAGTTAACGGTTCTAACGGGTGCGGGTATATCAAAGGCAAGTGGCATTCCAACATTTAGAGGAAAAGATGGCTTGTGGAGTAAATATTCGCCAAGTGAATTAGCCACATACCAAGCATTTACGAAAAACCCAAAACTGGTGTGGCAGTGGTATAACTACAGAAGAAAAATCATAAAAGTGGCAAAGCCCAATGCGGCACACTACGCAATAAGCGATTTAGAGAAAATGTTCAAAGACAACTTTGCAATTATCACGCAAAACATAGACTCCCTACACAGGCAAACGGGTAATAAAAATATCTTAGAACTACACGGGAATATCTTTGAGACAAAGTGCCTTATATGCGACAAGATTTACTTTGACGATACAATCTACAAAGATGACGAACTACCGCCGAAATGCAAGTTCTGTGGCGGCAAGGTTAGACCCAATGTTGTGTGGTTCGGAGAAAATTTAGACAGAAACATTCTGGATAAAGCAATGGCGGCTTCAGCTCAGTGCGATGTGTTTTTATGCATCGGGACAAGCGGCGTTGTGCAGCCTGCGGCAAGCTTGCCAAAAATAGCCTCGGATATCAGAGCCTTTGTTGTTGAGATAAACGTGGAATATTCAGGTATTTCAATATATGCAGATGAAGTAATTATTGGGAAAGCAGAAGAAATCCTGCCTCAAATAGTTGACCTTGTTAAAAAATAAAAAATTGTGTATCATTTAATATGTTAGAATGTTCGGAATTAAGGAAAAGTTATAAAAAGAAAATAGCTGTAAATAATGTCAGTTTAAGTGTAAATGAAGGTGAAATTGTAGGGCTTTTAGGGCCAAATGGAGCCGGCAAAACAACAACGTTCTATATGATTGCAGGTCTAATTAAGCCAGATAACGGAAAAATTAGAATGGACTCAGAGGATATCACTCACCTGCCAATGTACAAAAGGGCACAAAGGGGTTTATCCTATCTCCCACAAGAACCTTCAATATTCAGAGGAATGACTGTAGAAGAAAACATCTACTCAATTTTAGAATTTTTGTATAAAGAAGAAAAAACTAGAAAACTGGTTTTGGAAAAACTTCTTCAAGACTTAAATATAGCCCATATAAGAAAAACCCAAGCGTATGCGGTGAGTGGAGGCGAAAGGCGCAGGGTAGAGGTTGCAAGAGCCTTAGCAACAAAACCTAAATTTATACTATTAGATGAACCGTTTTCCGGCATAGATCCAATAATCGTCGATGAACTCAAAACAATAATAAAGGAGTTAAAGAAACGCAATATTGGCATAATAATGACCGATCACAACGTTAGAGAGATTTTAGATATTGTGGATAGAGCTTACCTTTTGTTTGATGGAAAAATAATAAAACACGGAACTCCAGATAAGCTAATAAAAGACGAACAGGTAATAGATACTTACCTTGGCAAGAGATTCTATATATGATAGACTTAAGGCAAACACTCGAAACCAATTTAGGTCTCATATTAACTCCAAGAATAGATTTATCATTAAAAATACTTGCGATGAATATTGTAGAAATAGAGGAACAATTTAAAGAAATCATTGAGACAAATCCACTCGTAAAAATCGATGATGGAACTTTAGTAAAAAAACAGGCATCAATTCCAGATAGAACAAAAGAGATAGATGAAGCTTTTAAAGAAAAATTTATATCAGATGAAAATAGCACATCTGATATTATAGAAGCAACTGCTAAGTCATCAGAAAGCCTTGAGATGTCATTATTGAGACAATTAGAGGTTGAGATAGACTTAGATAAAAAAAGTGAGGAGATAGCAAAGCAAATAATATTTAATCTAGACGAAAAGGGCTATCTCGGTGTAGAAACACAAAAGATATCAGAGAAGCTTGATGTACCTATAGAATTGGTAGAGTATATAAGAAAAAAAATAACACTGCTTGAACCATTAGGCTGTGGATGCTTGGATTACAAAGAATTTATTGTTTTACAGGCAAAAGAAGATAATGATGACATCATACCTGCATTAAAAAGGCTTCTAAAAGCTATAGAGGAAACGAACAAATTAGATATGGAAAAGATTAAACTATTTTCTAACCTTGACAAGAAAACATTTGAAAAAATCATGGAAAAGTTAAAAAATTATTCTTTGTACCCTCTCGAAAATTATTACCCTATAGAGAATGAAAATTATATACAACCCGATGTATACGTGAAGTATGTAGGCAATGATTTAGTTGCTATTTTAGAAGATAAATATATAAGTGATATATCCATTGATAAAAAAATGTTAGAAAGTTATCTAAATGACGATTATACAAGGATTTTCATACAAGAAAAATATAAACAGATAAAAGAATTCATGTTGGCCATAACAAACAGGAATAAAACACTTTTAAAAACCGTAAATATAATCTTGGATAAACAGAGGAGTTTTTTTGAAAAAGGCATACTTATGCCCTTAACAAGAAAAGAGATAGCTGAAGAATTAGGTTTTAACGTATCAACCATAACAAGAGCAGTAGCCAACAAATATCTGGATTTTGGGGGCAAAATAATTCCCCTGAGCGCCTTTTTTTCATCAGGTTTGAGCGAAAATGTATCTAAAGAGTACGTAAAATCTTTAATTAATGAAATAATAAAAAAGGAAAATAAAGCTAATCCACTGAGCGATGACCAAATAAGAGAAATTCTAAAAAACAAGGGAATAGATTTAACTCGGAGAACGGTGACAAAGTACAGAAAAGAAATGAAAATACCAAGCAGTAGAGAAAGAAAATGAAATTTAAGACTGCAATTATAACCCTTTTATCATCAAAAGAATATAAGCCTTTAAAAGGAACAGATATAAGAAGAATACTGGGAGTATCAAAGGCGCAAAAAGGGGCATTCTACAAAGAACTAAAAAAATTAAGAAAAGAAGGAAGAATCAAGAAAATATCCAACAGCAAATATATATTGGCAAAACA
>JALVTR010000003.1 GCA_027035885.1 Desulfurellales bacterium
ACTGACTTTAGGCTCTTAACAGCGTTCAACTCTATTGGGTTGTAGACAGGATTCAAAGAACCATCTAATAATTTTACTTTCGATACACTTACCAAATCGCCAACAGAAAGATTTGACACACTCCCCGCGAAACCAAAGAGTAATGCGATATTTATATCATATCTGATAGAAATCTCAGCACTCTTAAAGGCAAGCTGTAGTGGCCCTTTTCCGTGATTGATGTAAAGGGCAAGGTTATCGTAAATATAATGATTTTCAACCCTTTCAAACGGGAATAGTTTTAAGAGGGGCTCAACCTCACCTTTGTGTTCACTTGCAAGGAAAATCATAGAAGGTGTAAATAGTCTTATTTGCGTAAATATCAACGATTTTTATCTTTTTAACCCTATCTTTCAAAAAATGCACATAAACAGATGAGATGTTACTTTGATACTTAGGCACAAGTTTGTACGTAGAGTTATTAATCTTTATCTTATAAAAAAGCTCTTTGATATCTTTTTTGCCCAAAAACATATTAAAAAGCACCTTATTGAAGCCAGAAAGTTTATAAGCATACTTTTTGTTACCTTTTATATCTATGGCCTTAAAGTTATCTATGATAATCTTCTCATCTATATAATTAAATTTCATCATTTTTCGGGCAATTATTTTCATGACGCCGCACCTTTCAATAGATTGACCTGTCATACCGTTTATAGATACCTGTTTAAAGCAAAGTTCAATGTTTTTGTGTTTATAAGCATTGAATATGTTATTTATATCAAATCCAAGTGCATTAGTTGTGAACAACACCAACAAGCTTAGAGATACTATCAACATCTTCTTCATTCATAAACTCCTCAATACCCTTAATAATCTGAATGCTTATCGTTGGGTCGATAAAGTTAGCCGTTCCAATCTCGATTAATGATGCACCTGCCATTATGTACTGAAGTGCAATATTAGCATTGTATATACCACCAACCCCTATTATCGGTATCTTTACCTTCTCATAAACCTCATATACCATTCTCACGCCAATTGGATAAATTGCAGGCCCACTCAAACCACCTGTTTTATTTGCAAGAAATGGCTTTCTACTTTTAACATCAACAACCATACCTGTTATTGTGTTTATAAGACTCACTGCATCTGCACCCGCAGACTGAGCAGCCTGTGCAATAAAGGCTATATCTTCAACATTAGGTGTAAGCTTCACTATAACGGGCTTTTTAGTAACTTTCTTTATGGAAACGGTCAATACATATACCATGTCTGGGTCTTTACCGAAAAGAGCACCTCCAGCTGAAACATTGGGGCATGAAACATTGATCTCCAAAGCCGAAATCAAAGGATCCTTATCCAAAATCTCAGCCATCTTGACAAATTCTTCAACCTCTGTTCCATAAATATTGGCAATTATATGTGTATTCAAACCCTGTAATTTTGGCAATTTTTCATCAATAAACCTCTCGACACCTATATTCTGCAGACCAATTGCATTGAGCATTCCGCATGGCGTTTCAACAATTCTCGGCGGCTTATTACCTTTCTTTTCGTACAAGCTCAAACCCTTAACAATAAATCCACCCAACTTGTTTAGATTAACATACTTAGAAAACTCAACACCGTAGCCAAACGTCCCAGATGCTGTCAAAACAGGGTTTTTAAAAATTAGGTTACATAGCTTAACGGTTAAATTCACATTTCCTGCCATTGTATCTCCTCATAATCAAAAACAGGCCCTTCTACGCATACACGCTTAAAATCACCATTTACCGTCGGAACAACACAACCCAAGCACACACCTATACCACATGCCATACGCGCTTCCAACGACACCTGCATTTCACACCCATATTCAAAGCACAGAAGCGCAAGTTTTTTCAGCATTGGCAAAGGTCCACATGCATAAATAAGTGAATTCTTGTCCAAATCACCCTGAATCATTTCAACCGCAGTACCTTTAAAACCCAAACTACCGTCCATCGTAGAGACGTTTCCCGAAGAAGTAAACACTTCACTTTTTGTGTTAAAACCAAAATAACTTTCACATTTAAGCTTATACCCATTCTCAATCGTATCCTTTAAGTACAAAAGCGGCGCAACACCTATACCGCCACCAATTAGAACAAGTCTTTTGGATGAATTTATAGTAAAGCCGTTTCCAAAGGAACCTAAGAAATCTATAAACTCACCCTCTTTTTTTAATGAAAGAATTTTGGTTCCTTCACCTACAACCTTAAAGATAAAATCAATTGTGTTAGAGAAACCTGCAACGCTCAAAGGCCTTCTTAACAACGGATAGTTGAAATCGTTTATCCTGATCATAAAAAACTGACCTGGTAAAATATCAAAAAGCGCAGGGTTTTCTACTTTAAGAACATACGTATCCTTTGCAACTTGCCTCTTTTCAACAATCTTAAGCCTCACTTTATCTCCTCAATCTCAAATCTTCTTGTACCTGCAGGGACTTGAACTTCAACCTCATCACCCTCTTCTTTACCCAAAAGGGCTTTGGCTATGGGGCTATTGATCGAAATTTTACCTTTTGAAGGGTCGGACTCGTCCTCACCCACAATCATATATTTAATTTCCTCATCGTTGTCGATATCGTAAAGCACAACCGTACAACCAAAATTCACTCTATCTTTAGGCACCGTATTTGGATCAACAATTTGTGCGTTATTTATTTTCTCAGATAATTCCGAAATCCTGTTTTCAATCAACGCATGTTTCTCTTTCGCTGCATGATATTCCGCATTCTCACTTAAATCTCCCTTTGCCCTTGCCTCTTCTATTTCCTTGATTATTTCAGGCCTTTGTCTTTTTTGCAGATCTTCCATTTCTTCAAGCAGTTTTTTGTATCCTTCAGGTGTAATCAGTATCTTTTCAGTCATTTATCTCACCTCTCTTGTAGTAATCCTGTATTGGCACGACATCCAGTTTTTTGCCCTTTATTATAGCTTCAATGGCTCTAACCGCAGCAACCGCCCCAGAAATTGTCGTACAATAAGGTATATTCATCATTAGTGCCGTTCTCCTTATGTAGAAGGAATCGGTTCTCGAGCGTCTGCCAGATGGTGTATTTATGAGAAAATGTATGTTGTTGTTTTTCATTTTATCAAGTATGTTTGGCCTTCCTTCACTAAGCTTTTTAACGTACTTTATCCCAACACCCTCTTTTGTCAAATATTCATAAGTACCCTTTGTGCAAAACACATCAAAACCCAATTCTAAAAGCTTTGAGGCGATAAACACACCTTGTGGTTTATCCCTGTCTGCAAGTGAAAGAAAAATATTTCCATTCTCAGGCAAACGCATACCGCTCGCTAAAAGTGCCTTATAATAGGCAATAGGAAACTCATCAGCTATACCCATCACCTCTCCTGTTGAGCGCATTTCAGGGCCTAATGTAACATCAACATTAGTAAACTTAACAAACGGAAAAACAGATTCCTTTACAGCGTAGTACTTAGGTTCAACCTCCTTTACGCCAAGCTCTTTAATTTTTTTACCTAAAACCATCTGAGTTGCAATCTTAGCCCAATGTACCCCTGTAGCCTTGCTTACAAAAGGCACAGTTCTAGATGCTCTTGGATTGACCTCTAAGATATATATATGATCATTTTTAACGGCAAACTGTATGTTTATAAGTCCAACTACCCTCAATTCCCTTGCAAGAAGCCTTGTCTGCCTTTTAATCTCTTCCACTATTTCTTTTTTCAGGGTTCTTGGTGGTATAGAGCAGGCAGAATCACCCGAATGTACGCCAGCAGCCTCAATGTGTTCCATAACTGCTGCAACAACACAATCCTCACCGTCACTTACAGCATCTACATCTACTTCTATAGCATCTTCCAAAAATTTATCGACAAGTAAAGGATGCTTTCCAGAAACTTCAACAGCCTTATCAACATAACTTTTAAGCTGCTCTTCATTAAAAATAATCATCATTGCACGGCCACCCAAAACATAAGAAGGCCTTACAAGCACCGGGTAGCCTATCATACGAGCTACTTTGATTGCCTCTTCCTTTGAATGAGCAATGCCACTTTCCGGCTGTAACAATCTCAGCTTGTTTATCAAATCCCTAAACAGTTCCCTATCCTCTGCAATATCTATGCTCTTTGGGTCTGTCCCCAGTATTTTCACACCCGAATTTTTTAAAGCCATAGATAACTTCAGTGGCGTTTGACCACCAAACTGAACAATAACACCATAAGGCCTTTCATTATCCACTATATTCATCACATCTTCAAACACCAGTGGTTCAAAGTAAAGCCTATCTGAAATGTCATAATCCGTAGAAACAGTCTCGGGGTTACAATTTACCATTATAGACTCATAGCCTTCACTTTTAATCTCCAAAGCCCCGTGTACACAAGTATAATCAAACTCTATACCCTGCCCAATTCTATTTGGCCCGCTACCCAATATTACAACTTTCTTACTTTGAGAAGGAATTGACTCATTTTCGTCCTCATACGTAGAATAAAAGTACGGTGTGTAAGCTTCAAACTCCCCAGAGCACGTATCAACCATTTTATAGACATTTCTCACATCCAATTGTAATCTCAATTTTCTAATCTCTTCCTCTGCCTTGTTAGAAAGCTTTGCAAGCCTACTATCAGAAAATCCGTACTGTTTAAGAATCCTAATTTCCTTTTTAATGATAGTAGGATTTTTCTTTATTTCTTCTTCCTTATCGATTAACTGCTTGATATTAAACAAGAACCACTTATCTATATATGTAAGTTCGTGTATATAATCCAAACTATACCCACGTCTAAATGCTTCACCTATACACAAAAGCCTTTTGGAATTTGGATTTATCAATCTTTGCTTAATCTCATCATCCGAATAGCTTATCTCAACAAAACCGTCCCAATCGTACTCTAAAGACCTAATAGCCTTTTGGAGAGATTCTTTAAACGTTCGTCCAATAGCCATAACTTCGCCAACGCTTTTCATCTGCGTTCCAAGTTGGTCAGGTGTGTTGAACTTTTCAAATGTAAATCGTGGTATCTTCGTCACGACGTAGTCCAAAACAGGCTCAAAGCTCGCTGGTGTTTTCTTTGTAATATCATTTGGAATTTCATCCAACGTATATCCAACACTCAAAAGTGCAGCAAACTTAGCTATTGGGAAACCCGTAGCCTTACTTGCCAAAGCAGAAGATCTCGAGACACGTGGATTCATCTCTATAACAACAAATTCACCATTTTCTGGATTAACGGCAAACTGTATATTCGATCCACCCGTTTCAACACCTATCTTTCTAATTATATCAATAGATGCATCCCTCAAAATCTGATATTCTTTATCCGTCAACGTCTGAGCAGGTGCAACAGTAATAGAATCACCTGTGTGTACACCCATAGGATCAAAGTTTTCTATAGAACAAATAATGAAAACATTGTCTTTTTTATCGCGCATCACCTCAAGCTCGTATTCTTTCCAACCAAGTACAGACTGTTCTATTAAGACTTCGTTCACAGGGCTTTGTTCAAGTCCCCATTTAACAACTTCCTCAAACTCCTCTTTGTTGTAAGCAACACCTGCCCCTGTTCCTCCGAGTGTGAAAGATGGTCTTATGATAACGGGGAAGTTTATTCTCTCAACAACACTTATAGCTTCCTGTAAATTGCGGGCAATGCCGGATTCTGGAACCTTTAAACCAATCTCTTTCATAGCTTTTTTAAATTTTTCTCTATCCTCAGCTCTATTTATAGTTTCCGCATTAGCACCTATAAGTTCAACATCATACTTTTGTAAAACACCCTCTCTATACAAATCCATTGCAGCGTTCAAAGCTGTTTGACCACCCAATGTAGGAAGGATAGCATCCGGTTTTTCTTTAGCAATTACTCTTTCAAGGAAGTCAAGCGTAATTGGTTCAATATAAGTTCTATCTGCAAGCAACGGGTCTGTCATTATTGTAGCTGGATTTGAGTTAACAAGTACAACATTATAATCTTCCGTTTTCAAAGCCTTGCAAGCCTGAGTACCTGAATAGTCAAACTCACAAGCTTGACCAATAACAATCGGCCCAGATCCAATAATCATGATTTTTTCAATGTCGGTTCTTTTTGGCATACACTACACCTCACGAGCAAATGTCCAATTATTCTATACATTTTAACGTATAATTCAAAGATTATTTAAAGCGAGTAAGTTCCCTTTCGGCTTCCCTTGCCAAATCCCTCTCTTTTATATCCTTACGCTTGTCGTAGAGCTTTTTACCTTTGGCTAAAGCAAACTCCATTTTTATCTTCCCATTTTTAGAATAAACTCTTAATGGAATTAGCGTAAGCCCCTTCTCTTTAACCTTTCCTATAAGCTTTCTAATTTGATACTTATGAAGAAGAAGCTTTTTTTTTCTGTAAGGGTCGTGATTGGTGTGCTTGGAAGCAAACTTATATGGGCTTATGTGAAAATTATTAACCCAAACCTCACCATTTTTAATCTCTGCATAACTATCCTTTAGATTTGCAGAACCCATTCTTATGGATTTTACCTCGCTGCCTTTAAGTTCAAGACCAGCTTCGTGAGTCTCTAAAATCTCATAGTCATGGCGGGCTTTGCGATTAACGATTTCTCTCATTAGTCCCCGTTTAATATATGCGGCGTTACGAATATATAGAGTTCATTCTGTGGATTATAGATTCTCTCTGTCTTAAATAACCAACCCAAGAGTGGAATTCTCATTAAACCTGGAACACCTGCAACTGATTTTTCTGTTGTTTGTTGCATTAATCCACCTATTACTATAGTTTGCCCATTCTTCAATATAACTGTTGATTCAACAGAATTTGTATTGATAGGCGGCTCTCCTCCAATGGCATGAGAATAATCCGGTGAGTCTTTACTGATTTTTAGTTTTAGTATAACTTGATTGTCATTTGTTATATGAGGAGTAACCTCTAAAGATAGTGTTGCACTTTTAAAGCTCACACTTGTTGCACCACTGGCTCCGGCAGTCTGCTGATATGGTATCTGTTGACCACTTTCAATTTTTGCTGGCTCATTGTCTAAAGTTATAATTTTAGGAGAAGAAAATACTTTTGTATAACCTTCAACCTCTCCCATGCTTAACTTTAGGTCAAGGTTATAATTTGCCATAACATTTCCTACGGCCAAACTTACGGTAGATGTTGGAGCAGTTGACAAAGTAGCAGGTAGATTTACTATAAAATTGTCATTACTAAAATTTTGAGTTGGAGGCAATCCGCTTGAAACGTTTATAGGGGAGTTCGCCCCACCTACACCTATAAAAGTTGTTGAATGATTAATACCTTGCTTAAAGAAATTGCCACCCCATTGAATTCCCAACTGCCTTTCAAATGTTTTACTGATTTCTACAATCCTTGCATCAATCTCAACAGCCTTCTTTTTCTGGTCTATAAGTTTAACGATTTTTTCAATTTTCGCTATATTTTCAGGTGTATCGTGGCAGATAATTGCATTATTTTTAACATCAGATACAATGAAACCAGAGTTGTTTTTAGAATTATAGAGAAGTTTATTAATCATACTTACAGCATAATCAGGTGTAATATAGTTTAAATTTATTACCTTTGTGATAGAATTCTTCATCCTCTCGAGTTTTTCCTTGTCTTTTAAAGCCTTAATCTGCTGATTTTTCTCATTCTGGTATCTCTGTGATGTCATAATAATAACCACATTACCTTTCTTTTCTGCGACCAAGCCTTCCTGCTGTAGTATTAAATTCATAGCCTGATCCAAAGGCACATCCTTAAGTTTCATAGTTAGAGTACCTTTTACATCATCACCAATTATGAAGTTCAAACCACTTATCTGCGCAAATACTCTAAAAATATCCTTTAGTTGAGCATCCCTGACATTAAACGAAATAAGCCTATCTACACCAAGAACGTTCTTGCTCTTTTTAGCAGTTAAATTATTTTTTGCATTTACATTCTTGCTTCTGACATTACTACTAATAACTTGTTTTTTATTGATTCCTATTGGAAAGATAATGTAAATGTGTCTACTATCTGCATAATATTTATTAAGTTTAGCCCCTTTTTTTAAATTTATTACATATCTAATAGAATTCTGGCTTGTTTTTACAGCCAAAATTGATTTAATATTCTCAGACTCTTTCTGTAAATCTTGTCCTAACAACGCAGCCTTTGAAGCTTTAGCTTTATTTATTGTAAGGTAAATAGCATTATCCACTTTTTTCAATTGAAAATCTGGCCTGTTTTTAAGTAAAACAACCACCATCTCATAAGTACTAAACTTTCTCAAAGATATTCTCTCGACTTTATTGAATTCAACGCTTTGGATTTTGCTTTCACTTTCTAACCCTTTTGTGTTATACTTTACGATTATAGATTTATCTTTTTTATTCCTTATGCAAACAAAATGATTTATGTTAGAGCTAACAAAAGAAGCTCTCAATACATCTTTATCATACAATTTAGCAATTTTATCTGAATTATACTTGTGCCAGCAGCGCTTTATCTCTACATTTTGGAATTTGGATGTATAAAGCTTTCCGTTGCATATACTGCAGTTATCAACACCAATAAGGTCTACAACAAATCTATCAGGATTACTTAGTTTGAAACTCTTGCACTCTAAACTCCCGTTATAATAGATTTTATATTCTCCATTACCAACTTTAAATTTTGTTATTGTAGCTGCGCTAGCTGTAAACGCTAAGAAAAAAAACACTACCACAAATATTTCTTTTAGTTTCATCCTATCACCACCTCATTTTGCTACTTTCAATAAAACGGTTTCTTTCTTTTTTCCAACATCTACCGACAATTCCAAACCGTCATCAGTTATATTTTCCACATAAACGCCCTTCTTTAATCTTTGCCCTTTCACAACAACAATTGGAATGCCAGAAGGGCCAACTATTAAGGCAGCTTTAAGAGAAGGGTTAGTCTTACTCGAAACAACCATCTTAACCTTTAAAGAAGATATAAGTGTATCTATTTCCTGCTGAATCTCTTTTGCTTTCGTATGGCTCACAAAAAACTCTTTCTTTTTTAATTCCTGTAGTTTCATCAAATCCATAAAAGGATCCCTTCCCAACGTAATGTGAAAGGCAACTGCCATATTAGATATAGCAAAAATTATGCCTAAAACCAAATACACTACCTTTTTCATAGCATTTACCTTTTAAAATAATAGGTTTCAGCTGAAAAGTTAACATTTATAAGCACTTTTTTAGAGTTGACAATTTTGGGTTTACTAAGTCTAAAATCCTTAACCCTGAATAGTCTGCTCATTTTTGCTACTTTTTCAAAAACACTACCACAATTAATATACGTAGCTCTCATTGATATATTTATCGGTTTTATATAATATAATTTGTTTTTCGACAAATAAGCCTTGCCGGGTCTAAAAGAAAGTAATTCAACATCTTGGCTTCTGATTATAGTGTTCAACTTTACTAACAAACTGGGTATTTCTTCCTTTAAAGGTAATTTCTTGGAATATTGTCCAAATTCTTTTTGAGCTTTTTTGTACTTAGCTAATAGAACAGGAAGTTCGCTTTTATATCTATACAGCATAGAAATATCACTTCTTAAATTTGAAATTTGATTTGATGTACTCTCATAATAAAAATAATACCAGAAAAAAGCTATCAAAACAAAAACAATTAATACTCCAATTAAAACCTTTTTTGGCTCGAGTTCTTCCATAGCACTATCCCTTTAAAGTAATAATTATTGAAAAAGCGTAAATATCCACCCCATTATTAGAGGAAATCTTTCTCAGTCCACCACTAGAAAATCTAACCTTCTTAACATCTTTTAAAGATTCTAATCTCATCATGTAATCTGCAACTGCTTCAGCAGTAAAACTTTTACCATCAATACTAATGATATTCCCTTTTTTTGACAAATTAACAAGCCACAGACCACCATCAGCAGAAGATACACCGTTACCATAGTTTAAAAAAGCTTGAGGGATAGCATCAGCAATCTCTTCTAAAATTTTAGCTGCTCTGCTTCTACTTTTTTCAAGGGATTTAACAGCCTTAATCATATTATTTACTTCCCCAACCTTAATCCTAATTCTTTTAACTTGTCTTTCTATTGTGTTGAGATTATTTTTCTCGTTTTGAAGTTTATTAATTACACCATTCATAGAGTAAGTAGTATAAATCAAAGCAACAACTTCTACTACTATTATAGCTATGGCAAAGGAAGCATAATTGGGCAGCTCAAAAACAAACTTTTTATTTGATATGCCTCCATCATTCTTATAACCTTCACCAAGCAAATTAATCTTTATCATATTACAATCCTCTTAACGATAATCCGCACGCTACACAATAAATAGAGCTAATCCCTAAAGCAACCTCTTCTAAATTATTTACATTTTCTTTGGATGAAAAATCGAAAGGGTTAAATTGAACAATATCTGCTTTTAAATATTCCCTTATACTCTCTATATTCAAATTCTCATATAAAACACCTAAAACGCCGGTAAATACAATGTTGTCAATCTGTTCAGGAACGTCTAATATACTGGAGTTGTAAAAAGTGATAGAGTTTTGTATCTGCGTATATAGGTTAAATAATTTATCATTAAAGAACGTCACCAAATTGTCTTTTTTTTCACTATCTCCTTTCATTAATATGATTTCAATTTCATCTTCTCTAACACCAAACACATCTTTTGCCTCAAGCAAAACACTTGAGAAATTGAAATCCATATATCGCGTAAACATAGGATGCCCATTTCTCAAGAATATAAGTTTGGCAGAACTATACCCTAAATCCACAACAAGATTATGTCTCTTTTTCTGCTCCTTATCCGAAAACATAAACGAATTAGCTGCTGCAAAAATATCAACATCTACCATATCTAACTTTAATTTTGCCTTTTTAAAAGCCGATTTAAAAGACTCAATAATTCCTTTTTTTGTTATGGCGAAGAGAATCGTCATCTCGTTTTTTTCTTTATTTTTCTCCATAACTTGATAACTGACATTCACCTGATCCATCTCAACAGGGGCATACTGTTCTGCTTCCCACATAACAGCTTGTTCTATTTCGTCATCAACAACCAAAGGCATACTTAAGGTTTTTGTTATAACAAAGGAACTGTTTAAACCAAATGCTATTTTTTTATTCTTTACTTTATATTCTGAGAAAATAGATTTTAAAAAATCACCAAGAACAATTTCGTCACATCCTTCAGAAGTTAAAACATCATCAGGTGTCCTTTCTTTGAATACATTCCTTAGTTTTACAACGCCTTTATTGTTTTCAAAATAAACAACTTTTGTGTAATAATGCCCTATATCAACACCAACTAAGCCTTTTTTACCAAACACAACCTGTTACCTCTACTTTTTAAATTGACTACTTTTGTCAAGTAAATCATAAATAGCTTCCAGTGTCAACATCTATTATTCTTTAGCAATATATATTCCATATTATAATCGGATAAAATAGAAAAAAATTAGCGGGCCAGATGCCCGCATTAAATTCTTGAATTTGAACTATTTTAAAAGACCTTTTAGAGAACTGTCAATCTCACCAGGCATAGACATATGAGCTGCAAAAGCTGACATACCAGCGTCCATAAAGTAAAGGGACATTCTATACATTTCTGGTAGTGCTTTTATTTCTCCATTATCATACACAACAATCTCTATGGGAAAAGCACATAAATGATTATCTCCTCCTATTTTAAATGCTTCATTTTCATACTTTGCGTTGGACAGACCCACAACAGCTGCATCTTTAAACCTAACCACATATACTTTTTTCCACCCATTTACACCTTTAGATAGTGAAGCATTTAAAGCTTTTAATGCAGCACTTACTGAGCCATATTTATGCCCAATTTCATACATCGTATAAATACTTTGCCCCATCATCTGCCAATTGCCGATTTCATCTGGGGTGGTAGAATAACCAAAAGGCTTATTCTCAATTTTTATACCTTTAACTTTAGACAGAGTTTCTTCTAAAGTCTTTTTTGTCTGCTCAGCTACTTTTTCCAACTTAGTCTTTCCTTTAGCAAACGCATCGACAAGATACACCGGATTTACAAACATAATATTGTTAACATTTCCTTTTTTTTGAATGCCTACTCTTAAAGGAACCGCAAAAAAGGCATACCTTCCGGCCTTGTTAACAGCATTAAAATACGGCTTGTACTCAACAATAAGTACGGTTAAATTCGAGATATTTCCAGGATTATAAGAACCTAAAACTTCAAAACTATTGGATAGAACAGACTTAACAGATTTAACTACAGTTTCATGGTCAGAATTGGATACTGTCCCTACAAGCTCAAAAGTTTTTAGGCTAGCGAAAGAAGTTCCCACAGAGAAGAAAAACATGACCAATACGAGTAACAATTTCCTCATATCAACCCTCCTTTTCCATAATTTTCCAACAATTATACTTTTAAAGTTGTTTATGTCAATGAACTATTTAAATTATTTTATCTTATAGCTTTCATTTTAAGTATACTGTTAAAGTAAAGCAAAAACCCCAGACTTTATAACACTCAGTGATACCCATCAGATTTCTTAGTTACAATTGGAAATCTAATTGCTCTCTTATTAAATTGGTTCTCTTATATATTACATTATTTTATAGATTATATAATCATTTCTAATTTGACTTATAGAGAAGCTCAACCTATTGTTATAACGAATGTTTAATTAACAAAAATTTTACTGTATGGGAGGTGTGTATGAATTCTAAATGGTTGAAGGGCGGTGTGTATGGTCTGATGGTCTTAGCTTCTGCATTGGTATTAACACTCTTAAACTCAAACAGTGCTTACGCCGCTGGTAGTGCACCTGTGTTAGGCAAATGGATAGCTCCAATCATCTATTTAGGTGCATTTGCTCTGCTTGCTAACGGTCTAATGCATCTCGATCCTGAAAGAAGAAAAGCTGACGAAAGAGTAGTTGGAGTAATCACACTAACTGTTGGTGTTATGTGGTGGCCATTTCTCATTACAATGAATGCCGCTCATGGCTTAGGTCATTTGACCTATTTCATTACAGGTTTAGCTGGACTGTATGCATTTGCATTTACAGTTCTCGGCGTCCTTGAAATCTTCAAATGGCCAAAAAAGTCCTTAGGGGGTGTGTTCATTCTAATAGGATGGATTACCTTGGCATATGCAATATTCTTTATTACCTCACCAACTCCGGTAGGTCATGGCACATGGATCTATCATTTCAGTATAGCCTTTGTGTGGTTCGTCGCAATGAATTTCGCTGGCTTTTTCATGCAGGGCAAATGTAAGGAAAAAACAGTAGGCTACATTGTAACATTTGCAGCTTTGTATACATTTGCAATCCCAGCTATCCTCTGGTCAATGCCACCTGGTCTAAGGGGTCCATTTTAATAGAAATAAGTAGGAGGTAAAGTATGAGTGAAATTGTAGTCGCGATTATGGTTCTATGCGCAATCGTTGGATGGTTAGTGGCCATCTTTGTTTGGAGTAACACGAATTAAGAAATAATTCAAAAAAGGGAGGGCAACAGATGCGCTTTGCAGTGTACGCAAGAGATGAAATAGAAGCTCTCTATTGTGAGCTTGAAATTAAAAAGTTCTACCCAGAAGCATACATAGTGAGATGCAAAACAAAAGAAGAAACTACAAATCTCTTAGAAAACTGTGTAGCAGATGCAATTTTATCCAAAGAGAACTTAGAATTCAAAAGCAACAGCGTAGATAGTTTGTCTTTTTCCTCTTTTGAGGATTACTTCTACGAAACTTACTATAGATTAGAAAAAACGTCTGTTGCCCCCTTACTTATACTCTCTATTGTAAAATCGTCCAAATACTTTAAAAACAGCACACTTACTTTGCCAGGCAGAATCTCTAAATTCTTCGAAGATAGCTACACCATTCTGAAAAAATCCAAAATAGGCTCATCTCCAGTAAACAGGGATGTAATTTTCAACAACACTTACCGATATTTTCTGTACTATAAAAATCTTAAAAAAATATGGAAAATCCACCATTACTTCATAAAAAGTGTACGTTTTGTAGGGACTGGTATAGGTAGTTTAAACTATATTACCCTAAAAGGTTTTAATATCTTAAAACACGCCGATGTATGCCTTCATGACTCACTCATAGACGAAAGGATATTAAACCATCTGCCAGAACACGCCAAAATCATCAATGTTGGAAAAAGATGTAAAAAGCATTCTGCGGAGCAACCAACAATAAATGAGATGTTAGTACACTATGCCAAAAAAGCTTTAAGGGTCGTGCGCCTAAAAAGTGGCGATCCAGCAATATTTGGCAGACTGGCAGAAGAACTGGAATATTTGGAGAATAGAAACATCTCTTACGAAGTAGTGCCTGGCTTGAGTTGTATTAACACAGTCTCAAGCAGAGGCATAATCCTTACAAAAAGGAAAACAAACAGGGGTTTCTGTGTTATCTCTCCAATAAAACATGGCGGAGA
>JALVTR010000004.1:0-3612 GCA_027035885.1 Desulfurellales bacterium
GGTTTACGATATAGTACTTGAAAGAAAGCTTCTAAGTAAAGAAAAACTTGATGAAATTTTAAAACCAGAGAATATGATCAGACCACACGATATAGTCAAGTAGGTAAAACATGATTATCCTTGAGCTGATTGTTGTATTAGGGGCTATTTTCATTGGCGCAAGGATGGGCTCAATTGCAATAGGCTATGCAGGAGGCCTTGGAGTTTTAATTCTAACGCTTGGGTTTGGCTTGCATCCCGGAAATATACCAATAGATGTTATACTGATTATTATGTCCGTTATTGCAGCCGTTGCCGCTATGCAGGTTGCAGGCGGTCTGGATTACATAGTCTATCTAGGTGAGAAGGTGTTAAGAAAGCATCCTGAACGAATCACATTTCTTGCACCTGTTGTTACCTATTTTATGACGCTGTTTGCAGGTACAGGGCATACAGCATATTCTACAATGCCTGTTATAGTCGAAATCTCAAAAGAACAGGGCATAAGGCCATCAAGACCTCTCGCCATTGCTGTAGTAGCATCTCAAGTCGCTATCACAGCATCACCCATTTCGGCAGCCGTTGTAATTATGAGTAGTTATTTACAGCCTAAGGGTATAGGCTATTTAAAGCTGCTTGCAGTTGCCATACCATCTACATTTATTGCCTGTATGGCAGGTGCTTTTGTAAGCAATTTTTTGGGAAAAGACCTAAAGGATGATCCAGTATATCAAGAGAGATTGAAAAAGGGTTTAATTAAGCTCAAAGGTGAAAGTAAATATAACATACAACCTCATGCAAAACTTTCTGTTTTGATTTTCTTAGTATCCATTATTCTGGTTGTTCTTTATGCAACAGCTACAAGCGACACTGTGAAACTCATAAAGAACCCCGTTTTGAGTACACCGCAGGCAATAATATTGTTTATGCTTTCAAGTGCCCTCGCAATTGCCGCATTCACAAAAATAGACATAACGAAGATATCGTCGGCCTCAACATTTAGGGCGGGAATGAGCGCCACAATATGTGTTTTGGGTGTTGCATGGCTCGGTGATACATTTATAACAAACCATATGAACGACATAAAGCAATTTGCAAGCACTGTTCTGATGTCTAAACCATGGCTTTTATCCGTAACGCTGTTTTTTGGCAGTATGCTCTTGTACTCTCAGGCGGTAACAACAAGAACGCTGATACCATCTGCTTTGGCTTTAGGTGTTTCACCCATTGCGGCTTTGGCATCATTTTCAGCAGTCAGCGCCTTGTTTGTTTTGCCGACATACCCAACACTGGTAGCCGCAGTTGAGATGGATGATACAGGTTCGACAAGAATAGGTAAATATGTCTTTGACCACCCTTTTTTGATACCGGGTGTTGTCACACTAATTGTCAGTGTAGCTTTAGGTTTCCTAATTGGACAGTTAGTTTTAAAATAAAATGAGATTTTTTGGAGGGTTTATGTTAAAATTTAGAAAAACTCTGTTATTCGTTTCAGTATCCATTTTATTGTCTATGCCAAAAACGGCATTATCAGGCGGGACTTGCAGCTTTATAGCCTCAGATAGTGCTTGTCAGAATGCAGCAATTGGCTCTGTCTGCGATGCAAACGGCACAGAAGGTGTTTGCGTGCCAAAGAGTAGAGTTGCTGGAATTATAGCCTGCGTGTGCGTAGCCGGAAAACCAGAAGAAACACACAAATGTAAGAACGGTTACAGGTGGTCACCTGTTAAAAATCAATGCATAAAACCTATGGGTTCAAGCCCCGATGGTAGTGTTATTTGTATTCCACCATATTATTGGTATGAACCCGACAAAAACTGCGAGATACTGTTCCAATAGATATGTGACTACTTAGAAAATTAGGCATTTTTATATTCATCTTTTAGAGTCATAGTGCAAAGAAAGAGAAATTAAGGTTTGTTTGTAATTAGAGTACCAACTTTTATCTTGAAAAAGTTCATCAAATAAATAAAGTAACGTATGAAACAAGTTTTTTTGGAGTTAAAAATGGAAAAGAAAATTTCAAAGGTTGAGATTGACGGGCTTGAAGCCCTATTTTACGATGAATTAATACTTGCAATGAGCGGTTTCACATACAATAGGTTTATAAAAGAAGTGATAAGTAAAACCAACATAGGAGTTTCTGAAACTGTATTAGATTTTGGCTGCGGCACAGGTAAAAATCTGTGCATTATGAGAAACTACACCCAGGGGCTGATTGTTGGCTTTGATACAAGTAAATATATGATAAAGCAAGCAAAAGAAAAATGCAAAAACACTAATACGCATATATTTTACCACGATATAAGAAAACCCAATCCATTTTTAAACCAGTTCGATATTGTGTTTATATCATTTGTTCTGCACGGATTTATTGACAAAGAAAGGGGTATGATAATAAAAAACGCCTTTGATTCACTAAATTCCAACGGTCGCTTTTGCATTTTGGATTATAACGAGTTCGATTTAAATGATAAAGACCCACTGGTCAAAGCAATCTTTAAGTATGGCGAATGCCCGTTGGCAAGCGAATTTATAAAAATCGACTTAAAAAGCAAGCTCAGAAAAATTGGTTTCAATCACTTTGAAGAACATCTTTACTACTCAGACCTTGTGAGGTTGCTCATTGCATACAAGTGAAATCTCCATACTGCTTTCTGGTTTATCAATAAAAGAGTTAAACGAATTCAAAAACATTGAAGAGGTGTATGAAAAATGCAAAAAAATAAAAAAAAGAGACATCTCAAAAGAGCTTGACTACATAGAGAAAAACAACATTGAAGTGATAAATTTTTTTGATGATAGATATCCAAACAGACTAAGGCAAATCCCCTACCCTCCTGTAACGCTTTATTTTAAAGGAACACTCAAAGAGATGGAACTGCCTATTGCCATTGTAGGAACACGGTATCCATCTGGATACGGCGAAAAGGTTGTTAAGTACTTAACGGAAAACTTAGTTGAAGCTGGTTTTTCAATAATTAGTGGTTTGGCCTTGGGGATTGATGCTATGGCACATGCATGGACTCTAAACAAAGGAGGATACACTGTTGCAGTGCTAGGCTGCGGAATAGACGTTGTATACCCCCAAAAAAACAGAAACCTTTTTAAAAGAATTGAAAAAGATGGTTGCATAATCAGTGAATTTCCCATATCAACACCACCGAACAGATACAACTTTCCAGCAAGAAACAGAATTATTGCAGGGCTATCAAAAGGCACAATCGTTGTGGAAGCAGACATAAAAAGTGGCTCACTAATAACGGCAAGATTAACGATTGAACAGGGAAAACCAGTGTTTTCAGTGCCTGGTGAGATATTTTCTAAAAGAAGCAGAGGAACAAATAAACTCATTAGCGAAGGGGCAATACCCGTTTTAGATATAAATACGATTCTTTCATACTTTTATTTGGAACTGAAAGCAGATTTAAACAGACTCAAAGAAGAAAATGCTGAGCTAACAGAAAATGAAAAGCTTATTTTGGATTCGCTTAAAGGAGAGATGAACGAGGATGAGTTATCCAGTTTAACGGGATTAAATATAAACGAGTTGAGCGAAATACTATTTGACTTAGAACTTAAAGGTCTTATAAAAAGAACGCCTGTGGGATACCAGAAAATTTAAATTTTAGG
>JALVTR010000004.1:3712-14382 GCA_027035885.1 Desulfurellales bacterium
AGGAGTGATAATATGGATTTAGTTATTGTTGAATCACCAGCAAAAGCAAAAACAATAAGTAAATTTCTTGGTAAAAAATACGAGGTCGTAGCATCATACGGACATATAAGAGACTTACCTAAAAGTTCGTTTGGAGTGGACATAGAAAAGGACTTCAGACCAAAATATGTAGTCCCCAAAGAAAAAAAACCCATTGTTGATGAGCTAAAAAAATTGGCAAACAAATCTAAAACAGTTTATATAGCAACCGATGAAGATAGAGAAGGAGAAGCTATAGGTTGGCACATAACGCAGGCAACGAAGGTTGACACAGAAAAGATAAAACGTATAGCCTTTCATGAGATAACAAAAAATGCAATTCTCGAATCCTTAAAGTCCCCCAGAGAAATAAATATGGACATGGTAAGCTCGCAAGAGGCCCGAAGAATATTGGACAGAATCGTAGGGTACAAGCTGTCGCCTTTGCTTGCAAAAAAAATCCAGAGGGGGTTATCCGCTGGAAGGGTGCAATCCGTGGCACTAAAACTTATAGTGAACAGGGAAGAAAAGATAAACAACTTCAAACCCCAAGAATACTGGACAATACATCTGCTATTCGAAGACGATGTAGAGGCAATGCTGGAAAAGATAGAAGGCAAACAATTAGAGAAATTAGAAATAGACTCAAAAGACAAAGCAAACAAAATAATTAAAGAGATAAAAAAAGAACATTTCACAGTAACATTGATAAAGAAATCAAAAACAAAGAGAAAACCAGAGCCTCCTTTTATAACCAGCACAATGCAAATGACAGCATCAAATCTACTTGGATTCTCAGCTCAAAAAACAATGCGCATAGCACAAACGTTATACGAAGGTGTTGACATCGAAAAAGACAGAGTTGGACTGATTACCTACATGAGGACAGATTCGTTCAATATTGCAAAAGAAGCTATTTTAAAAGCAAGAGGAACATTGAAAGAGCTTTTGGGTAACGAATACGTACCAGAAAAAGCAAACGCATACAAAACAAAATCAAAATTGGCTCAAGAGGCACATGAAGCAATAAGACCTACGGATCCATCCCTATTACCAGATATGATAAAACCATATTTAAATGAAGACGAGTTCAAGCTCTATGACCTGATCTGGCGCAGGTTTATGGCTTCACAGATTAAGCCAGCAGAGTTTAAAAATACATCTGTGATATTAGGGTCAGGAAAATTCGAGGCCAAAGCCAATTTTAAAGAGCTTGTGTTCGACGGTTTCTTAAGAATCTGGACATTCTTCAACACGCAAGAGAAAAAGGCACCGGATTTAAAGAAAAACCAAGCTGTAAAACTCATAGACGTCGAAGGCAAACAACACTTTACTGAACCTCCGCCAAGATACACAGAAGCAAGCTTAATAAAAGAATTAGAGAAACACGGCATCGGCAGACCTTCAACCTATGCAACCATAATTGGCACGCTTCTTAAACGCAGCTATGTGGTGCTAAAAGACAAAAAGTTCTGTCCTCAAGAAATAGGCATAGTGACAAGCATGATGTTGGATAAATTCTTTTCAGATATCATAAATGTCAAGTTCACCGCTCAGATGGAAGAAGGTTTGGACAAGGTTGCAAATAAAAAATTGGACAAAATTGAACTTTTAAAGAAATTTTACAATAAATTTAAAAAACTGTTGGATAACGCCTACGAAAATATGGAAAAAATAAAACCGGAAGACGAACCGACTAATGAAAAATGCCCGGTTTGTGGAGCTATACTTGTCATAAGGCATGGAAAATACGGAAAATTTTTGGCATGCTCCAACTATCCGAAATGCAAATACACAAAGCCATTAAAAGAGGAAATTACAGATATAAAATGCGATAAATGCGGCGCCCCGATGGTTGTCAAATACTCGAGAAAGGGAACGCGGTTTTTGGCATGCTCCAACTATCCGAAATGCAAGAACACAAAACCATATCCAACGGGCTTAAAATGTCCTCTTTGTGGCGGTGAATTGGTGGAGAGGAGCTCAAAAAGGGGCAAATTCTATGGATGCTCCAATTATCCCAACTGCAAATTTACAATAAGAGGAAAAATAAAAAATCAAGTCTGCCCTATCTGTGGTTATACACTTTTTATCAACAAGAAAGATAAGTGGTGTTGTGCCAATAGCAAGTGTAAATACTGCGAAGAAAATGAAGGGGCATGAAGCCCCTTTTTGTTTTAGATATGGAATGGATTTGTGTAAAAAATAATTAAAACGATAACAAGCATGTAAATAACAAGAGATTCTATCATTGCAAGACCTATCATCATAGTTGTAAGAAACTTACCTGAAAGTGCTGGATTTCTCGCTGTACCTAAAATAGTACCATTAACTACATGTCCCTGACCTATGCCACCACCACCACACGCAAATCCAAATCCGATGGCGCCACCCATAGCAACAAACATGTAGTATTTTTTCAATGCTAAATGTGCGGCTTGAGATGCAGTTGCTGCATCACCAGCAGCTAACGCTGGCAAAGCTATCACAAGTGTAAAAAGTGTTAACAACAAAACCCTACCCTTCATCACTCCACCTCCTAACAAAAAATCAAAAAATTATAAACTTTTTAAACATCTGATTCACTTATAGCTTCAGCAATGTACATTGTGCTAAGCAAGAAAAATATGAACGCTTGTAGAGTAGCAGCAAAAAGAACCAATCCCATTATAGGCAAAGGCACAAACCACGGTACTAAAAAGAATATAACAGCTAAAAGCATATCGTCGCCAAATATATTCCCGAACAACCTAACGGAGAGTGATATAATTCTTGCAAAGTGGTCAATTAATTCAATGGGAATCATGAAAGGTGCAAGCCACCAAACAGGACCCATAAAATGTTTAATATACTTGAATCCGTGTTTTCTTATACCTAAATATTGGTAATAAACAAAAACCGGAATAGCCATTGACAATGTGGTATTTAAGTTACTTGTTGGTGGTGTAAAATACGGCATTAGTTCTGTAATGTTGCAGAAAAATATAAATATAGCCAATGTTACAATCAAAGGAAAGTGCTTTGGTGTTTCTTTTTCTCCTAAAATATCTTCAACAAACGTGTAAATGCCATAAACTACGGATTCAGCAATGTTCTGTATGCCTTCGGGAACTAATTTTAGAGAAAACCGAACTACCAACGCCAAAACAATTATAACCAACATTATAAACCACGTGAAAACTAAATAACCTGGCAAACCTGTTGCTTTGATTATAAAATCAAGAAAGGTTGGGGCTTCCATATCTCCACCTCACAGTAATATTTTTCTTTCAACAAAAAGGTTTATCGTAGCAAGAAGCATTAATGAAGTTGGTATTATTGATACGCCAACAAAAATACCGAAAATGTTAGTTCCTATACTTAAAAGAGCATAGACGCTTAGACCCATAATAACTATCCTCATTGCATAATCAGATACTGAGTATTTGCCTCTTTTAATCCATTTTTTTGCCATAATTTTCAAGAGATACCAATCTCCTAAAGATACCAAAAAACCCAAAAAACTTCCGACCATACAACTTGTGCTTTTAAAAAGCAAAAAACACAGCAAAACTGATAGAAAATATACTATTAGAAAAATAATTTCAACCCTTTTCGTCTTTATTGTTATCTCGCCTTTCCCTTTTGGCTTCATAAAACATGGCCTTAAATGCCGCTACTATGCCAAAAAATAAGAAAAGAAATAAAAGCCAGTGATAGGATGAATGAAATTTTTTATCCAGCCACCAGCCAATACCACCGCCTATTAAAACAGAAAATACTACTCTAAATCCGATTGTAGATGCATCGTAAAGCTCCATATAAAACTTGATTTTTTTTCTTCTCTCATCACGACTCATAGATAAACTTTCCGCTTACCATATCCTTGAATACATCTTCAACAGCTACAAGTGTATCCTCAATATCCTCAAGTGTATGCTCAATTGTAATAAAATTTGATTCAAATTGGGAAGGTGGTAAATAAATTCCTCTCTCAAACATGCCCAAAAAATAGTTATTAAACAACCCTAAACTACACTTACTAACTTCTCTATAGTTAGTTGGTTTTTTCTCTCTGAAAAACACAGAAAACATGGAACCAATAGCTTCTCCACTAACTGGAATACCGTACTGATTTGCCAAACCAACAATGCGCGATACAATCTTCTGTGTATTTTTATCCAAATCTCGATAAGGCTTTTTTCTCTTCAGAATATCGAGTGTTACTGCTCCACATGCCATAGCAACCGGATTCCCACTCAAAGTCCCAGCTTGATATACATCACCCTCTGGAGCTAAAAAATCCATTATCTCTCTCTTTGCTCCAAAGCACGCGGCTGGAAACCCTCCTCCTATGACCTTCCCCAATATTGTTATATCAGGCGTGACGTCAAATATGTGCTGCGCGCCACCGTATATAAGCCTAAAACCTGTCATAACCTCATCAAAGATAAGCAAGGCACCGTATTTGTCACAAATCTCCCTCAAACCTTCCAAAAATCCTCCTTTAGGCCTTATAACGCCCATATTGCCAGCTACAGGCTCAACTATAATCGCAGCTATAGTGTCGCCATATTTCTTAAACACATTTTCAACACCATCCAAATCGTTATACTCAACCAAAACTGTGTGCTTTGCAAAATCTAAAGGAACACCCTTGCTTGAAGGAACACCAAATGTGCTTAAACCCGAGCCCGCACCCACAAGAAGGCTATCGGAATGACCATGATAACAGCCAATAAACTTCAAAATATTGTCCCTGCCAGTAACACCACGTGCAAGTCTTATAGCACTCATTGCAGCTTCCGTACCAGAATTTACAAATCTTACAACCTCTACACTATCAAAGGCTTCAACTATGCGCTTTGCAATCTCTGTTTCAAGGATTGTCGGTGCTCCAAAACTAAAACCTTTCTCCAAGACTTCTTCAACTTTATCAATCACAGAATCATCAGCGTGACCTAAAATGGCAGGCCCCCAGCTGTTCACATAATCAATAAACTCATTACCATCTTCGTCATAAATCTTAGAACCCTTTGCTTTTTTTATAAACAAAGGGTGAGTCCCCACATTTTTAAATGCCCTCACAGGACTATTTACGCCGCCAGCAATATACCTCTTTGCCTCTTCAAAAAGTTGTCTACTTCTCTCAAACATCACTCGCCCTCAAAAAATTAGAAAAAATCAATTCACCATCTTTGCCTAAATCTCCAACTGATCTCTCTGGATGAGGCATAAGACCAAAAACATTACCATACTCGTTGCAGATACCAGCAATATTGTATAAAGAACCGTTCGGATTGCATTTATCTTCAACATTTCCCCCATTATCCGAATACCTCAAAACAATCATTTCATTATCCTGAAGATACTTCAAATAGTCATCGTCACAAAAGTAATTGCCATCTGCATGGGCTATTGGGAGTTTCAAAATCCTATCGTCCAAATTCTTGGTAAACAGACACCTACTTTTTTCAACTCTTAAGTAGATTTCTTTATGAATAAACCTCAAATTCTTATTCTTAAGTAAAGCACCTTTTAAAAGCCCGCTTTCAATCAATATCTGAAAGCCATTGCAGATCCCTATAACCCTTCCACCCTTCTTAGCAAAATCCTTAACAGATTCCATAATCGGTGAAAACTTTGCCAATGATCCTGCCCTCAAATAATCACCGTAAGAAAAGCCCCCAGGCAAAATTATCACATCGAAGCTATCAATATCCCTTCTTTCATGCCACAAAAACTCGCTTTCTATACCCAAAGCATCACAAGCATATTTGCAATCGTAATCACAGTTCGTGCCCAAAAATCGAACTATACCTACTTTCACTCCTTTAATACCTCAAAATCCTCAATAACCTCGTTGGATAACACGTTCTTTGCTAGTTTATCAATTAATTCATCATTCCTTTTATCTATTTCTACCTCAAAATATTTACCAACTCGAATATTCTTTATTTTGTTTTGCAGATATCTCTCCGCCACCTTTTTTATGGCTTTTCCCTGTGGATCCAAAATGGTTTTCTTGGGCTTAACAATAATCACGTATTTCACATCTAAATCCTTGATATCTTCATTAAGATTTTCTCATAACCCTCAATCAAATCACCCAAATCATGTCTGAACCTATCTTTATCCAAGACTTCTCCGCTTTCCTTATCCCACAATCTTGAACCATCTGGCGTAAATTCATCACCCAAAACAAGGTTTCCGTCTTTGTCAAAGCCAAATTCAAGTTTAAAATCAACGAGCAATATTCCAACTTTATCAAACTTCTCCTTCAAGCATTCGTTAACTTTTAACGCCATTTCTTTTATCTTATTTATTGTTTCTCTATCGGCCCATCCAAAAACCTCTATATGTTCATCATTAATCATAGGATCATCCAACTCATCACTTTTGTAAAAAAACTCAATAATTGGCCTTGGCAATTTATCACCCTTTTTTAAGCCCAATCTTTTCGCCAACGAGCCGGCAACAACGTTCCTAACGACAACTTCAACAGGTATCATCTTTAGCTTTTTGACAACGATTTCTCTGCCAGAGCTCTCCTCAACAAAATGTGTTGGAATTCCGCACTCCTCAAGCCAATTAAACACTTTGACTGTTATTGCCTTGTTCAATGCTCCTTTTTCATCAATTACTGCATGTTTTTTACCGTTAAAAGCTGTTGCATCGTCTTTGAAATACTCTATCAACAAATTAGGATCATCTGTATTGTACATTTTCTTTGCTTTACCCTCATACATAAGGCTCGCTTCCACAACCATCTTTAAAACCCCCCTAAAATAAATAAAAAAGGCCCGAGGGCCCTTTCATTTTAAAGATTTGTTAAAACAATCAATATCGCAATGATGTTTATAATCTTTATCATTGGGTTAATTGCAGGCCCAGCCGTATCTTTCAAAGGATCTCCAACAGTGTCACCTGTAACTGCCGCCTTATGGGCTTCAGACCCCTTACCGCCAAAGTTTCCATCTTCTATATACTTTTTAGCATTATCCCAGGCACCGCCACCACTTGTCATTGCCACAGCCACAAAAAATCCAGTAATGATTGAGCCCATAGAGAGGGCACCTAAAGAGATTTTACCGAAGAATATGTAAACTATAATTGGACCCAATACAGGAATCAATCCTGGTGCAATCATCTTTTTCAAAGCTTCTTTTGTAACAATATCAACGCAAGATGCATAATCAGGCTTTGCTTTACCCTCTAATATACCTTTAATTGTCTTAAACTGCCTCCTAACCTCTTCAACCATTTGGCCTCCAGCTATGCCTACAGCCTCCATACTCATTGCAGTGAAGTAGAATGGCAGTAAACCACCCAACAACAATCCAACTAATACAAGAGGGTTACTTAAATCAAATGACGTCAAACCACCAATAGAGCGTGTGTATTCGGCAAACAAAACCAGCGCTGCAAGTGCTGCAGAACCTATTGCAAAACCTTTTGTAACAGCTTTTGTTGTATTACCTACGGCATCTAAAGGATCCGTAACTGCTCTAACGGTCTCATCAAGTTCTGCCATTTCAGCAATTCCACCAGCGTTATCAGTAATTGGGCCGTATGAATCAATGGATATAATCATACCCGTTAAAGAAAGCATCGCAGCCGCAGCTATAGCTACTCCATAAATGCCAGCAAGTTCGTATGAAAAGAAAATACCTAAAGCAATGATTATAGCTGGCAAAGCGGGAGCTTTAAGCATTATAGCCATACCTTGAATAATGTTTGTAGCATGGCCAGTTGTAGAAGACTTGGAAATGGATTTAACCGGAGAGAACTCATAGGAAGTATAATATTCAGTAACGAACATCAAGAACCCAGTTATTGCCATACCTATAACCGAAGCCAAGAAAACACCTGTGGATGTAACTGTACCCCAAGAATACGTTAATCCATTACCAAATATGCTCTTAGAAGCAAAATAAATGATAATTAGGGCAATGATAGCCGTTACTATCATACCCTTATAAAATGCACCCATTATGTTTTTTGATTTACCAAGCTTTACAAAAAATGTTCCGATAATAGCAGAAACAGAAGCAATAGCACCTATTAGAAGTGGAAACATTGTTGCTATACCTACAGTACCCGCCTTATCAAATAATGTATGTCCTAAAACCATTGCAGCAACTGTTGTAACCGTAAAAGTTTCAAACACGTCGGCAGCCATTCCAGCACAATCGCCCACATTGTCGCCGACGTTATCGGCAATAACAGCAGGGTTTCTCGGGTCATCTTCTGGTATTCCAGCTTCAACCTTTCCAACAAGATCAGCGCCAACATCTGCGGCCTTCGTATATATGCCACCACCGAGACGTGCAAAAACACTAATTAAACTCGTACCAAAAGCCAAGCCAATTAATGCTTTTATCGTATGTTCAACGGGTTGCTTAAACACATAAACAGACAGGGTATAAAAACCTGCGATTGCCAGCAATCCAAATCCTGTAACCAAAAATCCTGTAACAGAACCGCCTCTGAATGCTAAATTTAACGCTTTAGCCAAACCATTTTTCGCCATCTCTGCCGTTTTAACATTCGTTCTGACAGCCACAAACATGCCTATAAAACCGGCAAGTCCAGAAAGCAGAGCTCCTGTTAGGTATCCAAGAGCAGTTAACAAGCCAAAGTGTCTACTTTTTAAGCCCAAAGCCCAAAGTACAGCAAAAATAACAATAGCGACAATGGCAATAGTCTTGTATTCCCTGGTAAGAAAAGCTCCTGCTCCTTCTTGGATAGCCTTTGCAATTTCCTTCATTCTCTCGTTGCCATCATCCTTGGAAAGCACGTAATAAGCAGTAAACAGTGCATAAGCAATCGAGAGAAACGAAGCGAGAAATACAAAATACAATGCTGTTGTAGAGTCAATCATCTCAACAACCTCCTCCTATCATAAATTTATAACCTCTTCCAAACTTTCTACAATTTCACTATAATCGAAATTCCATACAGAACATACCCATTCAAGCATTTCTCTGTCTTTATCTGTAAAATTATCTTTTAAAAATTCCGTATTAATTATTATTCCGCTAGCTAAAAGAAGAGCAGATGTTTTGGATGGCCGAATGTTATTTATTCTAAATTCATCAGCCACAATAGAAGATGTTGAACCCCAAGGCTCAATTCTAAATCTTGTTGGATACCCTGTCTGAATATCCCCAAGTCTATGGTGGTCAACTATTTCAAGTATATTACATTCGTAAATTCCATCAGGGGCATTTAAGCTCGATGAGTGGTCTACAAGAATTACATTTCTCTTGTTATATTTAATAATATCCGTTCTTGTTATTATGCCAATAACCTTGTTATGCATATTAACTACAACAACAGCCCTATTGCTCGACCTGTAAACCTTCTCCTTAATATCCACAATGAGATCTGAAGGATAAACAGAGGTCGTACTTTTCTCACAGATAGTTTCAACAGGTATACTCCACTCAATCAAGCCAACCGTGGCAAAAGCATCGTATTCGGAGCTAATAACTGTAATTTGGTTTTTACGCGCCAGTTCTATTAAGTCATTATCCATTTTATATCCATGAGATATGACAATGCATCTTATACCCATATTAATTGCAGCTTTTTGTATTTCTCTTCTGTTACCTACAACCATAATAATATTCTCAGGTTCTATTCTCTCTATAACCTTCATTAAACCCTCTTCATCCATCACACCCATGACAACAGTTACGACAAACATCTTGTTCTCGTCTCCAGAAGTAACAAGTAATTCTCCATCCACAGCATTTTTTATTATTGATATACTAGTTTTTATTTTACGGAATATATCAGGCATAACAGACGATATACTTTTCTTGGCTATATCCGTCATGCCAAAATAACCAACAAATAAATCATTCTCATCTACCACAGGAACTACTATGAGGTCATTTTTCAACAAGAGCTTAAATATTTCTGCTACAGATTTGTCATTTTTAACTGTAGTGGTATTTTTTGCCATAACATCTTCTACTCTTAAACTAAGATCATCTATATATTTTGGAATTGGAATATTATAATAGCCAAACAGTTTTTGGGTAATTTTATCCGAACTGCCACACATAGTAGGTACGTAATTTGAACTTTTGTCTAAAATATTTTTTAGTTCAGCATAGGCTATAGTTGAAGCAATGCTATCTAAATCAGGATTTTTCCTTCCCACCACGTAAATGTCTCTTATACCTCTCATTTTACCCTCCAAAAGTGAGCAACTTATACAATATTATTTAGAGTTTTTCAACATTCTTGCTAAACAGCAATCCTTAACTTAAATATTCTCAAGAAGAATAATAATATCCAAAACCAACAAAAGCAAGATTTAATTTATAATCAATTTTTTAGACAATATGATTATCATTTTGGAAAATCTCTTAATAGGCATCCAAACGCCCAACAAGAATTATAAAGGAAAACTGCTATTATTTTGGATAAATTCTCCATGACCCCGTAGACAATTCAAGTTGTAGCTACTACTTGTAAAAACTACACTAAATTTTCCACTAAAAAGGCTTATAAACCTATATTCCGCTACCATGTTACAGTAGTCTTTTTAAACCTACTTGACAAAATATACTGCTTCTGCCAAAATCAATTTTTGGTGTAAGAGCCAGCGTAGCTCAGTTGGTAGAGCAGCTGATTCGTAATCAGCAGGTCGTAGGTTC
>JALVTR010000005.1 GCA_027035885.1 Desulfurellales bacterium
ATGGTTGCACCAATGCTTCTTTTAACAACAAGGAAATGTTTTTTGAACATTTTATGACTAAAAATGGTCGCAATGTTTGTGCAATATTCGAAGATTCTAAAGCGAATATAACACCTTCTGCAAATATTTTGATTAGTAGTTTAACCCTTTAAAAATTTTATAACTTTGTCAACAATTTCACTATGTTTTAATGTTTTGTAACACGCTAAATCATAGGGACATTTGTCTGGATTATTGCACGGCTGACAATCCAAACCTTTATAAATTAAAAGCACATTTTCTATTTCGGGGAACCAACCGCTCGTAGGGCCGCATACAACAACAGTTTTTGTGTTTTGGCTAACGGCAACATGTGAAGCAAAGGAGTCGTTTCCTAAGCTGAATTCTGCATTTTTAACTAAAGCTGCAAATTCCATAATGGAAAATGGTTTTTCTAAAACGTGTGAATTATTTGTAAATTTTGCACACTGGATAGCAAACTGTTTTTCTGGGGGTGTGCCGTATGTCACTATTGCTTTTAAATTAAAACGTTTAGATAGTGTTTCAGATAACTTTCCAAACTCTTCTAAGTCCCACATTTTTGTTATTTTTCTTGCCGTCGGAGAGACAACGAAATATCTATCTATGTTTCTTCTTTTTAGGTATTCAGTAATTTTCTCCTCAATTTCTTTAGGAAAATATAGTCTTGGTAGGATTTTTTTTGGCTTTTCTATGCCTATAGCCTTAAGTAGGTCTAATCTTTCAAAAGCTGTATATCCGTTTGTAAATTCTACTATTTCCAAATTATAGAAAGGTTTGTTGTGTTTTCCTTTGAATGCAACTCTTGTTTTAGCTTTAGAAAATAGGCTTATTCTTTTTGAACGTGCTGTTCGCTGAACGTCTAAAATAGCATCGTATTTTTCGTTTGCAACTCTTTTAATCATTTTGAACTCATTCAGAATTCCATCATATAGTATTAGTGTTTTGTCTATATATGGATTGTTAATTACTATTTCTTTTGCCATTTTTGTTGTTAGAAAATGAACAGTACAGTCTGGATAAAAGTGTTTTACGTTTTCTGCTAATGGTGTTGAAAGTAGAACATCTCCTAACTGCTTAAGCTGAATAATCAAAATTTTCATGTTATGAAGATTATAGGTATAAATCTTGAATTGTAAAGCATGTTATTGTATAAGTACACTATGGGGGATAGTATTAACCTGGTTTCAAAGAGTTTGGATAACACTAAAAGTATAGCCCACAGAATAGTTGAAGATTTTATTCTAAATAAAAAAAAATGCATTGTTTTCTTAAAAGGTGATTTAGGAAGCGGGAAAACTACCTTTGTGCGTTTTGCTTTGGAGAAATTTGGCGTAGGAAAAGATGATTTTAACGGTAGTCCAACATTTACTATAGTGAACGAATACGGTAGTGTTTTCCATATCGACCTGTACAGGCTTAAGTCAAAGGAAGACGTGTTTGATTCAGGTGTAGATGAGTATTTGACTAAAAATGGTGTATTTTTTATTGAATGGCCCGAAATACTTGATATGAAGCCCGACGTTTTGATTGAGTTTTTAAATATAAATGATAATGAAAGGGAAATCCATGTATATAGCAGCTGATACTGATACTTATTGTGTTGTTGGTAATCCCATAAAACATAGCCTTTCTCCCACATTACACACTTATATGTTTGAGTTTTATGGTATCAATGCTATCTATGTTGCATTTGAAGTTCAAGATATTAGTAGTGCTATTTCTGGAATGAGGTCTTTGGGCATAAAGGGTGCAAATGTAACTATACCATTTAAGGAGCATGTAGCTAAACTTGTTGATGAGTTGGATGAGAATGCTAAATTTTTAGGTTCTGTAAATACTATAAAGAACGATGACGGTAAATTGATAGGTTACAATACAGATTTTTTAGGCTTTATGTATATGTTTGACGAGTATGCGAAGTTTTGCTCTGATAATGATGTAATAGTCATTTTAGGTGCAGGCGGTGTCGCGGTAAGCGTTGTTTATGCGTTGTATAAGTTGGGTATAAAAAAAGTGTTTGTTTTAAATAGGAATCCTGTGAGAGCTGAAAAATTGGCTGAGAGGTTTAGTGGTAAATTAGAAGTTGTAGCTGGAAGTTTAAACGATAAAAATGTTATATCGAATGCCAATGTAATAATAAATTGCACGCCTGTAGGGCTTAACGGTAAGGATATGCCTGTTGATTTATCGTGGATAAGTGAACCGTTAATTGCAGATGTTATTTATTACGATACCCCTTTGATAAAATCAGCAAGAGATGTAGGCTTGACATCTATTAATGGATTAGATATGTTTATTGCACAGGCTAATTATTCGTTTGAGATATGGACAGGTATAGAATTCGATATGGAGATGGGGAAAAAGTTGATTGAGGGCTTGTTAGAATGACAACCTTACTTGGGCAATTATTGCTTTGGAATAAAATTATAACACAGGATCAGCTGGATGAAGCATTAGAAGAACAGAAAAAAACGAAAAAAAGGTTAGGAACTATTCTTATAGAAAGAGGGTTTGTTGAAGAAAAAACTTTAAATGACTTTCTAAGCAAACAATATGGTGTTAAAAGCGTAGACTTAAATTCAATTGAAATACCGAGAGAAATTGTAAAAAAGATACCAGCAAACATAGCTAAAAAATACGTTCTAATGCCTGTTGGTGTAGAAAATGGGAAATTAAAAGTAGCTATTTCAGACCCAACTAACATTTTTGCTATAGATGAAGTGCGTTTTGTTACTGGCATGAATGTTGTTCCGCTATTTTCTAATGAGCGTTCCATAATAAGGGCTATTGATAAATATTATGGGACATCTACGGAGCTTGAAGAAATTGCCGAAAGTTTGGACGAATTCTCAAGAGATATAAATGTTTTAAAGGAATCAGAGGGAGAGATAGACGTTGACCAACTTGAAAAATCAGCGGAAGAAGAACCAATTGTGAAACTTGCTAATACTATATTGTCAAGAGCTGTTCAAGAGGGCGTTAGTGATATTCACATAGAGACCTATGAAAATGATTTAAGAATCAGATATAGGATTGATGGAAAATTGAGAACGGTTATGACTTTTGCTAAGTCAATGGCGCCAAAACTTATATCTCGTTTTAAAATTATGTCAAAACTCAACATTGCAGAGAAACGCTTGCCTCAGGATGGAAGAATTAGGATAAAAAGTGGCGACAAGGATATAGATTTACGTGTTTCAACCTTGCCTACGGTGTACGGTGAAAAAGTAGTTATGAGGGTTTTAGATAGGAGTAGTATTAGAGTAGAACTTGAGAGCTTGGGATTTGAATCTAATGATTTAAAAAAGTATATGTCAGCAATCAAAAAACCTTATGGCATGATTCTTGTCACAGGGCCAACAGGAAGTGGCAAGACTACTACTTTGTATGCTTCTTTAAATAAGTTAAATAGGGAAGATGTTAACATAATAACCGTTGAGGACCCTGTTGAGTATAACATTGAAGGCATAAACCAGGTACACGTAAAGGAAGATATAGGACTTACTTTTGCGTCGACTTTGAGAAGTTTTTTAAGGCAAGACCCTGATATAATAATGGTTGGTGAGATAAGAGACTCAGAAACTGCAGAAATTGCCATCCGGGCTGCCTTAACAGGGCATTTAGTATTTTCAACAATTCATACCAACGATGCTCCTTCAACCATTATGAGGCTTGTGGATATGGGTATAGAGCGATATTTAATAGCCTCTTCCCTTATTCTTGTCTTAGCACAGAGATTGGTTAGGAAAATATGTCCGTATTGTAAGAAAGAAGTCTATGTGCCGCCACCTGCTTTGGAGGAAATAGGTTTTTCTAAAGAAGAGGCTGGGCGTATGAAGGTGTATAAGGGACAGGGGTGTGATTTTTGTAATGATACTGGGTATAAGGGTAGAATTGCGTTGTATGAAATTATGCCAATATCGGAAAAACTGAGGAGAATGATTTTAGATGGTGCTTCTACCGATGAAATAAGGAAAGAGGCCATAAAAGAAGGGACGTCTTCATTGAGAATGAGCGGTTTGAAAAAAATAAAAGAAGGAATTACTACTATTGATGAAGTCATGAATGCGACGTTCTATTAGGGAGGGTAAAGTGGCAAAGAAGGCTGAGGATTTGGTGGAGCTTCTGGAGGTTTTACTTGAAAAGGAGGGTTCTGATTTGCATATTACAGCTGGTGCTAAACCAAAAATGAGGATTAATGGTGAACTTTTAGATATGGAAGAGTATGATTTTCTTACGCAATCTGACGCCCAGAACTTATGTTATAGTGTTATGACTGAGTTACAAAGAAAGGCATTAGAAGAAGATTTTGATGTAGATTTCTCTTTTGGTATACAGAGATTGTCCAGGTTTAGGGCAAATGTTTATATTCAGAGAGGTACTGTTGCAGGTGCTTTTAGGGTAATTCCTTTTGAAATACCGCCATTTGAGCAGCTTGGAATCCCTCAAGTAGTGCAGAAGTTTTCTACACTAGCAAAAGGTTTAGTTCTGGTTACAGGACCAACAGGAAGCGGTAAAACTACAACACTTGCAGCTCTACTTGATAAAATCAACAAGGAGAGAAAAGTTCACATCATAACTATCGAAGATCCAATAGAGTTTACGTACAAACATAGAATGTCGTTGATAGATCAAAGAGAAGTTGGCAGTGACGTAAAGGGCTTTGCCAGTGCCTTAAAACATATTTTAAGACAAGATCCGGATGTTATTTTAATTGGAGAAATGAGGGATCTTGAAACAATACAAGCAGCATTAACAGTTGCAGAGACCGGACATCTTGTTTTTGCTACCCTACATACTAATTCTGCGCCAGAGACAATAAATAGAATTATAGACGTTTTTCCTCCAAATCAACAAGAACAGGTTAGAACTCAACTGTCCGTTGCACTACAAGGTATCGTTACACAGACATTGATAAAAAGAAAGGATGGTAAGGGTAGGGTTCTTGCTATGGAGGTTATGATGCCAAACGCTGCAATTAGAAACTTGATTAGAGAAAATAAGATTCCTCAGATTTATTCGACAATGCAGATGGGGCAAACAGAAACTGGTATGATGACGATGAATCAATCCATAGTTTCTCTTTTTAGAAAGGGTTTGATTTCATATGAATCTGCACTTAATGCATCAAATGATAAAAAATCTTTGCAGAGGGAGTTAGACAAAGTTAGGTATGCTAAATGATAGAATATGGAAGGGTGGGTAAATGCCATATTTTAGGTGGAAGGGTAGAAATCCAAGGGGAAAGGTTGTTAAAGGTGAAATAATAGCGGCAAACAAGAATGAAGCCATCGCAAAGTTGAAAACAAAAAGAGTTTCAGTTATTTCAATAAAGCCGTCCCCTAAAGATATAGAAATTCCATTTTTAAAGAAAAAGATTAAAGATAAAGAACTTATGATTGTAACAAAACAACTTGCGAGCATGCTTGCGAGCGGTTTACCTTTAGATGAGGCTTTGAATATTATTGCAGAACAGGCTGAATCTAAAAAAATGGGTGAGATTTTATACGATATAAAGCTCAATGTTGAAAGTGGGTCTAGCATTTCCCAGGCTATGAAGAAGCATAGAGAAGTTTTTTCTTCTATGTACATAAATATGGTTAGTGCGGGAGAACAAACTGGAAATTTAGACGGTGTTCTTAAAAGGTTGTCTGATATGATGGAGAAGCACTTAGCCCTGAAACGTAAGATTAAGGGTGCTTTAATTTATCCTACAGCGGTTACAATTGTTGCAATAGGTGTTATAGCACTTATCTTAACATTTGTTATACCTACGTTTGCCAGTATGTATGCAAGCAGCGGTATGCATCTTCCTCTTCCAACTCAAATTGTTATCAATGTTAGTATGTTTATGAAACACTATTTTATATATATTCTTGTTGGCTTAATTGTATTGATTGTATTTCTGAGGACTTCGTATAAAAGGATATATGGAGTTAGAAAAGTGATTGATAAAATTTTATTGAATTTGCCCATATTTGGCATGTTGGCAAAAAAAGGTTCAATAGCTAATTTTACAACAATTCTTTCATCCTTAAGTGCAAGTGGTATAGATATTTTGGATGCTTTGGAAATTTCTGCTAAAACAGCTGGAAACGTAATTATCGAAGGGACATTGGTGGAAGTTAAAGATATGGTTAGAAAAGGGGATAATCTTTCATTTGCCATGGCAACGGTTGGTGAATTTCCTGATATGGTTATTCAAATGGTATCTGTTGGCGAAGAAACGGGTACTCTTGATGATATGATGCAGAAAATATCTAAATACTATGAAGAAGAAGTTGATGACGCCGTTAAGAATCTAACGAACATGATAGAACCCTTAATTATTATTATTTTAGGTGGGATTATTGGATTTTTGGTTGTATCTATGTATTTGCCAATCTTTAAGATTGGTCAGACCATTAAATAAATTCAGCTTAAGTAATTTTTCATAAATCAATTTAGCAAAGGCCGCAGCTTTAGAGCTGTAATCACCGTGAAATAAAAAAACCACTACCACTACTTGAGGTTTTTTCATTGGTGCAAACGAAGCAAACCAAGCATGTGGAAAATATAATTTGGCTTTCTTTAGTGTTATTTTTTTCTCTTCCAAAAGTTTTTTTTCTTTTCTATATAGCTTACTTGTAACAACTTGGCTTGTACCCGTTTTTCCGCAAATATTTAGCCCTTTAATTTCTGCATTATATCCAGTTCCATAAGGGCCATTAACCGCGAGCCATAGGGCTTTTTTTATATCTTTGTAAAATCTACTCTTAAATATATATAGAATCTTTCCTTTGTTGTTGTCTTTTACTAAATATGGTTCATACCCTATACCGTTATTGGCAATAATACTAAAAGCTACTGCGAGTTGAAGGGGGCTTGTCAAAAAGAACCCTTGTCCTATTGCTGTTGAAATTGTATCACCTATGTACCATCCTTGATTGAATTTTTTATACTTCCATGCTCTTGATGGTAAATTTCCCGATGTGCAATATGAGAATAATCTAGGTGATTGTCCAAAACCAAACTTAGATAGGTAGTAATCCATTTTGTTTATTCCCAATTTCATTCCTACTTGGTAAAAGAATACATCGGATGAACTCTCAATAGCCCTGTATAAGTCTATTTTTCCAAATCCTCCAATCCTCCAATCCCTGTATGTATACTTTCCGATTTTTATTGAATATGGGCAAAATAATATTGTTTTAGGCTTTATTAGACCCTCTTTCAGGGCGGCAAGAGCTATGAAAGGTTTTATTGTTGAACCTGGGGGATAGGCCCCTTGAGTAGATATGTCAAATAGGTTTATAAGATGTTTCTTTTTTAAGGTTCCCCATTCTTTTTTTGTGAGATTGTTTAAAAAGTAATTTGGGTTGAAGGTGTTGCTATCTACGAGTGCTAAAATAGCCCCATTTGGTCTCATGACAACTGCTGCTCCTTCTTCTTTTTCGTTTTTAAATAGCCTATATATAAATGATTGCAGCTTTGAATTTATGGTCAGTGTTAGGTTTTTACCTTTTTTTGGCGGTGTTTGTGATAATGTTTTAACTACCCTTCCTGTAGATGATACCTCTATTTCCTTAAGTCCCCTTACCCCTCTCAGGATGTTATCGTATTTTTTCTCTATACCTTTTCTTCCAATGAAATCGCCAACCATGAGATTGGGTTGTTTTTTTAAATCATCTATAGATACCTCACTTATGTATCCTACTATGTTAGCGTATGAGTATGCATTTGGTGGATAAAACCTTTTTGGCGTTACATCTATGTATATTTTGTTGCTTATAGTTTTATTGAATAAAAGTTCAAATACAGTTTTTCTGCTTACTCCTCGTTTTATTAAAATTGAGGTATACATTGATGAGAACTTTAATTTTTTTACAAGCTCTTTTTTATCTATGTTCAAAATTCTACTCACTTTTTCTATTACTTTTTTATTGATATTTTTTGTTTTGAATAAATAAACTGAAAATGAAGGAACGTTTTTTGCATAATATTTACCATCTGATGTAATGATATCGCCCCTCGGGGGTACAATTGGAATAAGTCTTATTGAGTTTTTCTTGGCTAATACAGAAAAATATTTACCTTTTATGATTTGTAAATAGATGAGCCTTAAAATAAGCACTAATATAGAGATTACTATTATTATCGATATATATTTTAAATTATCCTTAATATTGCTGGTTTTTAGTATATACCTATCGCGTCTAGCCATTTTCTTTTTTTGAAAGGGTCTTTGAGCATATTATGTTAAATAATTTCCATGATAAAAAAGTATACCCAAACACTAAAAAACTGTTCCAAAGAGGCGATTGCAAGATATAAACTGCTATTGCATAAAATAAGCTTAATGTAATGAATATTGGCTCTTTACGTAGTTTTAACTCTTTAACTCCATACTTTATCACGTAAGTTAAAGAGGGGAAAATAAGGCATAGTATGAATATATTTTTGAAAATTACAAAGTCGCTTATAAGCCCAAAAATGAATGAGATTGAATAGCCTAAATCTTCATCATTTAACTCAGATTCTGCTGATGCAAGGAAAAGGAAAAAAGGAAGTGCAAAAGGTAGCATATAGATAAAATTTGCAATTTCTGTAAATTCTACAGAAAGAAAAAACAGCAAGAACCCCAAGAGGGTTGCTTTTAAAGCTTTCTTTTGCACAATATGAATACCTTCCAGTTATTAAAGAATCCTCTATCTATGTTTATATACGCTATTTTGTAATATCCATTTATGTTTTTTATTGAGCTTACTGTACCTAAAAGTAAGTTTGGTGGATATACACCAAAATTTCCGCTTGTATAAACCTTATCTCCTTCGTGAATTTCTACATTTGGGTCTAAAAACTCCGCTTTTGGTAAATATGGATTTCCTATAAACAAAGCCCTATACTTTTTTTTATTGGATAATATATAAACGTCTGCCACGAATGCAGGATTAAAAACAGTTTTGGCTCTATATATATATTTTCCTGTCCTTTTTTCCACTATGCCAATCAAACTTAGTTTCTTAGAAAGGACTGTACAGTATTGTTTCTTTAAATCTATTTTTCTGATTATTCTTAGGTAAATTGAGTCAGTTTCGAAGTTACTTTTGAAACTGTATGGTACCTCCATTAGTTTCAAAGACGACCCCTTTTTTGTTGGATTACCCAATTTTTGTTTAAGTAAATCTGAATATAATTCGCACTTTGCCAATTTTATCTTTAAATTTTCATTTTCTTTTTGTGTGCTTATTAATATTATGTATTCATCTATAATGTGTTGTGCATATGCTAATGTTTTTGTTGTTGGGTATGATGTAATAACAATTAAATGAGTAAATCCTCTTCTGACTGACTTGTTAGCAGGTTTTAGTGTGTTAAAAACAATATTTACTAAAATTGCGATTGATACATATATAATAACCAGGCGCATTTATTTTTTCAATCTAACGTAACTTCACCGAGTAAGTCTATATTGTCTAAAATCATGCCTACACCTTTAACAACAGCGAACAAAGCCTCTTCAAAGACTGTGACTGGAAGGCCGGTTTCTTTATGTATAAGCTTGTCAAGACCTCTAAGTAAAGCTCCACCGCCTGTTAGCATAATTCCGTTGTCTACTATATCGCTTGCAAGTTCTGGTGGCGTTTTTTCCAATGCGTCCTTTACACTTGCGACAATTACATTTACAGAATCCTTTAAGGCTTTCCTTATTTCTTCCTTTGTTATTTCTATAGAAGTTGGTACTCCTGTTATTAAATCTATTCCCTTTACAGATATTTTTTCACTTTCATCTTCGTTCTCTTGAGGATATGCACTTCCATATTGTATTTTTATTAGTTCCGCAGTACTTTCTCCTATTAAGATGCTGTACTGTTTTTTTATGTAATTGACAATGGATTGATCTAACTTATCTCCCCCGACTCTCATAGATACACTGTGAACTATGCCACCCAGTGATATTACAGCAACTTCCGTGGTTCCACCGCCGATGTCTACCACCATGCTGCCAATAGCATCTTGAACAGGAAGTTCTGATCCAATAGCTGCTGCCATAGGTTCCTCAACGAGATAAACTTCCCTTGCCCCAGCATCGATAGCAGATTCTTTAACCGCTTTCTTTTCAACTTGCGTTATGCCATGCGGTACAGCTATGATAATTCTCGGTTTAAATATACCACGCTTGCCTTTTGATTTTTTTATAAAATACCTTAGCATTCTTTCAGTAACATCAAAGTCAGCTATAACGCCGTCCTTTAAAGGTTTTATTGCTTCAATATTCCCTGGTGTTCTTCCTACCATTTCTTTTGCTTCTTTTCCTACGCTGAGAATTTTCTTGCCACCCCTTAAGTCTGTTTTCACTGCTACAACACTCGGTTCGTTTAGCACTATACCTTTCGATTTTACGTAAACGAGCGTATTTGCCGTTCCCAAATCTATAGCTAAATCGTTGGAAAAATAGTTGATAATTGATTTAAACATAACTATCACCACCTTTTCTTTTTTTATTATAGTTTTTATAGTAAGGTTTGCCCCTTTCTATCTCTAAAACTTCGTCCATTTTCTTTAAATTTCCTATGAGCTTCTCAAGTTCAAATTTAGAAGAAACTTCAATATCTATATCAATTAGTACTTTTTCATGCGATTTGTCAAGAAATATTATCTTTAAATTTGTCAAATTAATACCCATTTCGAAGAGTATATTTGTTATTTTTGCTAATATGCCCATAGTGTTCATTGATTTTATCTTTAGCTTAACAGGCATTATTTGTTTAATATCAGCATCCCATTCTACCTCTATAAGCCTTTCATTATCATAACCCAATTTCGCAATATTATCGCAATCAATCCTGTGTATAATTATACCTCTGTTTTTTGTAACATAGCCAACGATTTCATCTCCAACGACTGGATTACAACATTTTGCCAACTTTACTACAACATTATCAATACCGTTAACTTTAACTTTATAAATTTCTTTTCTCTCTGTTGTTTTTTGGACTTTTTTCTTTTGAGTTGGATAAACTTTAGTCACGATGTTAGCTGGGTGTATCTTTAGAAAGCCTACTCTTTCTAATAGCTCATCTATTGTGTTGCATCCAAAGTTAGATAGAATTTTTTCTAAACTCTCTTCTTTTAAAAAGGATTGTAAACTTTTATTGATTTTTGAAAGTTCCTTTGAAAGTATGCTTTTTCCTATTTCTGCTGCCTCTTTTTTCTCGTCTTCTCTAACTCTTTGTTTTATTCTACTACGTGCTTTACTTGTGACGACGAATTTTAACCAATCTTTTGAAGGTGTGTGGTTAACTTGTGTAAAGATTTCAACTATATCTCCGTTGTTGAGTTTATAATCTAACGGAACAATTCTCCCATTAACCTTTGCCCCCACGCATCTATTACCGACCTCTGTGTGAATTGCATATGCAAAGTCTACTGGAGTTGACCCACGCGGTAAAACCTTTAAGTCGCCAGCAGGCGTGAATACGTATACTTCGCCTCTGAATAAGTCGATTTTTATAGTATTTAAAAATTCCTTTGGATTTTTTACTTCCTGTTGCCATTGCAAGAGATGCCTTAGCCATAGGAACTGTTGGTCATGCTTGTCTATAATGCTGATTTTTTGTTCTTTATACTTATAGTGGGCAGCAATTCCCTCTTCTGCAATTTCGTGCATCTTTTTTGTTCGGATTTGTACCTCGACAATTGTGTCACTGGGGCCAAATACGGTTGTATGTAGAGATTGATACATATTTGGTTTAGGGAGAGCTATGTAATCCTTAAACTTACCAGGCAAAGGTTTGTAATTTTTATGGATTGCACCTAATGCCGCATAGCAATCTTTTTCCGATTCGGTTATAATCCTTACGGCAAGTAGGTCGTGTATTCCATCAAAATCCACCCCTTTTCTTTGCATTTTTGTGTATACGCTGTATAGGTGTTTTACTCTTCCACTTACTGCACAGGCAATACCTGATTCTTCCATATCCTGTTTTATTTTATTTTCGATAAACTTTATTATTTCTCTCTTCTTTAGTATAATCTCACTAACTTTTCTTTCTATTTTCTCATATTCCTCTGGATATAGGTATTTGAAGCTTAAGTCTTCTAACTCAGATTTTAGCCAGTATATTCCAAGTCTGTGTGCAATTGGAGCATATATATCTAAGGTTTCCTTCGAAATTCTTTTTTGCTTTTCATGGTTTAAATAGCAAATTGTACGCATATTGTGGAGTCTATCGGCAAGTTTAATAAGAATAACACGCAGGTCACTTGCCATTGCTACAATCATTTTTCTGAAGTTATCAGCTTGATTTTCTTCTGTTGATTTGTATTTAATTTTGCTTATTTTTGTAAGAGCTTTTACTAAAAATAAAACGTCTTCTCCAAATTCCTCTTTTATCTCTTTTTCTTCAGTTTCAGTATCTTCTAAAGTATCGTGCAATAAAGAAACGATTAAAGAGCTCTCGTCTACATAAAACTGATTGACAATTTTTGCTACCTCTATTGGATGTGTTATGTAACTTTCACCAGATGCCCTTTTTTGATCTTTATGTTTTTCATAAGCAAAAAGAAAAGCCTTATCCAATTTTTCTTCATTAAAAGGAACGTTTATTCGTGCTTTGAAGTCTTCATAAAGTTGTTTTAAAGCTCTGTCTATTTTTTCGCCCACAATCCCTCTTTAATTTCTAAAAGGCTGACTATTGTATTTTTATGCTGCATGGCTATTCTTTCAGATATTAATGGCTTATCTCCCCTTGAGAGCGAGTTAGCCCTAATTGCTGCAGCTCTAACGAGTTCATACCTATTTTCAAAATGTTTTAGAGATTTGTTTATTATCTCAGGCATAAATAGCTTCTCCATCTTATCCCTCCAGATACTCTTTTGTTTTTTTCTTTAAATAATTAGACATGTCGATAAATCTATCTTTGAAAAACTTTATTTTAAGTGTTGTTATGTCTATGATTTTTTTTAAATCTTCTATAGCTTTATTTAAATCATCGTTTATTATGCAGTAATCAAACTTTTCTATTTCCTTAAACTCATTAATAGCGGTATTTAGTCTAATGTGTAAATTATCCCTATTTTTGTCTTCTTCTAATCTATTTAACCATTCATCGAAGGATGGGGGTAAAATAAATATGCTTACAACCCTATCTATCCAATTCATTATGTTTTTTGCACCCTGGACATCTATAGCAAGTATTGGGTTTTTCCCTTTCTCTATGACATCGTTTAAGGCTTTTTTGCTTGTTCCATAGTAATTGTTGTGAACAAATGCATATTCAACAAATTCCCCATTTTTAATCATGTTTTTAAACGTTTCTGCATTAACAAAATGATAGTCTATACCGTTAATTTCTCCTTCTCTTGGTTTTCTTGTTGTATGTGTGATAACCCTCTCTATATCGTTTCTTTCCTTTTGGATTATGTTACAAAGTGTTGTTTTTCCTGCTCCAGTTGGAGAAGATACGATAAAAATTACACCCTTCATTCATTGACTCTTTCGGCTAACGTAGCTACAGCTATACCGGATAGGATTATATGACCTGAATCCATAATTATCAATGCCCTTGTTTTTCTACCTTGAGTTACATCTATGACCTTTCCTTCTTTTTCCAATGTATCCCTAAGTCTTTTAATCGGGGCTGAAGACGGGGTTACAATAGAAACAATCCTTTCTTTGTTTATATAGTTTCCAAATCCTACATTTACAAAAGACATTTTACACCACCGTTAAGTTTATCTCTCCAGCAAATTTATTAACAGATATTGGCATAACCTTTACATAGTCACCAAACTTGAACATTGTTTTTTTTCTTTTTCCTACCATAGCGTATAGGTATTCTATATATTGGTAGTAATCATCTTTTAGTTGATGGGCAGGAACAAAGCCTTCAACGAAATACTCTTTCAGTCTTACGAAAAAGCCGTTTGGTATAATGGTTGTAATCGTACCTGTAAAAGTTTCTCCTATATGTTCTTTCATGAATTGAGCGGATTTTATATCTCTCATATAGAACATGGCATTTTCGGTTACAAGTTCTCTATTTTTAATAATTTGCACTGTATCTTTTAAATTTGAGTAGATGTTTTTTTGTTTTTTTAATACGTTCTTTACCATTCTGTGAACGATTAAATCTGGGTAACGCCTTATTGGAGATGTGAAGTGTGTGTAATTGTCAAAATTTAAAGCAAAGTGCCTCTTGTTCTCGATTGAATATTCTGCCCTTTTTAACGACCGCAACAACATATAGGACACTATTTTCTTTTGCTTTTCGTCCTTTATTGATGTTAGTATTTTCTG
>JALVTR010000006.1 GCA_027035885.1 Desulfurellales bacterium
TATTAATAGATTATAGTTTATGTCTTGGATGTGGTTACTGTATAGAGGCGTGTCCGTATGATGCAAGATATGAATACGATTTAGAAGATTTGAAACAGGATGAGTTTTATTTTGGGAAAGATTCAAGACACCATCAGGCACACGTTGATAAATGCACTTTTTGTGTTGATAGGCTTGAAGAGGGACTTGAACCGAGCTGCGCAGCTACTTGTGTAGGTCATGCAAGAATTTTTGGTGATCTTGAAGATCCTAAATCAGAGGTTGCCCAACTTGTTAGTACAGGAAAGGCTAAGCCTCTGGGTCCTTATATGGGCACTAAGCCAAAGGTTTATTACATTAAATAAAGGAGGGTAAAATGGATTTAGTACAACAACAATTGTGGGGATGGAATATAGCCATCTACTTGTTTTTAGGTGGTTTAGGTGGCGCAACATTGGCTTTGGGTATACTTGCTGAGCTGAGGTTTAACCTAAATAAATGGTTCGGTATTTTGACATCTTTGCTTGGACTTGCCATATTGAGCTTTGGTTTGATATGGCTCGTCATTGACTTGATTAATCCTTTAAGGTTTTTGCTTTCCTTCTGGGTAGCGGGAATAGGCCATTCATGGATAGCGCGTGGTATGGTTGTGATTATGGGTTCTTATATATTTGGTGTTTTATACGCCATAGCAGTTTTCTTTGGAAGCACAACGTTTAAAAAATGGATGGGCTACATTGCAATGTTCTGCGGTTTTGGAGTGACAACATATACAGGTTTGCTGTTAAACGCTAACGTGGGAATTCCATTCTGGCACACGCCAGCTTTGCCAGTTTTGTTTACAGTTAGTGCTTTATCCACAGGTTGTGCGTTGCTAATGCTTATACTTGCAGCTATGAAATCCGACGAAGCTGAACATTACTTCCATTTCGTGGAAGGCTTTGATATACTTCTAATCTCATTAGAATTATTGATTATCTTTGCATACTTAGACTTTGCGAGACTTGGAAATGCAGCTGTTATGAAGAGTGCACATTTGCTTATGGGTAATCCTCTCTTTACCATTGGATTTGTTGTTCTTGGCCTTATCACGCCTCTTATACTTGAAGCATTTGTTTCTGTTAAACATAGCGCAAAGAGCTTGGCAGGTGTAGCATCCATTCTTGTTTTGATTGGCGGTTTTTTGTTGAGGTATTTGATTGTTTGGTCCGGTGTATTCCAGTATCCGCACGGTATAGCAGGGTGAATTTTTTAAAAGGTTAAAGCCCCACACGAAGGGGCTTTACTTTTCTTTTGTTTTAGGTATTATTTATGGTTGAAATAGCGGATGTAGCTCAGTTGGTAGAGTGCAAGCTTCCCAAGCTTGATGTCGCGGGTTCGATTCCCGTCATCCGCTCCATTTTTTATTTTTAGCAATTTATTTAAAAACTTTATTTCATGTTTTTTTCACTCTTAGATAATATCATATTATTGATATTAAAAAAGGGTTGAAAACATTAATTGAAGGTTTTAATATTGAAATATTAATTATGAAAAGGGGGTGATAGAGATTATCGTGAGAAATGTTGGTGTATGTGAAAATGGTGCTGGGTATTCGATTTTAACTTGAAAAAAGGAGGTTTAAGAATGAAGGAGATTAAAGGCAAGTCGAGTAGAGCAGAGCTGATGCTGCGCAACGGCTCTGGTTTCACATTGATTGAATTGATGATTGTTATAGCTATCATTGCAATTTTAGCTGCTATAGCTATTCCACAGTATATGAAGTATGTAAGAAAAGCAGCAGCAGCTAATGTTCAGGCAAGTTTGTCTTCGTGTGTATCTGCGGCTATAGCAAATTGGGGAGATAACGGGTCTACCACTTATACATGCAAACTTGATAATACTAGCGCTACTATAACGTTAACTGATAATGGCACTTTAGATAATATAACTCCAACAAGTTTTACCGTTAGGGGTCATAGTGTAACTTGTACTATTAATACTACCACAAATACAGTCGCGTGCAAACCTTAGCTATATTTCTTTTTAATTAAGAAACAGGGGAAACCCCTGTTTCTTAATTAATAATAAGTTTACTTAAAAGAAAAGATTATAGTTATGTCAATGAAGAGTGTAGAGTGAGTAAAATGTTTCTATTGGATAATATGTGGTGTTTGGGTATTCAAGGAGCTTTTTCTACAAGAAATTCAAAAGTTAAAATTTAGCAAAGAAGATGCGAAGGATGGTAATAAAGGAAGTTTAAGAATTGCTTACGCGAGAAAATTGAAAATTTTATTTTCACACCTACGAAGTGTGAAAAATGTTCCCCGTCCACGATCAAAATGATCCCTCCCCATATTTTGTGTAAACCCCAAACGGGGGTTATCCTCCAATCCTGTATACACCAAGTTAGTGCATGTGATACACTAACTTAAGGAGGTTGTTTTTTATGGGACCAAGGAGAAGATTTTCAAATGAGTTCAAGTTAGACGCAGTCCTTTTTACTCTTCAAGGTGATAGTACTGTCAAAGAGGTATCAGAAGAGATGGATATCCCTTACTCTCTTCTATGCAAATGGAGAACAAAATACAAAAAGTTGGGGGAAAAGGTGGAAATGCTAAACTAAATTCACATAGCAGTTTAAAAATAAAATTCCCTGTATAATACTCCTGAAAAATAGAGGGAGGATGAGATGGTAAATGCAAAAATGTTTAGGAAGATTCAGGAACTTAAAAAGAGGGGGTATGGGAAACTGGCAATAGGAAGAAAGTTGAACATTGATCCTGCCACAGTGAGAAAATATTACAACATGAAAGCTGACGAATATCACCGGTATAAGCTTAAAACACTATCAAGGGATAAGTTGTTTGACTCTTTCAAAGATGAGATACTCTCAATCTACAAATCAAACACCAGAGCCGAGATGATGCCTGCAAAAAGAAATTCAAACAAAAAATACACAATTATTTATCTCGTTTCTGTTGCAATTCTTACAATCTCTCGGCATCGGCTTGGACTATCAGAAACTCAATATGAGCGGTGTATATGACTATCTTGAGGAGAAATTCAAAGAGCTCCCTGGTAGCGAGAAATCCCTGAGAAATTACATACACTTCTTAGAAAGAACAGGAGAGCTTAAATACAAGTCAAAGAAAAGGTTCTATGTAAGCGTTGAAGAACTGCCATACGGTAAGCAGATGCAGCTGGATTTTGGCCAGTACAAGTTAAAAAGCGGACTAAAACTCTATATCTTTG
>JALVTR010000007.1 GCA_027035885.1 Desulfurellales bacterium
CGTCATTTAGAGCCTCAGTATAAGCTTCTATTATTAAGTCCTCTTCAGATTTATCCCATCTTTCTCCAAACTTTGTGCAGCCCATGCCAATTATAGCTACTTTATTCTTTATGCCTTCAGACATTTTAACCTCCATTTACCTTATTGGAACAGCCTTCCAGAAATAGCCATACAATCCACGTGGTTTATCATAAAATTTCTTCCTAAAACTCATCTTCACAGGCATACCCACATACAACTCTTCCGAATCACAATCGGTTATGTCAAACCAATACCGTCCTCCGTTATCAAAATCTACTATCCCATACATTGCAGGAGGGTCGTGTTCAAAAGCCAAATTATCCACGGTATATGTAAATAACTTGCCCGTATCTTCTGCGAATCTGTAATCCTCCATTTCATCTATAGCATTACAATTCGGATTTATACAGACGTGCTGGGGTGGATACACCTTCGTTCCGCACTTTTTACACTTAGAGCCGTAAAGCCCTAAAACTGTCTTCCTTTCTCTCCATAGAACAGACACTGCTGATTTTGCAACCTCTCCACGAGGCCCTTTTTCCTGCTCTATTTTGCCACATAAGTTGGCAAATTTCGTATAATTATTTATAACCTGTTTGGTATCAAGAAGTTTATCTATATCAGGCAACCTGCTTTTATCTATTCTTTCTGTAACAGTAAAAGTTATTATATCAACGCTACTGCCAAAATTAACAAGCATAATTTTGTCATTTGGCTTTGCCTTCTTAAGAGCGCTTACTAACATGATAAAGGCGTGTGGATTGCCTGTATAGCCAATTTTATCTAACAGCGGGTCTTCTAATTGTTCTACACTTATTTTCAACTTCTTTGCTATTGCACTGTAGGTTCTCTTGTCAGGGCAAGCGTAGATAACTTTAGAAAAATCTGATAGAAAAACCCCCAGCCTCTCAACAGTTTTATTAACTGACTTGACAATATGGTTTAGGTATCCCTCATCCCTAATCCATCGCTCTTCCCAACTCTTCGGATATCCATCCTCTTGAGTCATTCTATAGCCCAAAAAACTGCTGGAATACGAAAAAATATGCTCTATATCGGCAATCGTATCATTTTTGCCAACAATCATAGCTAAAGCGGCATGACCAAAAAGGTATTCCATCCCATCTGCAGGTTTTGCATTCCTTTTGTCTGCAGAACAAACGAGCGCCATTTTAGATAATCCGCTCTCAACTGCATCAATAGCAGCAATTAGGGCGTTTGTTGAAGATGCTGGCCCACCCATATCCACCAATACAACATCTTCGCTTAAATCGAGCGCTGCAGATATTATCGATGTGTTTTTGGGTTCTACATACGGCGATGTGGCAGTTGCAAAATATAAACGGTCGATGGGCTTAGAATTTAAACGCCCAAAACAGCTTAAGGCTGCATTAACACCCATAGTTATACTGTCTTCATCGTAATTTGCAAAGGAAAGCTCACCCTTGGCATTTCCAATTTTTGAGGAATCAAACCATCCCCATGCATTAAAAATTGCTTTTTTGCTTACTCTGTAAAATGGTATATGACAACCAATTGCAACAATACCAGACATAATACCTCCAATATTAAGAAGTAACGCTAAACATAGATTATATCTTATACAACCAGCCACTTTTGTCAACGTCAAACGCTCAAGAAACCTTAAGATTTTTACACAATTTTGCATTGATGATTTTCACAGCATAGGTATAATTGCCATGTGGTTTTCAAAAAAGAGACATTTTATGAATTAACCGCGTATAGGTTGGGTAGATTTTATGATGCGATAAACCTTGCTGTGTATTTTTTCTCTCTACCCGAAGTTTACATAGATTCAGCCCAAAACACCATGCAAAGCAAATTCAAAGAAATAGCAAGCGAAGACAAACCTAAGTTTTGCTTATTGACACACTATCACGAAGACCATTCTGGCAATGCATATTTACTTCAAAATCAATTTAAAACAAAAATAGTTGCACATAAAAAATCTGCCAAATACCTTGAAAAAGAGTTCAAGATGCTCAGTTATGAAAAAATAATCTGGGGAAAATTACACCCCTTAAAGCTGGATTTATTTTATGATGAGAATGGATATTTCGAAACTTCAAAATACAAATTCAAAGTAATCCACACGCCAGGGCACTCAGAAGACTCGGTATGCTTATTAGAAGTCAACAGGGGGTGGATTTTTACCGGCGATTTGGTCATATCACCAAAACCTAAATATCTAAGAAGAGAAGAAAATATCTATCAGATACTTAACAGCTTGAAACTCATATCAAAAGTGGACTTTGATGTGCTATTATGTGCCCATAAAGGCATAGTTAAAGATTCACCAAAAAAATTGATAAACGAAAAGATAGAAAACATAGAAAAAATCATCTACTATACGAAAAAACTTTACAAAGAAGGCCTGCCGCCCAAAAAAATAAGGAATATCCTGCTTGGAAAAGAGGATTTAACGTCATTTCTTACATTTTTTGACTTCTGTAAAATCAATCTTATTGAATCAATTTTAAAAAGTCAACCGAACTCTCATAATATCTTATAAACATTTTTTTATAAAAATAGCTACTACCTTAATAAAATATTTGACAAATTAAACTAAATTTATATAATCGCCAAAATAGTTTTTTATTAATTAATTGTTGGGGGGTAATTATGAAAAGGTTTGCATTTCTTTTAGGGGTGATCTTAGCCCTTTTGGTGTTTAACACTTCAAGAGCAACAAACCTTTATGGTGATGTTTATACAGCAAAAACAGACGATGGAGTAACCATCAAACTCCTAAGATATCATCCACCAGGTCAAACAGCTAACATACAGGCACAACCCATCCTACTTTTTCCTGGTATTTTGTGCAATATGGAAGAATTTATGCAACACACACCGGCTAAGCTTAAAAACCTCTATTCTAAAGAAAATATTTTACCGTCAAATTTAGCCAATTGGGCTAAAGACGACAAAATGATAAAACAAGATCCGATGCTCTATTACAGTTTAGCTTACTATCTATGGAAAAAAGGATACGATGTATGGCTTATGAACTACAGAGGAACAGGCATCGGAGATATGAAAAGCGACATAGGTTCATGGAGATCAAGTCTAGACACATGGGCAATATATGATGCTAAAGCGGCTATTTTAAAGGTTTATAATGTAACAGGTAAGCATCCAATAATTGGTGGACATAGTACAGGAGGACTGGTA
>JALVTR010000008.1 GCA_027035885.1 Desulfurellales bacterium
GAATATTGGTTTTGGTCTTTATGTGATATCGAGAATAATTGAAAGTTTCGGTGGCACACTTAAAATAATATCAAGAAAGGGAAGCCTTACTTTAAAAGATGGACGTATATTAGATAAAACCTTATTTAAAGAAAACCTTTGGAGAGGCAGTATAGCAATTGTGCGGCTAAAATACAACAAATTCTTTGATATAACCTTAGAGGATTTTCTAAAAGTTATCAGAAAAGAGGATAGAGAAAAAGAGGAAGAAGATATTTTCTAAGCAAAAGCGTGCATAAACGGCATTTCACCTATCTTTTTCTTATTCTCTTTATGCCATCTGTTACTGTAGTCTACAACCCAATTAAGAACTTCTTTGATTTCTCCGTTGTAATTAACAGCCTTTACGTTCTGTTTTATAAAATCCCTACCATAGTATCGAGTAAATATGCCGATAATCTCGTCTCCAAAGCTTTGAGTAATACCTTCTATACCAGCAAAATCCAAAGTTACGGTATTACCTTCTGCAAAAACTTTCTCCATCATCTCTCTTATCTTTTCACCGCTCGGTCTTGTTCCCAAAAAACTCACACCAGGAAATATATCTTTAATTCTTATTACAACATTTTTCATGGCTCACCTCTTTTAACTCTCCTTGGTTAAAAGTTTAACTTACTCCCGCTATTTGTCAAGTTTTTCCTTGCTATAGAATCAACGACTGATGACTATCGACCAGAGACCACCGACTAACGACTAACGACTATTTTCCCTTGACAAAACCCAAAACTTACCTCTGGCTTTTAAATAGGTTTTATATTATAATATTTTTAATAATATAGAGGATTTTGTGAATAAACAGATGCAAAGTATATTGGACGCCAGAAAGAAAAATATAATGCTATCACCAAAAAAAGGTGGGAGCTCAGATATTGACGCCATTCCTTATCTAAGAGAAATTGGCGTTAAATTAATAGAGAGACCCCAGTCAATTCAATTCACGCCAAACATAAATGAACATATTCACCGCTGGGCGCCCTATGTTCAGGGATTTTCAGCAGCATTTGTTCAATCAATCATTGATCAATACAGAAAAGTGTATGAGAAACCAATTATTTTTGATCCTTTTGCCGGCTGCGGTACGGTCCTGGTTCAGGCGAAACTTAATGGATACGAGTCTTATGGTGTGGAATTAAACCCACTTCTGCAGTTTATAGCGGAAACCAAGCTTAATTCGTGGGACGTCCCACCGGAGTATCTAATAAAAATATATAACTCCTTACCCAAGGACAAAAGAGCCTCTGCGCCTTCTTTTTTAAGGACGGATAGACAATTTAGACCCGGGGTATTAAAGAACTTGGAAATTATAAAAGGAGGAATAGAGTCTTTAGAAGAAAAAAACAGAAAACAAATAAAAGTAAAAAACCTACTTAGATTAGCATTCTCATCTATACTTATAGAGAGCAGTAACTTAAAAAGGAGTCCGTGTCTTGGATACTGTAAGAACAAAATTGTTGAAGATGAAGCTCCTTTCGTTTTAATGACGCAGAAGGTACATCAAATAGCAGACGATTTAAAAGTAATTAGAACACAGTATAAAGATTTTATAAATGTAAAAAGCGAGGTAATACCGGCAAATGCAATGACATATCAACATAATAAAAAATTTGATTTAGTAATTACCTCTCCGCCGTACATGAACGGCATGGATTATGTGATCAATTACAAAATCGAAATGTCATGGTTGGGTTTTGCAAACAGTTATGAAGAATTAAAAAAAATTAAAGATGAAATGGTTGTTTGTGATAATGTATCTAAAAGGTTAATAAGGCAGTTTTACAACTCCAAATCTACATACACAAACGATTGGATTGAGAGTATTAAATTTAACATTTCAAAGAATATAGAAAAAAGAGGAAACTACAGAAGATTGGATATGCCTTATATAGTCCATAAATATTTTGACGATATGCATAGAGCTATGAAGAATGTAGTATTATCTCTAAATTCCAGTGGAAGATTCATTCTGGTAGTCGGTGACAGTTTAATTGCAGATGTCTATGTTCCTACGGATTTATTAATAGCAAAAATAGGAATGGATATGGGGTTAAAGGTAGAAAAAATAGAGAAAGCAAGAGAGAGAAGATCCGGACAGATAAGAAGCTACAAACTTAGAGAGTCTATTATTACTCTGGTAAAGGAGTGAAAAAATATGGTAGAGGAAAGTGAAATTGGATATTACGAGGATCCAAAAAACGGAGATGATATAATAAGGGCGCGGACAACAAGGCAAATTCGATCATGGGAAATACCCCGCTCGCAGAAGGCTCTGGAAGTTTTAAATGACGAATTAGGAAGAATACCATTCCCCGGTCTTTATATTCTATTTGAAGGAAGAAATAAGGTTTATATAGGTGAGGCAAAAAGCATATACAACAGACTGAAAACTCACATGTCTCATCCAGAAGATAAAATAAATAAATGGGATAGGGCTATTATTATCAATGATGGACGTCCTGCCACACAGTCAGATTTTAATGATACTGTGGTTAGAAAATCCTTAGAGATCTATCTAATAAAATTATTCAAGGCAAATAAATATACAGTGGTCTCTCAGGGAGAGGAACAGAAACTTAATGCCATACAAAAAGTTCTTGTTAACTCCCTAATAGGTGAATTAAACTTCTTTTTGCTTAAGAAGAATCTAATTTACAAAACATTAGAAAAGCGAGGCCAGGAAGAGGTTTTTGGGGATGAGCTAAAAAGGATATTAGAAAAGTCTGGCAAGAGAATAGAAAAATGGGAAAGATATAAAGCAATAATAGATGGAGAAAAAATCTTCATTCGATCAGGGAGCAAAAAACCAAAAGGGTGGCAAATTACATTTAGAGGGCGTAAGCCAGGAAGTTTTATAGATTCCTTGCAAAAAGGAAAGGGATATCTTTTGGTTTCTCGAGATGGTGTACTGCTCATACCACTTAAAGTGGTTCAGAAAGTTATTAAAGACAATACTGCTTACCAGCAGGACACCATAGATATATGGGTAGTATTTACTGAAGAAAAAGTGACTTTAAGCTATAAAAAGAACAGCATAGACGTAACAGAGTTTAAGATATTAAAATAACCAGTTACAATCCCCTCACCATTTGTCAAGTTTTTTCCCTTGACAAACCCCAAAAATGGGATTGATGGGTTAATTGAGTGTCATTTACTCCTTGTTAAAAAACTTGACAAATCAGCAAAATTTCATATATTTATAAATAGTTGCAGCAGGATCGCTCGTATGGGCGGTCGGCGGGGTCTTTCCGCTGAAAGGCTCCGCAGGTATTTCCCCGCTCTTTTCTAAAAAACTCATTTTTCAGGAAAAATTTTAAGACCATAGCGAAGAATTTTTTTATTGTAGTGTCTAAGTTTATTTTTTACAATAATAGATGGCTCACTCAATTCTCCACCTTCCTTTACAACATAGTCAGCTATTTCTCTTAACTGGTAAACACATAGATCAGCTATTTGCAAGCCTTCTTTATTCTCAATTTTTTTAGAAAATTTAATCTCAGGTTTATAAAAAAGCTCTCTCAAATTAACTACATCTCTCAAATAATAGCTTCCTCTTTCCAAAAACTCCTGATAATAATGCTGTAAATCTGCGTCTTCTCTATAACCCCTTGACTCAGCTATTATTTTTACTTTATGGATTTTTCTCTCTTTAGAAAAATAAAAAACTCTTTCCAGGATAAAACCAAGAGAAATATTATAAGGGCTCAGTTTTTCTTTATATTTGGCTTTTAATTCTTTTTTATAGATAATCGCACCAAAAACAGTTATAGGCAATGATTCAATCAGTTTATTTAAGTCTCTAAAAAATTCTTCTTTTATGTTTTTGTTTTCAGGCTTTGATAAAAAACCAAAAGCACCTCTACGGTGTCTAATCTCATACGAATGCAATATAACAGGTTTGTTCTTCCATTTGCCTTCTTTCCAGTACTTAAACTTAAACTTATTGATTTTATCTGTAATTTCAAAGTAATCTGCTTTAGAACACAGAACTCCAGCAAGACCAAATTTTTCATCTCTATCTATAGAATTTGGAGTTAGATTGTGATCTCCTGTTTCATCTAAGAACAAATAATATTTATTTAAATACTCCAATTAACTTACCACTCCAAGCAATGTTCTCTTGTTTTATACTATAAAGTTTCAAAAAATTTCAATGATTTCTCTATAAATTAAATAAATTCTCTTGACAAACTCTTAAACCCGGGTTAAGTGTTATAATAGGAATGATAGGAGGTGTGAGATGCTGTGGGTAGCTGCTGTTATCTTCACGATAGTGGCGGTTATAATCGGTATTAAAAAATGGAAAAGGGCTAATAATCTTCTGTATGATATGGAAATAAAGAACAGAAAAGCATGGGTAAAAGAGAATATAAAGCCAGTTTATCCTAACGAAGATATTAAAAAACACTGGACAGTTGACCCGACTTACTGTTTACTTCCAGGCAATATTAACCACAATAGATGTTCTATGGATGAGTAGTTCACTTTCCTAAAAAAGCTTTGTATATCTCTTTATCCCTTTCCTCAGCTTCCTTTTCATTTAGTTTGATACTTTTTCGCCTCTTGAGAGGCGGAAAGGGGGCAGGAATGAGCTTTCTAAGGAAGTTTGGCGAGACGGTCAGGTTTATAACTGGCAACTTAACAGAAAAAGAAAGAAAGCAAGAATTAAAGAATATAACCCATAGAGACGACTTATCTTTTTACGAGGGAACTGCAAGAGAGGTAGAAGATAGGAAAGAGCCCAACTGGACGAGTGATATGGTGAAAGAACTTTTTACTTCTAAAAAAGATGAAAATATAATAAAAAATGAGCTTAAAGAACAATGGGACTACGATTTAGATTGTCCTGGTTGTATCGGAAATTTCCTTTTCCCACCAGGTTATCATAATGACTAATATACCAATAACGATGAAGATGGTCAATCCCGCATACACAACCCAAAACTGTAGCGTGTGTGGGTTCAGAGTTCCAAAAACATTGGCAGAAAGAATACACAAGTGTCCTAACTGTGGAGCCGTTCTTGATAGGGATTAAGGGTCTTCTGGATGGGGTAGTCCCTACCAGAAGCTCCTTCCGTGAGGGAGGAGTAGTTTACCACCCCTCCCCCTGCCTAAAGCCCCTTGCTTTAGCTATGGGGATACAGGCAGGAACTTATTGCATTATACAATATTTTTTGGTATAATACAAACACTATGAAAGACTTGATCGAGTATAAGTCCAACAGAAACATAGTCTATTCCTGTAAATATCACATAGTTTGGTGTCCGAAATACCGCCGCAAGGTTTTAGTTGGGGATGTTGCACTAAGACTTAAAGAGATAATACACCAAGTCGCCAATGAGATGCAAGTCGAAGTTATAGAAATGGAAATTGTGGAAGACCACATACACCTGCTCTGTGAAATAGACCCGCAGTTGGGAGTGAATAAGTTTGTGAAAACCGTCAAAGGCAGAAGCAGTAGGATTTTAAGAAGTGAGTTTCCACATTTGAAGTCAAAGCTCCCAACCCTCTGGACAAACAGCTATTTTGTCTCCACTGTGGGCGGTGCGCCGCTGGAAGTGGTGAAACAATACATAGAAAATCAACCCACAAGCGAGAGAGACAAAGAAAAGAAAAAATGGCAAAAATACCTAAAGTCGGTCAGGTAAGGAAGACATACAAATACAAGCTATACAGAACAAAAAGAACGAAACATCTCACAAGAATAATCTTAACATGTGCCGAGATATACAACCATTGTATCGCACTTCACAAAAGATACTACAAACTCTATGGACACCACTTGAACAAGTATAGACTACAAAAGCACTTAACAAAGCTTAAAAGACTGCCCAAATACTCACACTGGAGGCAAGTTCCATCTCAATCGATACAAGATATAACAGATAGAATAAACACCGCTTATGAGAGGTTTTTTGAATATGTGAGGCAAAAGAAACAAGGACTAAAGCCTGCAAGAGTATCTCCACCCACATTCAAAAAGCCATCCAAATACAAATCATTCACCCTTAAGCAAGCAGGATGGAAACTTGAAGGCAATGCAATCTATATCCAAGGCAGAAAATACAAGTTCTGGCTCTCAAGACCGATAGAGGGGATAATCAAGACAGTAACCATAAAAAGGGATAGTGTTGGAGACTTCTTTGTGTGCTTTTCCGTGATAGCCCCAAGAAGCAACCCTGCCAACACCACATCGGGTAAAATCGTGGGTGTTGACTTTGGGTTTAAAACATTCCTAACCTTATCAGATGGCACAAGAATAGAGTCCCCACAGTATCTCCTAAGGCATATCGACACATTAAGAAGGTTAAGCAGAAAACTGTCAAAGAAAAAGAAAAACTCACGGCACTGGATAGAGGCTAAGAGACGACTTGCCAAATTCCACAGAAAGTTAGCAGACTTAAGAAGAGACTTTTTCCACAAGCTTGCCAACGAACTCACGAAAAAATACGACTGGATAGCAGTAGAAAATCTAAACATCAAAGCCATGCAGAGACGCTGGGGCAGGAAAGCGTCAGACCTTGCCTATAGTGAGTTTGTGAGCATTCTCAAGCAGAAAGCTAACGTGATAGAAATCGATAGGTTCTATCCGTCATCTAAAACTTGCTCAAAGTGTGGCTATATCAACACAAGCCTCTCTCTCAAAGACCGTGAGTGGACTTGCCCTGTATGCGACACAAGGCATGATAGGGATTTAAACGCTGCGATTAACATCGCAAGGGTTGGGGCCTCGACCCTTGGCATAGGAGATGTAAGACCCTGTATTTAGGGCTGTCTCCGTTTTAAAGCCAGAATCCCCTGCCTTTAGGTATGGGGAGTAGGTCAACTTAACCTGTTAATTTCATTTTAATATATTTTAATAAAAAAGTCAAGCTTTTCCCTTGACAAACCCCCAAAAAGGGATTAGTAGTTTAAATAGGAGTATATCGCCTCTTGAGAGGCGGAAAGGGGGCAGGAATGAGCTTTCTAAGGAAGTTTGGCAAGACGGTCAGGTTTATAACTGGCAACTTAACAGAAGAAGAAAGAAAGCAAGAATTAAAGAATATAACCCATAAAGACGACTTATCTTTTTATGAGGGAACTATAAGAGAAGTGGAAGACAAGAGAGAGCCCAACTGGACGAGTGATATGGTGAAAGAGTTTTTCGCTAATAATAATGCGGAAGCCAATAAGAAAGTACGGCAGTATTTTTGGAAAAGACATCATGATTGCAGTGATTTAATAAATAAAGGTTATATAGAAGGTAATTTTTGGTTCTCCGATGATGATTGAAAAGCATCAGGCGGGTCTCCCCGCCTTTTTTTACCGCCTGCTGAACCCACTTGGGGGATTAAGGCCGTCGTCATTTTGAGACTCGCTTACGTTTTCACCATTATCAGTGTTCTGCCCATACCGCATACTGTCTAACTTCCTCAACATTTCTTGAGTGCTGTTCTTTTCCATTGCCCTCTTCTTTTCGTATTCATGGATGTTGAAAGAGTTTGAGGTTTGAGTAGTCGGCTGAGGGGATTGGGCAAAAGCACTTGGAGAAGTGTTAGAAGTGTTAGATTCTGGATTTTGAGTGCTGTTTTTTTCCGCCACCCTTCTCTTTTCGTATTCATGGACGTTAAAAGCCTTTGTTGAGGATTGAGGATTTTGAATTATGGATTGTGAATTTTGGATTGAGGGTGTTTCCTGTTCTTTTGGTATATCACTCTGTATGAGCGGTTGGTTACTATTGGCGTTGGGCGTTAGGTTCTGGGAATTGGGCTTTGGATTAGATTGCTGCAGTGATGGTGATTGAGAAGTAGCGTTTGATTTAACCTCTGGGGTTATTTCTGTTTTGACGTTTTGGTTCGAGGGTTTAACCTCAGGTGTATGCGGCATAGTTTCTACTGGCTGAGGCTCTACTTTAGTTTCCTGTGTTGACTCTATGTTACTTTGGGCATTTGATTTAACCTCTGGCGTAGGTTTAATACTTTTATTTAAGGATTGAGTGGACGCTGGGTTTGTAGATGATTGATTTTGGATTATAGATGTTGGATTTTGAATGTTAGACGATGGATTAGGTGCTGTAGTGTTAAACATTGTGGCTGGTTCTTTTTGCCTCATCATTTCTGGTGTTGCTTCCGTATTATAAGTATTTGTATTCGGCTTAATCTCAGTAGTAGGCACTGGGTTTGTAGATTGAGATTTAATACGTTGCGACTCGGCATTAGACTCTGAGTTAGCCTTAATTTGTTGGGCGGTTTTAACTCCTGAGGCAACCTTAGCCGTATTTATATCAAATTCCTTTGGTTGCAACCGATTATTGTCCGTCCTAATATGTGGCTGGTTTTCTACGGTATTAGTATCATTAGTTGAGTTAGCTACTGTTTCTTTCGGTATATTGCTCTCAATTGTAGGACGATTGATATTATCGTTGGGCGCGCCTTTGTCTTGGGTAAACTCTAAACTCTGTTCGGTAGGTGACGGAGTTTGGGTTGCAGGGGTTGAGTTTAGACTTCTGGTGCTAACGCCTACGCCTAAAGAATTAGTCTCTTTTGGATTGATGCTTCCCTTTTCCCTGTCGGTACTGGGTTGGGGACTTTGAGCTACACCTGTTACGTTTCTTGGTATACTACTTTGGATAGTAGGGCGGTTGGTAGAACGTGGATTGACAGCAGGTTGCGTATTTACACTTGACTTTAGATGCTGAGAATTTCGAGTTGAAGATACACTATTATTGTAATCAGTTGTTACCATGCTTCCACCAAGAATACCAAATCCACTTAAAGAAATCTCATTATTAAGGTTATCTTTAGGGTTAGTAACCACATTATCTAAACCCTTCTTTTGAAGTGCAGTTAACACCTTATGTGTCGCTTCTATATAATCACGTATTTTCTCTTGTTTTTGCTCTAAGTTTAAATGTGGGTCATTCATAATCTTCATAAACTTCTGCTCAGCGTTGACTCTCGCAGAATTGATAAGTACTTTGCCACTAACGGTTTTTCCTTTCATTAACTCAGCACCAGCGGATACGCCTAAAACCTCTCCAATTAAAGACCCAGAAAGATTTAACCCACCGTTAATTCTATACTGGGCTTGTCTATCTATATTCAAATTCTTACTAAAGCCTGACGTAATTGCCGTAGCAAAATCCCCAGTAAGAGCATTGAGAACTTTTCTATTGCCTAAAGCATCTTGGAGCACGTGTTTAGAGGCATTATTAAACCCAGCAAAATTGCCTGTGTTTGCTGCAGTTTCCACTGCATTTTTAAATGCATCGCCTGCAGAAACACTCGTTCCTGTTTTAACAACATTTTGAGTATCCGTAACACTTTTTGCTGTGTGCTCCGCCATATCTCTCTGATTTACCACTGCTATAGGTACACCATTTTCTCCTGCCGTTAAGTCAACTTTTGCCACTCCACCGTGCTTGCCTATAGTGACAAGTTTTTCACCTGCTACTTTATTACCGTGAGCTATTAAGTAATTGCCAAGAGCCACAGCCGTTTTTCCTGAAGCAACTCCAGAAAACATCAATTGCCCATTATTAACCTGTGCTACACCGTTAGCACCTTTAAGAGCATCTATAAGCCCTTTTGAAACACCTTTAAAGCGAACATCTTCAAGCCCTACACCTATATCACCGTTTATAGTGCCTGTCACGGCTTCACCGTTTGTAGTGCCTAACACATTAACAGAGGCGTTGGGTGTTGTGGCCTGTTCCGAGCTTCCAATAATCGTTCTATAGACGTCTTGATTTGTGCTTGCGTATCCCTTATCGCCAACCGCCCAACCGATTTTATGCGTCTTTGGGTCAAAAGCCCAAGTAACTCTTTCACCTGCCGTGAACTTGTGTCCTGTTTCAGCGGTTAATCTTGCCGCTGTTTGCTTATTTAGCACCATTTGCCCCATCGAGTGTTTATACTGAACAAAATCTTTCACTGACATGCCCATAGCACCCGCCGCAACACGAAGTTCTTTATTTTTACCCCACATATTTAATTTTTCTGCAAACTCTGTCGTGGCTATCTCATTGCCACCTACTTCTTGTTCGTAGTGTTTTAACCCTTTAGCCTTGGCAGCATCGTATAGTCCTTGTATTTTGCCCAAGTCTTCAGCCGAACTCACATTATCGAGAGCATGGTTTAATTTAGCATATTCTTCAAATTGTTTTCTCTCTTTAGCCATTTGAGCAGCGGATTGTTTTTCTACAACACCTGCAAGAGCTTTTGTATTGCCGTGAACGGCATCCATTTGACCACTAACGCTTGATCCCTTGTTTATACCTTTCACCTCGCCAACAGTAACCGCACCGTTACCCATATTACCTTTTCCTGCTGTTTTCCAAGCTGTAATATTATTTGTTGCCTTTTCTGTACCATGTAATCTACCGTAATTTCTTGGAATTAAGCCATTTTGTTCTGCTATTTTTGCCTCTGCATTAGTCATACCAGCACTCATGCTCTCAGCATTAAAACCAGTGCTGGAAGCGTCTGTTACATTCTTATAAGCCAACCCCTGCCCCATTCTCTTAGCCTCTAAGTTTGCCGTGCCGTTGATTAAGTCCTGATAAGTAAACGATGGTGCTATTTTCTGGCTAAAGGCAGAGCTTGTCATTATTTCTTTTTCTACACTACCCTGCTCCGCTGGGTTAGTAACCCTTTCACCTATCGAAGAAGCTTGGCTTGTCACAGCACTCTCCATTCTACCAGCCGCCATTTGCAGTCCATAAGCACCTGTTTTTGTTACAATGCCTGTTGCAATAACCGCCAACCCCATGCCAAGGCTTCTAACGTATCCCCAAGCCGCCATAGCGTGCTGAAGAGGGACAGACATTGTCTCGAAAGCGCCGTAACCCACATTATGAATGAGAACGGACTGAAACAATACTGCTGCCTCGCCAACTAAAAAATGATGGACAACGGCATCTATTGCCGCCCAAGACACCATAAAAACAAACACCCCAGCAATACCACCGAGTATTTTGCCGTAAAACGGCGTGGGCAAAAAGATAATTAAGAACGGCAGTAAGGAAAGCCCGAGAGAAATCAGCACCGCCCTTATGGTAGGTATCCAATTGTTAAAAGCCATGCCTATATTCATGCCAGCATTAGAAATTTTATAATTCACAAGGAAATTAGCGTTGGCATCAACGGAAGCCCTGTATATCTCGTTCGCCACATATGCCTGCCTAATAAAGTCCATAGCATTAGATGTGACGGCGGAATCTTGCCCATCGTAAAGAACATTCAAATACGCCGTTATGACATTTTCGCAGTGTGTGAGTGCCGTTTGGTTAGACGTGTCTACGCCCGCGCTTGCACATATATTTTTTAGGCTTGAGTTAAAATTGTTGTTATTGTTCAACAGTGCGGAAATGTTAGTCCAAGCGTCATGACAAGTCATTGGCTCGCCAGCATTATTGGATGAATCATAATAAACAGTGTATATACTTTGGAAAACGGCAGCCTTTGATAAAAGTTTGGTAAAAGGTTCAGTACCGTCTATCAATTCTTGATATGTTATTTTATTGCTTGCAGGTACTTTTGGATCAGCTAAATCATAAAATACGCAATCGGTTATATACCGTTTCAGGCTTCTGTCAAGGTAAACATCGCTTGACCTTACGCCGTGCATGGCCATGTTCATTATAGTCATCACACCTACACCGCCTGCGGAATTCTCATAGTCCGTATCTCTATTAATGCTTGTGGTGTCTATCATGGTTATAATGCCGTTTTCAACCTCGGATGCTATACCTGCTACCGTTGTAATGCCTATTGGAATGCCACCGACATCGGCGGATTTGTTTAAAACCGTATCGTAAATTGTTACCTGTCCTTTAGGCACTATGAGAGCCATGTAGAGCACAAATGATATTAACACAGGAAGAGACCAAGAAAGAATATTGTCTGTGGTTCTACCCTGTAGGGAATGAACATAGTTCCTAAACCCAGCAAAAAATAAAGACAGCGTCATAACGGTAAAAAACAACCCCTGATAAGCATGGTCTGAGAATATTAAAGCTATAAAATGAAAAGCATTATATATGGCGTCAAACCCGCCGTAAGTGTAAAACACCACATGGTTTGGATTGAAAGCGTAAGCATTAACTGAAATAAAAACAAATATAGATACAAACATTAATAACCCAATTACTTTTACCAGTTTACTAAAAGTGCTTTTTAGCTTTTTATAGTTCAAAACCGCCCACTCGCCAACCATAACAAAACCATAGCCAATCATAAGCGACAACACCTCAATTACTATAGCCGCCCTACCCACTATACCGTTCCTGACAGCCATTATGGTGGCAAGAATAGAAAAATAAGCGGCAATAGACGTGCCGAGATAGAGCAAGTTTTTTGTTTTCGGAGTGAACAAAAACACCGCAACAGCAAAGGCAGGCAAAATCAGAATATCAATATGCAGTAAAATTGCTACAGATGACAAGGCAAGAAAAACAAACACCTCAACCCATATCTTTCTACCCAAAGCTCTCTGGTCTTGATAAAAAGCGTAAACAATATTATCCAAAACACTCAGCAAGAAATAATAAAACCACGTCTTAACTATAGATTTTGAGTTTTCTGCCTTAGCTAAAAGCCTCATAGCTATTTTTTCTAATAGTTTTTCCATCCCTCTTTCAGCACTTGGGAATTCCACCCTTTCCACCCTTCAGGGGCGGAGAGGAGAGTGCTTACTTGCCTCCTTCCCGCCTTTTTTGTCTTACACAGCATTCCTTAATTCCACATTACTCACTGGCTAATTGCTGAAATATTAACCGTATTTGCAATTGCTTTTCTTGAAACATTCCTCGCCACCCTGAAATTGTTAATCAATGTCTCTATGGCATTTACCTCATCGGCGGATTTTACATAGCTTGACTGAATCAACTGCTGCTTCTTAAGAACCGTGTGTATGAAATTGTTTATAGTGCTCTCACTTGCAGCCGTAATGGAGAGCTGGCAATTCGGTCCGAAATTGCCCTGTTTTGCAAGCACTGTTTGCAGTTTATAGAAAAGCTGAACAGCCTGAGAAAGCAAGTCACTCATGGCGCCGTAGGCGTAGGCCTTTGCGGTCATATCCGAAAGCAGGGCGGAAACGGTTGATGTATCGCCAGCCACCACCGCCGCCTTTAATGCCTGATATATCGATACGGGAGACGTCTGTATGACGCTCTCCTCATCCGATGTAAGAGCTTCCCCTGTCTGCATTTTCTGAGATATGTCGTATATGTGAGTCTCCATATAGTGTATCAGGTTCAAAGTGTTCGCGCTGCTGCATGTGCCGTCGGGGCTTTCTGCGTAAGCGTCTCCGTTGTAAAAGTCCTGTATGCTTATAGACTTATTCTGCCTGCACGGTGCAATCGGCACTATCTTCAACTCCATTTTACCCTTAACATTCGGCGCGGATACAATCTCTATATCGCCAACAAACCCTCTTATGAGGTTGGTGTAATTCTGCGGAAAATTAAGCTTGCCGGCTATCTGCTCAAGCAGAGTAGTGCCGGGCGTCGCAAAAATCTCCTTTATATCCGCAGGGCATCCGCTTATCATACTGTTGTACGAGGACTGAGCGCCCGCAGGCTGGCTTGTATGAGGGCTTGTTGCAGAAATGCTCTGCTCCGACTCCACTATATCGTTAAACATATCGGTAATGCCTGTTAAAGTTTGATGTGTCTCGTCGGCCATAGCTCTATTTTTAGCCTTAACCTCAGGCGATATGGCGCTCATGAGCGTAAACACGGCAGCTTTCGTTGCCTTGCAGGCGTTGAACTGCAGGCCGTTAAGCCTCTGTATCATGGCCTCGATTGATTTAATCGTCTGAGAACACTGCTCGCAGAGTGTCTTCAGCGCTATGTCGAATGCAACAGCAGGAGCTGCCTGAAGCATGGTTTGAAGCTGCTGAACAAGGTACTGCGGATTGACAAAGTTAAATGCACCTCCAAAAATATCAATACCTCCACAACCTACCTTTATACTCGGAGCGGATACGTTAAATGGGGAAAAAGTCTGAGAGGGTTGCCACCTTGCAGAGTACGAGCCCGCAGTAAAATAGCCCCTTTTCTGGCCTTGAAAGTAATTGGGCGAAACACTTGTTTTTTGCTGAACCCAGTCGCTCACCCATCCAGCCTTTGCTTGGTATGTCAACAC
>JALVTR010000009.1 GCA_027035885.1 Desulfurellales bacterium
CATGCCCATCACCTATTCCAAATCTCATCCTCAAAACCTTTTCCTCTCTTTCTGTTAATGTTGACAGCACTTCTTCAATCTTCTCTTTCAAATTTTCCTCTATAACATAAGATAGGGGCTGCTTTGCTCTTGTATCTTCAATAAAATCTTCTAAATGGGTATCATTATCATCGCCAATAGGAGTTTCAAGTGATATGGGTTCTTTCGCTATTTTTATTATACTTTTAATCTTATCCTCGTCCATATCTAGATATTCAGCCAATTCAGCTGCCGTTGGTTCTTTACCCTTTTCTTGAACTAAAAGTTTTGAAGCTCTAACAATTTTGTTTATTGTTTCAATCATATGAACAGGGATTCTTATTGTCCTTGCTTGGTCAGCTATAGCCCTTGAGATAGATTGCCTAATCCACCAAGTAGCATAAGTAGAAAATTTAAAGCCCTTTTTATAATCAAACTTATCTACCGATTTCATCAAACCAATATTTCCTTCTTGTATTAAATCCAAAAAAGATAATCCTCTGTTGAGATGCTTCTTAGCAATGGATACAACCAACCTCAAATTTGCCTTTATCATCTTTTGTTTAATCTCTTCAACCTCTTTTCTCGCAATTTCAATTTCTCCTAATATGTCAAATAGATACTCTCTATTGGGTAAATTTTTATCGGCTTTTATTCTCTTTAAAAAAGATTCCGTCATCTTTTGTATATACTTGTCACTTAAAGCAATTTCCTCAAAATCATTAAATATTTCTTCTTTCACTTCAGATATCTCAGTTTTACCTCTTGTATTAAATAGTATTTCATATTTCTCTATTATGTCATCCAAAATTTTTAAAAATGTCTCCTTTGCCGTATGATCTTCCTCCGAATCATCGTCAAAATCATAATTTAGGTCTAATGCATTTGAAACATTCTTCACCTTTTCTTCTCCGTCGATTATCTCTTCCTTTAACTCTTCAATCTCATCCTTAACAAATGGAACCTCTATCAATCTTTTAATTAGTTTTGTCTTACTCTCTTCTATCCTCTTGGCAATCTCAATCTCTTCCTCTCTTGACAGCAAGGGTATATTTCCCATCTCCCTCAGGTACATCCTGATAGCACTTCCTACTTCCTCATCCTCACTTAATTCAAAATTCCCGCTCTCAGAGTTTGATGAGGTCTGTTTATCAGTATCTATAATGTCTATCTCTAAATCATCACAACGTTTTATTATATCGTCTATATCATCAACGCTTACACCTTCTGGAAGGATATCGTTAATCTCATCATACGTAACATACCCTTTTTTCCTACCCTCATCCAAGATTTTCCTCATTGCTTCATTGTTAGCATCTTTTGACATATCCACCACCTTCCTTAAGGATTTTTATGTTTAAAATCCCGGTAATTCTTCTCAAGAAATGCTACCATTTATTATAATTTGGGTTAAAAGATCATTTTGTCAAGATGTAAATCACATCTGCAACGCATGATTATAGGCAACTAATCCTTGTTTTCAAGTCTAAATTTAATATAATCTGCAAGCCATGGAAGTAGAACTTTTTGACTACGAATTACCCAGGAGCTTAATAGCTCAAGAGCCTCACATACCAAGAGATGAATGCAAATTAATGATATGTAATAAAAAAACTGGCAAAATTACACAAGAATTCTTTAAAAACATCGTAAACTACTTAAATAAAGAAGACATTTTAGTTCTAAACGACACAAAGGTAATACCGGCAAGGATATTCGCAAAAAAGGAAACTGGCGGTAAGTTAGAAATTTTCCTACTTGAAGAGATTAAAAAAAACACGTTCTTATGTTTAACTCGAGGGAAAATCAAAAAAGTAACGCACGTTTTCCTAAAAAATGGACAAATTGCAAAAATAACAAGATTGAAAAATTCAGACAAAAGAATTATAGAGTTTAATGAAACAAACAACGTATACAAATTATTGGAAAAAATAGGGGAGGTGCCTTTGCCTCCTTACATAAAAAGGCAGTATGATAATTATGATAGAGACAAGGATTTTAAATATTATCAAACAGTTTTCGCTAAAAAAGCGGGTGCCGTAGCATCACCAACCGCTGGGTTGCACTTTACAGAAAGACTTCTAAATGAAATAAAAAATAAAGGAGTAAAAATCGCATACATAACGCTTCACGTTGGTATAGGGACATTTAGACCTGTTAAAGAAAAAGATGTAGAAAAGCACAAGATGCATTCAGAAAAATTTGAGATTAAAGAAGAAGTAGCAGAAATCATAAATAAAACAAAGCTATCTGGGGGTAAAATAGTAGCTGTAGGCACAACGGTAGTTAGAGCGCTTGAAGCAGCGTCAACAGAAGCAGGTATTCTTAAACCGATTAAAACAGAAACAAATATCTTTATCTATCCAGGATACAGGTTTAAAATTGTTGATGCTTTAATAACAAATTTTCACTTGCCAAAATCTACATTGCTTATGCTTGTAAGTGCTTTTTATGAAAGAGAGAAAATCTTAGAATGTTATAAAAAAGCAATAGAAGAGAAATATCGGTTTTTCAGTTTTGGCGATGCAATGTTTATCTATTAAAACAAACCTGCCTAATTGCCTCATACAGCACTATTGCCACGCTGCCAGCCAAGTTTAAAGACCTAACATTGTGAGTCATGGGGATATTTACAGAACGTTCAGAGAAAACCATTAAAAAATCTTCTGGCAAACCCTTTGTCTCAGAGCCAAAAATCAAAAAATCGCCTTTTTCGAAGTCTACTTCAAAATAGGCTTTTTTGGCTTTTGTGGACGATAGAAAAAACCTTCTATTTTTATATTTATTCAAAAAATCATTTAAAGAGTCGTGTATCTCAAGCTCAAGGTTTTTCCAATAATCCAAGCCTGCTCTTTTAAGCTTTTTGTCGCTTAAAGAAAAGCCTAAAGGTTTTATTAAATGAAGAGTAGAGTTCGTAGCAACGCAAAGACGTGCTATATTCCCTGTATTCGGCGGAATATCTGGTTGAAACAATACTACGTGAAAGCTACACTTATCGTTATTATTTAACAAAAAATTACGCTGCATGAATTTACTATTAAAAAAAGAAGGTTAAAATCAAAATACCCCCCTGGCAATACCTACTCTCCCACGGGCTCTCCCGCAGTACCATTGGCGCATATGAGCTTAACTGCCGTGTTCGGAATGGGAACGGGTGTTTCCTCATATGCTATCCTCACCAGGGGGAAT
>JALVTR010000010.1 GCA_027035885.1 Desulfurellales bacterium
TGTTTAGGAAGATTCAGGAACTTAAAAAGAGGGGGTATGGGAAACTGGCAATAGGAAGAAAGTTGAACATTGATCCTGCCACAGTGAGAAAATATTACAACATGAAAGCTGATGAATATCACCGATATAAGCTTGAAACACTATCGAGAGGGGGGGGAGAGGGCAGGGGGCTTTCCCACAAAGCCGTAAAAGTTATTTCATTCTAAATGCAATTACTTTTATCTCTTTGCCATTTAACATGATTTTCACTCTGTATAATCCGGTTGGCCAGTCCCTGTCGCTTTCAATTCTAAAGTTTACATATTTGTCTTCTGGCGAAGTTCTGTTAACAAACACAGTTTTTTGCCCTATTGGATAGTCTTTGTTCGTCAAGACATAAAACCATTCTGTCTTAATTCTGCTGCCCTTTGGCAACATATAAACCGAGCAGGTTAGATTTACGTAGTGCTTTTTGGCTCTTAGGTATTCGGGATAGCGTAGTGATATGTAATCCTGTTTATTCTGATATACAGCGCATTTGTCGATGCTGTAATGCACGGTTTGATTATTTTGGGCGTTTCTGCAGCTATCATACTTGCTACTTGCAATACCGTAGTCCCTTTGTGCCTTCACCGCCTCTGATGTGTTTTCCTTACCCTTGCTTATCAAATTCACAAGCTTGTTGTAAGCAATTACATATCTTTTGTAGACATCTTTGCAGTTCAATTTCTTGCTGTTGTTTAGCTGTTTGGTTGTGTATGTATTCGTTCTTGGTCTTTTTGTAGGAATTATAAATATTCTTCCTGTGCAGGTTATATACTTAAACCCATCACAAAAACTCTGATTGCAGATTTTGCCGCTGCCTATCACATACGTAGGTGACCTTGCGCCAATGTCATAGTCTTCTTCAAAAGCTATTGCCCTTGTGAATCCTATCTTCCTACAAAATGCATCGGCAGCACCTTGACCGCAATCTTGAGCCCATAGCCTGCACCAGTCCAGTCTATAGCCGTTTATCGTTGGATATCTAAAAGTTTTTGTGTTGTTTGAATATGCATGTTTTATGCCGGATATGCAGCAGCTTTTTCTAACTTTATTGGGTATAGAGCCTTTTAACGAACATCTTGCCTGTGGCCCTTGAATTGTGTATGGCTTTACGTATGTCCAAGCTTTACATTTCGGGTCTTTGTTGCAAGCATTTTGACAAAGCCTATAGTCTGGGTAGGGTAGATTGAAACTCTTATAGTCCATGCCCGGCCTATCTGTGTTAACCTCAACTCCGCTGCCATAGTAAATTCTTGGTACGTTTAGGCGTGAAACATCGTAGATACTGTTTGCCCAAGTTCCACCGCAGATCTTGGATTTATCGCCATTGCAATGCGTATTGCAATTAGTAGTACGTCCGTATTTTCCGTATTTATTATCGCAGAAGCAGTATCCACTGTATTGAACGCCTGCGTACCTATAGCCCCTTCTTGCACACTCTCTCATGCACAATCTCGGTGTCATCTTGTCACTTCCAAAACCAAAAGCAGCCAAGTCTCTACCCCTTAGGCCAAATGGGTCTCCTTGATCTTTAAAGCAACCCAAATATGTGTAGTTGTTGTTTGGTTTATAAGAATTTTTATTTTTGTTGTTACCAAAGAAATTTTCTCCTCCTTCTGCTGTGTTGTAGATAGCTGGCTGTTGTTTGTCTTGGTTTCCATTTGTTTTAGGCATTCGCTCTAATGCGTTTTTTATGATTAAGAGCTTCTTTTTAAGTATGAAGTCCGTAAGAGGCATCACTTTGGCTATTTTCCATCTGTTGTTTTGCTTTTGCAGCAAGAATACCAAGTCGTTGTCTTCTGTAAAACTCCTATTTCTGAATTTGTCCGTTATGGTTGTGTTAACGTGAACTTGAACTATCGCCTTACCGCCAAATATTTGTCTTTTTTTAACTTCAATGCTATTGACTCTTTGGCTAATCGCAGTAAATACCATTTTGTAAATCTTTAATCGTTCAGGCGTTGGATTGTAAAGCAATTGTTCCAAACCTGATAGATTTTTGTTCTGGACTAAATTGAAATAATCGCTTATTACATCAGAATAGGCGCTGATCGGTATCAGTAAAATCAACAAAAAAACAACAAATATTTTTTTCATCTTTTCCCTCCTACTAATATTTCTTGTAAAATAGTTTAACGTCGTGATATACACCAAGGGACTGAAAGACCTCATTTTCCCTAAGTTTTAAAGCTTCAAAAGGAGTCAGTCTAAGTCCCTTTAAGTCCCCAAGCCGAGCTGATGCTTGGCATCGGCTCTGGCTATTGGTTGATTTGGCTATAAAGCCACTGTCAAATGGGAGGCAGGACAAAGGGACACAAATTAACAAAAGGAGGTAGATCCTAAGATGGATTATTTTATCGGTATTGATATTTCCAAAGGTTCTTTCAACTACTCTGTTGTTGATGAGAAATGCAAGCAGATAGAAAGCGGAAAGCTTTCTATGGATAGAAATGGCTTTGATAAGTTTAAAAAGGTAGTTGAAAAATATGAGAATAGCGTAGTAGCCTGTGAGTCCACAGGAAGCTTTCATATCAATCTTGTCAGCTTTCTTGTTTCTTTCAAGCCAGAGGTTGCTCTTATTAATCCCTCTCTTATTAAGAGATTCTCTTCTTCTGTTTCTTTGAGAAAAGCCAAAACAGATGAGATTGATGCCAATATTATTGCTCTTTTTATATGCAAAAATAGGGAGCATATTCATTATCTTATGCTTGATGATATTGACAGTATTGTTCCAATAGCAAGACTTAGAGAATCCATAGCCAAAGACATTGCAAAGACCAAGACTCAACTTAAACAGCATCTCAACATTACCTTCCCTGAGCTTGAGAAAAACTACAACATATTCACCCTTGCCATTCTCAACCTTCTCAAACACTACCCCTCTGCCAAGAAAGTGAACAGTGCAAGCAATATGGAGATATATAGAATACTCAAACACAAGAATGCCGGCAGAGCTGTTAATATCACCCATAAGGATATTAAAGAGCTTGCCAGAAACTCCATAGGGCACTCCTTTTTTGAGTATGAAGCCCTTGTTGAGTATGATGTTGAGCATTTTTTGTTTCTTCTTGAAAAGATTGAAAAAATAGAGAAGCAGTTTATTGACAAGATAAACAAAAGAAAGAAAGACGATGTTGATATTCTCACCTCTATAAAAGGCATAAGTGATA
>JALVTR010000011.1 GCA_027035885.1 Desulfurellales bacterium
CTTCTGTTGTTACTATTGGGATACCCTCATATTCTCCCTTTACATTGTCATCAATAAAATATTTTATCTTTTCAGGATAATATTTTTTTATAAATTCATAGGTCATTTTGCCTGATTTGCCAAGACCAAAAATTGCTGATGAGTTTAATTTAGCCAGTAGTTCTATTGATTGGATCATACCTTTATAATTATCAATTTCCTTTTTTAACATTGAAATATTCTTTTTGTAATTATTTAAAAAAAACTTAACATTATTTAGAGTTATAAATATGTCATTTTTTCCATTCAGCAATGTAGCATCTATTATTTCAATTAATTTACCAGAAACAAAATCTTTAATGAATTCCGTTTCATTAGAATGTTCACACACATTTCTTCTGGTATTTAAATGAGTTCTATGGTAATTCAAAGTCTTGGATATAAAAGCTAATTTGCCTTCAAAAGACAATAGAACATAAATATAATAGTCTCCTGCAACTTTAAAATCAAAAATCTTACTTTTGTGTTTTTCAAAAATTTTCTCTAAGCTTTTTTTTCTAAAAATTACAGCGCTAGCATTTGGTATGACATTTTTAAAAACAAATGATCTCCAAAGCTCTAATTTTCCATCTATTTTGAAGTCATTCGTCCAATCATTTGATATATCATTAGTGTAATGAAGATAGTTTTCATGAATTATATTGTCATTTTCATCAACAACAGCTGACTGGGAATACGATAAAACAACCTCTTCATCATCAAATGGTTTAATCACATTTTCCAAAAACGTGCTTTCACAATAGTCATCTGATTCTGCTATCCATATATAATCACCTTTTGATAAACATAGTCCTTTATACCATTGTTTAAAAGTACTACCACTATTAATTTTATTTACACAAAATTTAACAGGAAAAGGCACATCTTTCAAGATTCTTTTTGCTAATTGTACGCTTTTATCAGAAGATGCGTCGTCCAAAAAAAGTAGCTCATAAATCGGATATGTCTGATTCAAAATACTTGTAAGTCTTTTTTTAAGAAATCTCTCATGGTTAAAATTAGGTACAATTACAGATACTTTTTTTACCATGATTCTACTCAATGTTTTCCAACCTAAGGTAGGCAATTTTCAAATTCGGCAAAAGCTTTGGGTTTAAATGTTGATATTTTCCAAAAACAACTGCATCAACTTTATCTTGATATTTCTCTAAGAATTCATCTGTTGTTACTATAGGAACACCCTCATATTCTCCTTTTACATTGTCATCAATAAAATATTTTATTTTTTCTGGAAAATATTCTTTAATAAATTCATAAGTCATCTTTCCAGATTTACCAAGTCCAAAGATTGCTATTTTATTATATTCTTTTAAAAAAATATTATATGGAAAATCCCAAATCCACCAACTTGGTTTTAGATTTAACAAATATTCTGAATTTTCTTTAAATTTATCAAAATTCATTCTTTTAACTTCTTCATAAGGGATATTAAGTTTATTTTCGGGTTTTCCAAACTTGATAATCCCTACACCACAATCACAATCAATAACACAAAAAAATAAATCGTTTCTCTTTACCCTTAATTCTATAACTGTTTTATAAACTTCACCCAACCAAGAACCTTTGTAATTTTTATCAGCTTTTGCCAATTCCAAAGTAGGTAGTGCTTCAACAGGTTCTTTGGGGTAACAGTCATGAACAACAATAACACCATCTTTATTTAAAAAGTTTAAACTATTTTCTATGTCTCTCAATGACTGCTCATAAGTATGAAGTCCGTCTATAAAAACTATATCTAAACCTTCATTCTTTACAAAGTCAGGAATATTTTTAAAAAATTCGTCACTTGTCATTTTGCACAATAGCAAATCATTTCTATCACTGAACTTTGTAATATCAAATCTAAAATTAGGATCAACTCCTGCCTTTTTATCTACATCTATTTGAAAAAAATTGAGTCCTCTTTCGACTCCAATTTCAAGGTAATTTTTATAACGAAATTTATTTATTAATGTCTGAATAATTGTAGTACGATTACAAATCTTTTTGTTCATTTGATACTTTAAAGAGCCAGAAAATATTCTAATAAAATCTTCGAAATAGTTAAAATTCATATAAACTAATCCTAAGTTCAATCTGGATGCAATATTACTGTTAGGTAAGTCATTCTTAATGCTATCCAAAATTTCTTTTTCACTTAATGAATCCCTATCACTCAATGAATTGTTGCTAAGTTTGTTTTTTAAATTTTTCGGTTTCTGAATGTCTATAATAGACTTTTTCAAATTACTATTTGTTATTTTTTGCATCACTCCGAACGTATCTCCCCACTCTCCCGCATTAAATTCTGTAAATACCTCAACTAATTTAAATCCAGCCCATTTTGCCAGAGCTTTTATTCCATCAGGGTAAAATCTCCAACAATCAACAGGTACTTTATGCTCTTTTCCTTTAGATGGTGCAATTATGCAAAATAATCCGTTTGGTTTTAATACTCTGTATATTTCTTTAATAGTTAACCAAGGAAATTCTATATGTTCAAATGTCTGGCCAGAGATTACTACATCGAAGAAATTGTCTTTGATTTCTTTCCAATTGTACGGTTCAGTTAACACAATATCAACATTCTTACCTTTTTCAATATCTAAACCTATATATTCCCAATTTTTACAGTCAAATAAGTTTTTGTAACTTCCATTCAAATCCCTTGAGCCAAGTTCCCCTATTATTAGATTATTTTCACAATAATTTTTTAGATACTCCTGTACAAACAACTTCATTTTTTCAAAAGATTCTTTATGCATAGACTATCTCTAATATTTTTTTATTTTTTTGAATACTTGGTTTAAATTTCCGCTCAATTCTCTTTTTTGGTTCTACCCTGCTAATTCTCTGCGTAATCTTTAATCTTGCCAACAATCTATTATTACAAGCCTCAAATAATAGCCTCTTAATCACCAAACTGTTTCCCAATGCGTCTATAAGTATAAATCTTTTATATTCCTCATAATTATCAAAGCATTCTTTCAATAAAACCCACCAACATTCCATAAAATCATCTGGCACGCTCGTTAATATTTTCTTAAAAGTCTTTATAATACCACTTATATTATTTTTAAAATTTTCATAGCCTCTTTTCCATAAAGGTATATCTATTGCGAATTCTACATTAAAATACCTCGCCGTAGTGTAATCCCTCACAAACTCAAAAATCTCCTGTTTATTCTCAAATAGCATAAAAAAGTCAGACTTATATGCCCTTTCAAAAATATCGTTTTCAACAATAAGCCTTTCTTTGTACTTTTGATCAAAAGCCAATTTATCGTAATCCTTTTCATCAACCAGAATCTTAATATTTTCAAATCTTTCTAAAATCTCCCTTAAAAGTTCCACATTCTTCTCTTCCATTATATTATCATAACTCAAAAACAGCTCGCTATGGTCTTTTAATAACGAGAAGTTCCAAAAATCTTCCTTTGTAAACTCAACCTTTTTGTATTTTCTTCTCACCCTAATCCATGTAATCTTCTGTGTTGCTGAGTTTATATATTCAAGTATCGGATTTTTTCCTTTTTCTTTTAAGCTTTTCTCTAAAATCACACACTCACCGCCTTTTGCTGTGAATTCCGCCATCGATTGGCCTTGTGGTTCAGGAAATGTATCCAGCATTATATCTATCACCCATCCATAAGCATGTGGATTTATATACCCTGTAAATATAAACCTGTTTTCATCTATGCCGTATTTTCTCAACTTTTCTTTTATCGGTTTTATATCACCCGAGCCGCAGGCTAAGTATATCGTATTTGGGTTTTTCTTCATTATCTCAGAAACCACTTGTAAATACTCATCGCTATCAACTTTTGTTAATCTCCCGATGGTACCTAAAGTTACCGTGTCTTTTCCATATTCATTAAGCAATTCTTCTTTTATTCTTTTACCTTCCTCTTTGTCTTTTTCTGTCCCTAAAAGCAACTCTTTCACTACAGACATGTGGAAAATTTTCCAGCTAAATTCACTACATGGTTGTTCAAAATGACTGATTCTTTTATCTATCCCCTTGACATCCAAAAAACAATTGCCGTGAGACCAATAAACCTGTTTTTTTGCCACTCTCGTATTAAGAAGAAATATTTGCGTGAAATGGGTTATTGGAGATATGATTAAAACATCCAACTCCAAGTCCCTAATATAATCCCTAACCTTCACGCTTTTCTCTACTATATTGTAAAGTGGCGTTTTAGGTATATTTAAAGCGGTATGCAAATCTACGTATTTAAAACCTATTGACCTAAACTTATTCTTTACAGATTCTAAACCGCCAGCTAACTCAAAATAATTCAAATCAAGTATCATAACTTCTATATCGTCTCGATTCTCTTCTTCCAAATCTTCTTTTAAATACACCAAAAAGCTATAGTTTACTTGATTTACTGAATGCCATATAGCCCTTTCTATCATGAAACCAATTTTTGTCTTGCCGCTCGGCTTTGGTTTAGGCTTAAAATCTGACTTAAAATTCTTTAAAATTACTCTTTCCAGCGTCTTATTAACCTTCCCATTAAACACTTTATTGTCTTGGCAACTAAAAACCATTGGTATATACAAATAAGCCATGAGTTCCAAGTTATTTGAGTCTTTAGCCTTTATAAAAAGTTTATACAAAAACTCAAAAAATAAAGCATCCTCTTTTGAGCGTGTGTTTTCATTAAAATAGGCATAAAAAAATAGCATTACTATAGCTTTTTGGGCTAACACGTTTAACTTAAAGAACTCCTTATCAAAGACTGGCTCAAACGCCTTTATATATCCTTTTAAATTACCTTTAAAAAATTGGGGTATAAATTCATCTTTAAAATAATCAAAAGCAACTCCCAAATCTCTATTGTCTAACAAACTATATACAAACTTTTTTATATCTCTATCGACAGAAAACTGAGAAACGATATTCTGGAATTCTTCAAACGCAGCTTTGGGTACGTTAGTCAATTTTTCTCCTCCTATCAATCTCTACTTGCCTTATTATACAAGCAATTTTTACCATTTCAAAATATATTCGAATTGTTTAATTGCATTATTTTTTTCTCCTATTCCCCACAAAGCAACGTCAATCTTTTTGTGCCACCATCTTTTTGTTCACTTAATTTTCCCCATCCTAACCAAAAGCCTCCATTAGGTATTATGAGGATCTTGGCTTTCTTGACGAGCATTTCTCATCTCTGCTTTGAATGTCATACGTCTTGCTAAAATGCACCCTCGAGCTGAGTTGTTGTTCAGCGTCAGCTTGGCTTCATTCAATTTTTTGTTGAAAAGTAAATTTTTATCTTTTCATTTTGTAACCTATCTGGCATAGTTTTGCTTTTGCCATTGACTTGCAATTCATTAAGTTTAAAATATAATATGTGAGGAAGACGCGTTTAATAATCGACACAATAATAATAGGCCTAATAGGAGCAGCAAGTGCCCAAATATTTGTCTACTTTTTAAAGTTAGTTGGAAAATACTCACTTCAATTAATTGCAGGTTACACTCCTCCAGATGTAATTGATATTTTAAAACAACCAAGTATGCTGCATAATCCTTTACACCCTTTATTGATAATCATCGTTTTGGTTATTGGAGGTTTAATTTCTGGATTCCTCGTTTACACATTTGCACCAGAGGCAGAAGGGCACGGAACCGATACAGCCGTTAGGGCTTTCCATAGAACAGGTGGATACATAAGACCTATAGTGACACCCATTAAAATCATCGCATCCGCTATAACTATAGGAACCGGCGGTTCAGCAGGAAGGGAAGGACCAACAGCTTTGTTCAGCTCAGGAGTAGGTTCAATTTATGCAAATTTTAGACACTCCACCTTGGAAGAGAGAAGGCTATTCGTTTTAATCGGTATGGCGAGTGGGTTGTCTGCTATATTTAGAGCACCGATCGGAACCTCAATTTTCGCTGTTTCAGTCCTTTACAGTGGCATGGAATTTGAGTCAAATGCCCTAATATATACCCTCTTAGGCTCTATTGTTGCCTACATTGCAACAGGTTTTACCCTCGGTTGGCATCCAATATTTGAAACTGCGCCAAATTTAGAAGTAACAACTTTATTAGGATACGCACATCTCATTTTGCTCGGAATTTTAAGTGGAATAATAGGTGTAATATTACCAAACATTTTTTATTATACGCGAGATCTGTTTCACAAAATAAATATTCCTCCTCATTTTAAACCTGCTATAGGCGCGTTAGGCGTTGGGATAATAGCCATTTTTCTACCTCAAGCATTAGGAGGTGGCTACGGTTGGATTCAAGATGCGATAGATGGAAAAATAGCTTTAGACCTGATGGCTATGCTTATTATAGGAAAGATGCTTGCGTTTACACTAACTGTTTCAAGTGGAGGGTCAGGAGGCGTTTTTGCCCCATCACTATTCGTGGGGGCAATGGCTGGCGGAACTATAGCAGAACTCTTTCATCACAACGTTGCCATTTACTCTATAATCGGAATGGCATCTGTATTTGGCGCAGCTGCAAGAGCTCCGATTGCAACGCTGATAATGGTTTTGGAAATGACAGGAGGGTATACGCTTTTAGCCCCGACCGCACTCACAGTAATTTTAGCCTACGTTCTACAGATTGAATTAACAAAAAAATTAAATTTAAAATACAAAAGTCTCTATGAAGCACAAGTAGAGGATAAATCGTTCTCACCTGTTCATCAAATAGAAACCCTTAAAAATATTATTGCTTGCCACGCCAAATCTATACCTATATCGCTCAAAGAAATTAACGACAAAAATATTCTAAGACTTTTAGAATCTGGTGTTCCAATAAAACTGAGCAATGGCAACATGCTTTTTTTTGGAACGCTTACCAAAAAATTGGAGGCAAAGAACATTGGGGATGAACTATTTTATAAAGGTGCGAGGATTATCTATATTTTCAAAAATGGGGAGTGGCTCCACCCATTGGAAATCGATACATTAGAAGAAGGAGACGAAATCTTAATTTACGGACCACCTTCATCAATAAAGTTAATTAAAGACCACTTAAAATACGTTTCAGAAACATTTTCGAAATTAAGGGAACAACACTTGAAACAGTTAGAACATGCAGGAAAAATTTAACACCCCTTATAATTTTCCTTTATCTTTCAGTGAACTACTACTAATTAAACTTTCTTTAAAATACAGAAAAGACGCATATTTTAAGAAACCGTTTACATCCAACATTCCAACATATTTGAGCGTATCCTCATTTATCACAACAGGAATGAAATCAACATCTATACGCGATATAAATTCAAATACATCCAAACCCATTGAATTAATGGTCAAAAAACTCGGATTTTGAGTCATAACATCTCCTACTTTTATGTTATGATTCTTAAATTCCCCAAGTAATCTGATATCCCTAAAAGACAAAACGCCAACAAGTTTAGAATTCTCTAAAACGGCGAAGTAACTTGACGAACTCTTCATCAAATCGAAGATTATATCTCTTACAAAATCACTTTTTTCCAGAGTTATCAAAGTCGTATCGATAAAATTGACGATTTTAAGATTTTTCAAGCGACCAGCATAGTTCATATTTGTTATATCGAAGCCCTTTTGCATTATAGACCTGCTAAAATGCATCTTTTCCTCAAGCAGATGAGAAAAATACATGGTCATCACAGAGCCAATTATTAAAGGCACAATCATATGATAGTTCTGAGCAAGCTCAACAACGATTAAGGTAGACCTAAAAGGAGCAGAGGATATGCTTGCCGTTGTTGCCGCTGTACCAATTAAAGCCACAGAAAACGGGTTTATAGTTGGCATAAACTGGTGAAAAAATCCTCCAATGGCAAAACCAAAAAAAGCACCGCCAAAAATGGAAGGGGCAAATACACCTCCAAATATCCCACTTGCGAATGTTATAGCTAAAGCAATAAGTTTGACTATGCTTAAAACAATAGCGTTCTCGTAACTAAACCATCCGCTAAAGAGCTGCCCAACCTTATCGTATCCCAAAGAGGCAGCATCCGGATAAAAATAGAGAAGCAAACCCACAATAAGACCGCCTACAAGTGCTTTCGTATAAATGCTTAAATTAAATTTTTTATATACAGATGCTATAAACCCGTAAACTGTTTCAAAAAAATAGACAAATAAGGCAAAAAGAAAACTGAAAACCGGTATAAATATAATCAACATATACGTGTAAGACAATTTTGGAAGATAGAAAGCCGGATAGTTCCCCAAAAAATAGCGAGAAATAATTGTTCCAACAGCTGACGCCATAGATAGAGGAATAATCACATCAAAACTCAAACGTCCCAAAATTATCTCCAAACCAAAAATTATAGCCGCAATTGGCGCGTTAAATGTAGCTGCTAAAGCCGAAGAAACACCGCAACTGACGAGCAAAGGAATATTTGAACCCTCTATCTTGATATGGTCTAATGAGAATGAAGTCAAAGAGCCTCCAAGTTTTGCTATTGGACCTTCTCTCCCCACAGGCACGCCAAATCCTATGTTTATAGCAGTTAAAACAACACTTGCTATACCTTTTTTGTAGTTTAATTTACCCTTTCTTAAGATAATAGAGCGTGCTACAGAATCTATTGTTGGATTTGCAGTATCTTCCATAAACTTCTCTATTACAAAAGCTGAAAAAAGAAAGAGTAATGGTACCACAATTATATAAAAATTATTTTTGTTTCCAAAAACATCGAACTGCAAAGCGCTAAAAGATGAATATTTAATCAATTCCCTCATTAAAATAGCAGAGAAACCACCTATTACGCCTATTGCAGCTGGTATTACAAATAGCTTTAAAAAACCTTTCATCTGTTCTGAGGTTTCAAAATTCTATAAACCAACCCACCTGTAAATTGTCCCAAAAAATAAGCCGATATAACAATGGGGAAAGTATATAACTTAAAGCCTAATCCACTCAAAATCCTTATGGCAATAACAAATGGAATTGGCAAGTGCACCCAGAAAAACCAAAATTTAGAAAGTTTAGGACTTTGCGCTCTAAAGAAACCGCAAGGTAAATTAATAACAAATACCAACACTACAACAATCAAAATGCTCATGATTACTCCTTAATTTTTAAATTTTTCAATTGCATTCTCAATCTATCAACGGATGATTTTAATATCAAATCCCTCGGCACATAATAATTTTTCACCCTTTCGCACCTTAAAATAACTATGCTTTTGTTCTGTATTTCACAAAGTTTTAGGAAATCTCTTGCAATAAATTTTATTACAGGTTTATACTTGTCAAAATCGTTTCCATTAACCTTTAAATGGTAATATATTTTGCCCGTTTGATAATCCTTTAAAAAAACCTTACCACCCTCAACGTATATTCCATAAACAGAAAATCCAAAGCTATTAACGACATCAAGTTTTAGGTTTCCCCCTGATATACTAAAAAAACCGCTAAATTCATTACCTTTGTAATTTGCATTGAAGATGCCAACCAAAGAAACATTTTTACTTTTGAGTGGTTTAAATGTTGCACATGAACTAATAGTGAAAATAACTAAAAAAATCAGAAACATATTCTTCAATTTCATTCTTAGAAACCCTTTCTTGCTTCATATAATCCAATGATTTCAAAAACACCTTCCCATAAGGTTTGGTAACTACTCTGCTGTCTAAAATTACCATAACACCCTTGTCTGCTTTCTGTCTCAACAACCTTCCTAAACCTTGTTTTAATCTAAGCACAGCTTTTGGAAGTGAATACTCAAGGAATGGATTTATACCCTCGCTTTTCATTAATTCATATTTAACCTTCTCCACCGCCGTCGTAGGAACCTCAAATGGAAGTTTTACCACCACTACAATCGACAATTCGTCACCTTTTACATCGATACCTTCCCAAAAACTGTTTGTGGCAAACAAAAAAGCTTTACCTTTTTTAAATTTGCGCAATAGTTCGAAATTATCAAGCATTCCCTGTTTTAATACATTAAACCCTATTTTACTCAATCTTTTGAAAGTAAGCTCATAAACTTCATTAAGTAATTTATAAGATGTAAAAAGGATTAATACCCCCCTGTTGGAATCTCCAAGCGATTTAGAGATAGAAAACAAAACATCTGATACATTTTTTGCAAATATACTATCTTCAGGTGTTGGCATATCATATACAAGGAATAGCCTACTATTTTTTTTATAGTCAAAATTACCCTTTGCTGAAAACTCAAGCGCATCATCAATACCAAGAGACCTTTTAAAAAAGTAAAAATTTCCATTAACGGTTAATGTAGCCGAAGTAAAAACAACTGAACTTATGTTTTCGAAAATATAACGTCTTAAAGCTTCCCTTACATCCACAGGTGTAATATTGAAGTGGATGGATTTCTTAAACTTTCTTATCCAATAAACTTGACTATCGCTCTCAATCTCCTTAAAAGAGTTAACCAGATTTAAAATGATCTCTAACTTTGAATAAACAGCTTTAAAATCTATTGCTTCAGCTTCCTCCAAGCGAGATATGAACCTCTTAAGTAAGAACTGCACATTATTTAGAGTTTTTATTAAATCATTAAATATATCTAAGAATTTATTCAAATTTCTGTTATCTATTACAGTTTCGCTATCCTTAAGCAACTCCATCAATTTATCAAATATGTTCTCAATCTCACTCTTTGCATCAATAATTTTTATTTTCAAATCCGGCTCATCATATGCAGTAAGTAGTCCACGTTCTTTACCTCTTTTAGAAGCAAAAAGCATATCTAAAAGTTTAAAAATATCTCCTGTTGTTACCGTGCTTGTGTAATAATTTGTAGCATTCTTCTCTACATTGTGGGCCTCATCAACCACCAAACAGTCAAATTCCGGCAAAATGTCTGCGTTCTCCATCACAGAATGTGATAAAACAAGGTGATGGTTAGCTATGATTACTCTTGCTAAATCCAATTGCTTTCTTGCCCTATAAAAAAAGCACTGGCCTTTATAATAAGGGCATCTCTTGTGTGCACAGGACAAGCTATCGCTTTCAAAAAGACTCCAAACGGACTCATCTAATCCGTTTTCCCTTGAGAAAAATTCAGATTTTAGCCCCGTATCTGTAGAAAGGAGAAATTCTTTTATCTCAGAATAGATGTCAGACTCAAAAAGAAAAGCATCTCCCCTTGAAATAACGTTCTCAACTTTTCTTTTACAGATGTAATTATTCCTACCAAAAGCTATAGCAGCTTTGAATTTTATTAAAGATTCCAAAACCGGCAAATCTTTTTTCAGCAATTGTTGTTGTAGGTTTTTCGTGTTTGTGGACACAACCACCCTCTTGTTGTGTTTTTTAGCAAACAAAACGGAAGGGATAAGATATGCAAGGCTTTTACCGGTACCTGTTGGTGCTTCTACAATGGCATTTTTCGATTGTTCAAAGGCTTGTAAAATTATCCTTGCCATCTTTACTTGTTCTTTCCTTTCTTCAAAACCATTCCTCTTGTGCAATTTTCCAAAAATAGAGTCTAAATCTTGATTCTCCTCTGGCTCACCCAACACTTGAACATTGAGCTTACCGTCAACAAATACAAACCAATTTATTTTATCCATATGAGATTCTAAAATAGTAAATGCATCACCTTTATTTGCAGAAAACAAAAGCAAGTCGCCTTTTACTTCTTCTGTCTCTTCAATGTCTATAATAACACCATTTTTATGTTTAAAACGAAAAACCCGTGGTGAATCAAATTTTATTATTTTATCTTTTGTATGTTTTGAAAGCTTCATTACCTTTCAAATTCCAGAGGATAATCACCATTAAAGCAAGCAAAACACCAGCCATCTTTACCAACGATGCCTTTTAGTCCCTCTAAAGACAAATAGGCCAAAGAATCTGCTGTAGTATATTTACGTATTTCCTCAACTGTATGGGATGAAGCTATAAGCTCCTTTCTAGTTGGAGTGTCTATTCCATAAAAACATGGGGATAAAACTGGCGGAGACGCAATTCTTAAATGCACCTCTTTGGCTCCTGCACTGCGTAGCATTTTAACTATGCGCCTGCTTGTCGTGCCTCTAACAATAGAATCGTCAACAACAACCACACGTTTCCCTACCAAAACATCACGTGCAGGATTGAGCTTTAATCTAACGCCAAAATTCCTTATGGATTGCGTTGGTTCAATAAACGTTCTTCCCACATAGTGATTTCTAATTAAGCCAAAGTCGAACTGCAATCCGCTTTCTAAAGAATATCCAATAGCAGCTGGGACCCCTGAATCTGGTGTGGGAATCACTATATCAGCATCAACAGGAGACTCTTTAGCCAAAACTCTGCCCATTTTTTTCCTAATAGAATACACATGTCTTTCCCATAAAATGGAATCGGGTCTTGAAAAGTACACATGTTCAAAGACACACTTATGCTCATTTGTTCTTTCAAAGGGTTTAAAAGAATGAACGCCATCTGCATTAGCAACAACTACTTCACCTGGCTCAATATCTCTAATAAACTCTGCTCCAATCAAATCAAAGGAACATGTTTCACTTGCAAAAACAACAGCATCATCCAATTTTCCTATGGAAAGCGGTCTAAAACCCCAAGGGTCTCTAACTGCGTAAAGCTCATTTTCTCTCATTATAACCAAACTATAAGCACCCTTTATAAGTCTCAAAGCTTCAACAAGCCGTTCAAAAAAGCTATTTTTCTCGCTTCTTGCTATTAAGTGGATGATGACTTCTGTATCTGAGTTAGAGTTAAAGATAGCCCCTTGACTAACAAGCAGCCGCTTCACGCTTAAAGCATTAACCAAATTGCCATTATGGGCTATGGCAATGCTACCTAAATCATAATGTGCATACAATGGTTGAATATTACCTTCTGATTTGTCTCCGAAAGTTGAATACCTATTGTGGCCTATCGCTATTCTTCCTTTTAAAGATGTAATTATACCCTTTACGTCGAAAATTTCACTAACCAATCCTCGACCTTTATGTGCATAGAATTGCTCACCGTCAGTTGAAACAATACCAGCAGCCTCCTGCCCCCTATGTTGAAGGGCATGAAGCCCTAAGTATACATAATTTGAAGCCTCATTCCTATTAAATATACCAAAAATGCCACACATTTACCTAAGCCCCAAAACGTCTTGCATGGAGTATAACCCCGGAACTTTACCTGCAATCCATTTAGCAGCCCTAATAGAGCCTCTTGCAAAAGTGTCCCTTGAAGATGCTTTATGGGTCAACTCTATTCTTTCACCCAATCCAGCAAAAATAACCGTGTGATCTCCAACAACATCCCCACCTCTTAAGCTCATAACACCAATTTCCTTAGGCTTTCTCTCTCCAATTAAGCCCTTTCTTCCAAATACGCCAACCTCTTCTAAATTAACACCTAAACCATCTGCTGCATACTCTGCCAGCTTTAAAGCCGTTCCACTTGGCGCATCAACCTTAAACCTATGATGCATCTCTACAATCTCAATATCGTAGTCCTCGCCCAAAATCTTAGCTGCTTCTTTTACAAGCTTAAAAAGCATGTTCACACCTAAACTCATGTTTGGCGCAAGAACAATGGGTATAATCTTAGAAAACTTTTCAATTTCTTTAATCTGTTCATCCTTTAGCCCCGTTGTTCCAATCACAATAGGTTTTTTGTTGCCTGCCGCTATCCTTATATGCTCTAGGGTTGCATCAGGCGCTGTAAACTCTATTATCACCTCTCCATCATCTATAACATCCTTCAAATTACCTTTCACACTTACACCAATGGATCGCGAACCAATCAATATGCCAACATCTTGCCCTATAAATCGAGAGCCTTTTGTCTCTACCGCACCCACAAGCTGCATTTCCTTATCATCTTCAACTAAAGCGCAAATTCTCCTGCCCATTTTTCCCGCTGCACCGCACACTATTGTTCTAAACATTTCTCCCCCTCAAATTAAATCCATACCTTTCAAAACAGATTTGAGCTTTTCCTTATTTTGTTTAGACATCCCACACAGTGGAAGCCTAAACTCCTCATCAATCAAACCCATCAAGGCTAAAGCAGTCTTCACAGGAATTGGATTTGTCTCATAAAACATTGCTTGGTGAAGTTTAAAGAGCTTGTGATGCAATTTTCTTGCCTCATCCAATTTTCCCTCAACAAACACATCGTATT
>JALVTR010000012.1 GCA_027035885.1 Desulfurellales bacterium
CAAAAACACCTATTAGATGCCACATGCGGATAAGGAGTGGTATTCGTGGCGGGGCCTTTGAAACCCAAACTAAAATATCTTTAACTTTGCTCTTTTTAACAATTTTACCATCAGAGTTGAGTTTGAAAAACTTAATCTCAACCTTTAAAACCTTCCTTTTCCCTTTGCTCCTTCCGAAATCATCTAAATTGATAGTTTCATAAGATAAAGGCTTTATCAAAACCTTGTATATGTGCTTTGAAACCACAACATAGCGCACATAGGTCTTACCAAGCTCATAGTTATGCGTTAAAAAGAACAGGTAAACACTCAAAGGCGAACATAAACCTTCTTTTCCAGATAAATTGTAAATTTTCTTATCTCCATTTTTTTCATAAATCACTTTTGCATTTGTAGAATTATCAAAAGTTACAAAGACAAACTTATTTCTCTTTTTGGTTTTAAACCAACTTTTGTAAAAAATATCTCTTAACAATTTTAAATCCACAGAATCCAATATTTTAACATTGAGTCTATATAACAGTCTAATTAAAGAAATAGTTTTACCTTTGAATAAAATGGTTAAATTGTCATCATTAAAGCAGGCCTTAAGGATACCTTTGCCTACAACAAAGCCGCTAAAGTCAAACTTATACTGGGCTTCAAAGTTTTTAGCGACTATCCTACCTTCTGCAAGCACATTTAAAAGAATAACAAACAAAAATGCTATGGCAAAACCTTTAACTTTCACATTCACATGTTATACAATGACAAAGACATATTCAATTGAAAAATTACATACCAAAATAGGCTTTTTTAATGTGTAGGTTTTTCGGCAAAGTTTGTGAGTTAATTTCTTTTAAAACCATTCAAAATATACTCTGTCCTCTACTTTGAACACCTTGCGAGTATTTTGTTTGGAAAGAAAAATTGTAAAGTTTTTTGCGCAAACCAATAATAATCTCTAAATTTCCCTAAAATATATAGTAAAAGATAGATATATTCGCTCCAGTGAGTTCTGCTTGCTGGTTAAAATCTTTTAAAGCGTGAACTCCACTATACCCATTTTAATTATCAAGCTTAAGCTATCTACGTCTTGCAAAATTATATTACGCTTCTTACACTTATATATGAATTTTTTATATATAATGCCATGTCGAGTTGATATTCACCATCTTAGATTGTACTTAACAGTCTGTTCAATTATACTAAAAAGTTCTTGAAAAAAATGTATTTAGTGTTTATTGTTTAAAATATGGAAACATTGTTAAGTTGGATTCCTCAGTGGTTTTCTTACCTTTTTTTAAGCCTTCTCATAGGAGGTTTAGTAGGTTTAGAACAGGAATCATATCATAGAGAAATAGAGGAAAAACACTTTGGCGGCATAAGAACTTTCCCCTTAATATCTGTTATGGGCTTCTCCGTTCAATATTTTATAAAAACTCCTCTTATTACCGCAGTAGTTTTTTTTGGTTTTGCCTTAATAATAGTTGGAGAATATGTGTATGAAGCAGTTTACTTCAATAGGAAAGGTGTAACAACTGAAGTTGCTGGGCTTCTGACTTTTGTAATGGGTGTTATTTTGGCTAAAGGATATGTGATAGAGTCTGTCGCTTTGAGTATATTTATGACTTTAATATTGTCTATGAGGGAGTTTTTGCACGGATTTGTGGAAAAGTATGTTTACAGGAGAGATGTATCAGCTATACTTAAATTCCTTATAGTCACAGCAATTCTTTATCCATTATTGCCCAACAAAAGTTTCACATTTTTAAAACTAAATCCTCGCTCTATCTGGGTTATGGTGATACTTATATCCACAATTTCTTTTACAGCTTACTTTGCCACAAAACTTTTTGGCTCTAAAAAGGGTATCTTGATTACGGCTCTATTTGGAGGTTTAATGAGTTCAACTGCTGTTACTCTTGCTTTTTCTAAAAGATCCCAAGAAATGCCAGAGCTGTCTGGTGGATTAGCTATGGGTATAATCTTGGCAAGTTCTATAATGTTTGTGAGACAGTGGATAATTATGTTTATTATTTATCCTAAAATATCGTACAGTTTTTTCTTATTTGGTATTACCATGTTTGCTGTTGGCGTTTCTTTTGTTTTAAAAAAGCCTAAAAGCAGCACAACTATAGATGTAGAGTTTTCTAACCCATACGATATTATTCATGCTTTGATGTTTGGCGTGTTTTATACATTTATTTTGGTTCTTTCGAAGTTTGCTCATATTTATTTAGGGTCTAAGGGAATGTATATATTAGGCTTTGTTTCAGGGCTTGCAGACGTAGACCCCTTGACAATATCCATGGCACAGTTGTCAAAAACAGGTGTTATAAGTTTAAATGTGGCTTTAGTTAGTATAATTATATCAAGTATAACAAATACACTAATAAAGGCTGTATACGCCCATATTTTCGGACATAGTAACTTAAGGAAAATTATTTGGAAAGCTTTTGGAGCGATGACTATAGCAAGTTTTATATTTACGTTATTGTTTATTGGAATACTTTAACCTGAGATGAATAAATCTGTAACTATTTTTAGAGGTTTATATGTAAAACAAGTTGTTACTAATTAAAAGTTTTAAAGGAGGATTTATGATTATTGGTGTACCAAAAGAGATCAAGCCCAACGAAAACAGGGTGGGTATGACACCTGCAGGAGTGATGGAGTTTGTGCATCATGGCCATGAAGTAATAGTTGAAAAGAATGCTGGGGTGGGTAGTGGCATTGATGATAGCGAATTTATAAAAGCTGGGGCAAAAATAGTAAGCTCAGCCAAAGAAGTGTTTGAAAATGCTGAGATGATAGTAAAGGTTAAAGAACCACAACCCGTAGAGATTGAGATGATTAAGGAAGGTCAGATTGTTTACACATATTTTCATCTTGCCCCAGATAAGCCACAAACGGTTGGGTTGATGAATAGAAAAACCGTTGCTATTGCCTATGAGACGATAGAAATCGATGGTAAACTACCTTTGCTTGAGCCTATGAGCGAAGTTGCAGGTAAAATGGCATCTATAATGTCTGCTTACTACCTTGCAAAACCCTACGGCGGAAGAGGTGTTTTAGCTGGCGGCGTGACAGGTGTTCACTCTGCTAAATTCGTAGTTTTAGGTGGTGGAACAGCTGGATTAAACGCTGCCAAAGTTGCAAGCGGCATGGGTGCAAATGTTCATATTTTGGATATAAACGTTGAAAGGCTACGTTATCTTGAGGATGTTTTGCCCAAAAACTGCCAGACTGTGACGTCAAATAAATTTGCTATAATTGAAGAAATAAAAGATGCTGATGCCGTTATAGGGACTGTTTTGATTCCGGGCGCAAGGACACCACGTTTAATAACAAAAGATATGTTAAAAGACATGAAAAAAAGCTCTATTATAGTGGATGTTTCTATTGATCAGGGTGGTTGTGTGGAAACAAGTCACCCAACAACTCATCAAGACCCTGTTTATGAGGTTGACGGTGTTTTACATTACTGTGTCGCTAATATGCCAGGGGCTTATGCAAGAACCTCTACATTTGCGCTGGCTAACGTAACTTTAAAATATGGGCTTTTGATAGCCGACTTGGGATGGAAAGAAGCTGCGAGACAATATGAACCTATTAAAAAAGGATTGAATGTGGTCTTTGGCAAAATTACTTGCAAACCCGTCGCCGAGGCACATGAATTTGAATATGTACCACCGGAAGAATTTTTAAAGTGAGAACAATTGTCATTACAGGTCCAACAGCCTCCGGCAAAACAGGGATAGCTATAGAGATTGCGAGAAGGATAAACGGAGAAATAATATCTGCGGATTCTATGCAGATTTACAAGCATATGGATATAGGTACAGCAAAACCAACAGAAAATCAGAGAAAAGGGGTTAAACATCATCTTATAGACATAAAAGAACCCGCTGAGTCCTTCAACGCCGGTGAGTTTCGCAAAGTGGCTTTAAAGATAATTGAGAATATAAGCGCGAGGGGAAAACAGGCAATTGTCGTCGGTGGCACAGGTTTTTATTTGGATGCACTAATTAATGGTTTGGATGATGTACAACCGGTTAATGAAAAGGTTAAGTCGTTTTTTGACGATATATGTGAAGAATTAGGAAGTTTTTATCTTTATGAGTGGCTTAAGGTTATAGATGAAAAATGGGCATTGAAAATTTCATCTTCTGATTGCCAAAGGATTAAGCGAGGTTTGAGCTTCTATGTTGATAAAGGTATGCCTCTGAGCAGTCTATTCTTGAACAAAAATAAAAAGAGCAGAGATTTCCTAATATTTGCGCTTTTTGCATCCAAAGGTTTCTTGAAAAATAGAATAAAAGCAAGAACAGAGATGATGGTTAAAAATGGGTTAATAAAAGAAACAAAAGATTTGTTAGAGCATGGTTTTGGGGGTTGTGATCAACTAAAAGCCATTGGTTACAAGGAAACGGTCGATTTTTTAGAAGGCAAAATAAAAACAGAAAACGAGCTGATAGAAAGAATAACAAGAAATACTTTGTCCTTTGTAAAAAGGCAGCTTACGTTTTTTAAAAGTAGATTTAAAGATGCACAGTGGATTGACATAGAGAAAGAGAACCCGCTAATGGTTATTTTAGACGCCGTTAGCGGCCATCCCTCTTAACCTTTTTATTCTTTCTTCAATTGGAGGATGCGTAGAAAACAGTGTCATCAATCCCTTTGCTGAAAAAGGATTTACAATGAATAGGTTTTCTGTAGCAGGGCTTCCCCTAAACGGTATTTGTTTTGTATAAGTGTCCAATTTTTCCAATGCACTTGCAAGATACAAAGGATTGCCACTATATATAGCTCCTGCTTTATCTGCTTCATATTCTCTCGCCCTCGAAATGGCAAGTTGTATAAGCATGGCTGCAAATGGTGCAACAATCGCCATAGCTATAAGAATTATTGGATGTTCATCGTCATCCCCTGAAAGCCCTCCAAATATTGCAGACCATTTTATCATATCTGCTAAAAACATGATTGCTCCAGCTATTGTTGATGCTATAGTGGATATAAGAATATCCCTGTGCTTTACATGTCCAAGCTCGTGTCCCAAAACGCCCATCAACTCTTCTCTTGTTAAAAGCTCCAATGCACCTTGAGTTACGGCGACTGCTGCATTCTTTGGGCTTCTACCTGTTGCGAAGGCGTTTGGCGATGATTGGGGGATTATATAAATCCTTGGCATCGGAAGATCGGCCCTTTCGCATAGAGTTTTAACGATAGCGTACAATTCGGGTGCTTTTTCTTCTGTGACAGGCCTTGCCCTATACACGGCAAGAGCAATTTTGTCTGAGAAAAAATAGCTAAAAAAGTTCATTCCCAAAGCAAATATGAAAGCAATTACAAGCCCAATTCTGCCTCCAAGTAGAGCTCCTATAATTAAAAAAAGCCCAGTTAAAAGGGTAAGGAAAAATATCGTTTTTAATGTATTCATAACATCACCTCCCACGAATAAATTATGCATATAAACTCTATTGTCAAGTTGTGAAATTAGAAATTTTTTTGTAAAATTCCGACATGATAAAGCTTGAGGATGTTCAGTCGAGGCGTGACGATAGGAACATCCCTATTGATAAAGTAGGGGTTAAAGGTTTAAGGTATCCCATTGTATTGCTTGATAAATACAAAAACAGACAACATACTATTGCTAACGTGAATATGTATGTGCTTTTGCCAAGTGATTTTAAAGGAACTCATATGAGCAGGTTTGTGGAGGTTTTAAATGAAAATAGGGATTGTATAAATATTAAAATGGTTGGTAAAATTTTGATGGAATTAAGGAAACGTTTGAATGCTAAAAAGTCTTACATAGAATTAGAGTTTCCATATTTTGTTGAAAAAGAGGCTCCCGTTACGCGTATTAAATCGTTAATGGATTACGACTGTAAGGTTGAAGCAAGTGGTGATGATAAAAATAATGAATTAATAACATTAACAATTTCTGTTCCCATAACAAGTTTGTGTCCCTGTTCAAAAGAAATTAGTAAATACGGTGCACATAATCAAAGGGGAATTGTGAGGATTAGTGCTCAACTAAAAGAATTCGTGTGGATAGAAGAGCTGATTGAAGTTGTAGAGAGTTCAGCAAGCTGCGACATATATGCACTGCTTAAAAGGCCCGATGAAAAGTTTGTCACTGAGAAAGCTTATGATAATCCCATGTTTGTTGAGGACATAGCAAGAAATGTTACTTTGAAACTCCAAGAAGACAAGAGGATAAAACATTTCAGTGTCGAGGTTGAAAACTTCGAAAGTATTCACAACCATAACGCATATGCTTTTATAAGCAAATAATCTTGATTTATTTAGCAATTTTGATAGAATAAAAGGAAATTTTGATTATTGGGGAGGTTGGTGTATGAGAAAGTTTGTTTTGTATTTGATTTTGTCTGCATTTCTGTTAAGCTTTGCTATCAGTTCTAAAGCCGTCACGTTTTCCGGAGTTAATATTCCTGAACAAATGAAAGTTGATAATCAAACAATAAGTCTAAATGGGTATGGGATAAGATATTTCAAATTATTATTTATAAAAGTTAAAGTGTATTTGGGTTCTCTTTATAGTGACATAAATCATATAAATACAGTAAATGATTTAATAAACGATAAAGGTCCCAAAGTCATAGTTATGCATTTTCTGCATTCCGTTAAAGCCAAACAAATTAGGGATACATTTGTAAAGGATTTTAAAAACAACTTTAAACCAATTTTAGGAACAGGTGTAGAAAAAGATTTTTTGAATTTATTCACTAAGAACGTAGAATCTGGAGATGAAGTAAAATTAATACTCCGTAAAAATGGAGATGTATGCGTGTTTTATAATAACATAAAATCAGGTTGTATAAAATCATCTCCAATACTGCAAAAAGCTATTTTAATGGCTTATTTTGGTCCTCATCCTTATTCCGAGAATTTAAAAAAGCAAATGCTTGGTTTAGAGAAGGCTGAATAAAAAAGAAAAGTAGGTCTGATTTATAAATTCTGAAGACCAGCGTCTTATAGAGATACTGGTCTTTTTTTGTTTTTTGTTTGGTCTATAACCGGCAGTGCCTTTTGCGAAAGGAAAATCAATTATATAACTAACTTCTTATTATTTTATATCTATCTTATATTAAATGTTTAAGCCTATAATTAGTATAATATATTGTCTTGAGTTTTGGATTATAAAGTGATATAAAATGAGAGGCGGTAATTAGAATAATTAAATTTTAGGAGGAGAAATGCCAGTAAGAACTTTTGATGAATTCTTTAACAGAATTAAAAAAATGAGAAGAAATGTCTACATGAATGGAGAGAAAGTAGGTAGAGACGATGAGAGATTAGCTGGGCAGCTTAACGTTATTAAAGAAACATACGATAGAGCTAACGATCCAGATTATGATGGTATATGCACTGCTATATCACATCTAAATGGGGAAAAAATAAATAGATTTACCCATATCCACCAAACGAAAGAAGATTTAATAAAAAAGCAGCTAATGACAAGATTGCTTGCACACAGGGTTGGTGGCTGTATTATGAGGTGCATGGGTATAGATGCCATGAATGCCTTATCTGTAGTTACGTATGAGATGGACCAGATGTTAGGAACCGAAACTTACAAAAACTTTTTGAACTATCTTAAATACTTTCAAGAAAACGACATAACGGCAAATTGTGCTCAGACAGACCCTAAAGGTCATAGGCTTAAAAGACCTCATGAACAGAAAGACCCCGATATGTATTTGAGAATAGTTGAAAGTAGAAGTGATGGAATCGTTGTAAGGGGTGCAAAGATAGACAACACGACAGCTCCCGTTAGCGATGAAATAATTGTTGTTCCTACAAGGTTTATGACAGATAAGGATAATGAATATGCTGTGTCTTTCGCAATTCCTGCTGATGCTGAGGGCGTAAAGCTCCTAACAAGGCCAGCCAACCAATTTAAAAGAAAACATTTAAAAGCACCTATCGCTGAAATGGGGGATGCAGAATCTTATACAATTTTTGACGATGTTTTTGTTCCCAGAGAAAGGGTGTTCTTGGATGGTAAAGGTGACCCGAGACAAACAGCCTTTGCTGGATTTTTAGCTCTTTTGTTTGCTCACTTCCATAGACACTCATATACGGGTTGTAAACCTGCTGTGTCTGAGATTTTAGCAAGTGCAGCGGCTTTGGTATCAGAATACAATGGAATAGAGAAAGAGTACCATGTTAAAGAAAAGATATCCCACCTAATTGGAACAGCTGAGTTGGTTTTTGCGGCAGGCCAGGCTAGCGCGTATAGAGCTGAAACTGCAGGTTCCGGAACACAAATTCCAGATGAGGTTCTGACTAACGCCGGAAGAAGGTTGGCAGGTGAAGAGATATACAATGAATATAAAATAGTTTCAGATCTTGCTGGAGGTCTTTGTGCTACAATGCCATTTGAAGAAGAGTTTTTTGCAGAAGAGACTAAGGATTTAGCCAATAAATACTTAATCAGAAATCCAGAGATATCTGCTGAAAATCACCATAGGTGCTTTAGAGGCCTTGAGAATCTTTTGGTTTCAGATTTCGCAGGCGTCATGCAGGTTGCTGGACTTCATGGAGGTGGTTCTCCTCAACTTGAGACGATAACCATGATGCAGAGGTATGATTTGGAGAGTTTAAAGAGCATAGCTAAATATTTGTTTGGGATAGAAGATAAGCTTCCTAAGTACATAAGAGAGACGGTAACACCTAGAAAGCAGCTTGAAAGGTTTAGAAAAATGTATGGTGTAAAAAAGTCTAAAGATTAATATTGTAATGTCGAGGGGCTAATATGGCTGTTAATGAGATTTTTAATTTAAGAGGGAAAGTAGCTATAGTAACAGGGGGTTATAAGGGCATAGGTAGTGTATTTAGCCGTGTTTTATCTGAGGCGGGAGTAAATGTAGTTATTGCAGCGAGAAATGAAGATGCCTGTAAAAGGTTGGCAAAGGATTTGAAAGAGAAAAATGGCACAAAAGCCATTGGATCTTATTTAGATGTAGGAAAGAAAGAAAGTGTAAAAGAGCTTGTTTCTTACGTTGAAAAAGAGTATGGGAGAATAGATATACTTGTAAATGCCGCCGGTATTTCAGGCGTAGAAAAACCCACTGTAGACCTAACCGAGGAAGAGTTTGATAAAACGTTTAACGTGGATTTTAAAGGGACGTTGTTTTGTTCCCAAGAAGTAGCTAAGGTGATGATAAAACAGAAAAGTGGAAGAATTATTAACGTTTCATCCGTGGGAGGCAAGTTTGCCATACCCTATCTTGCCGCTTACAGTGTAAGCAAAGCAGGCGTTCTCCAACTTACAAAGGCTATGGCTTTGGAATTGGCTAGGTATAACATACAAGTTAACGCTCTATGTCCAGGTTACTTTCTAACCGATATGAATAAAGACTTTTTTGAGAGCGAAAGAGGCAAACAATACATAAAAGAGCGTATCCCTTTGAGAAGAGTAGGAAAATTGAAGGAGCTTGAGACTACAGTTCTTTATTTGGCAACTGCACCTCCATTTTTAACGGGAACAGAAATTACAATAGATGGTGCCCAAAGCATTATATAAAATCGGCATGTTTTTGCTGACTAACCCCAAACTTCTTGAGTTAGTCAGCTTTTTTAGGAAATAAATTGGTTTAACGAAACAAATGAGGGGTTAAAAATGAACTATAAAACAGTTAAAAAAGAAAATGTATCAGATGGGGTTGCTTTTTTAACGCTTAATAGACCAGATAAGCTAAATGCCATAAATGTTGAAATGTTCAAAGAGATAGGCGAAGCTGTAAAAAGCATGGACGAGGATGGTAATGTTTCGGTTGTAATTTTTAAAGGCGAGGGTGATAATTTTTCTTCTGGATTGGATTTTTTTGATTTATTTTTGCAACTAAAGTCAAGCAAGGATTTTAATCTTTGGAATCACATTATTTTTATGCAGGATGCATTTTTATCCATTTATAAGTCTAAAAAAATCTATATTGCCGCAGTAGACGGCTACTGCTTAGGAGCTGGTCTAGATTTGATTTCTGCCTGTGATTTGAGGATTGCCACTAATAGGTCTAAATTTTCTATAGCTGAAACAAAATTAGGAATAGTTGCTGATTTAGGTGCGCTTCAGCATTTAAGTAGAATATTAAGTGAACAAATTGTTAGATATTGGGCATATACATCTCGCATATTTGATTCTAAAGAAGCCTATGATGCCGGCCTTTTGCTAAAGATTTGTAGCTCAAAAGAGGAGTTAATGGAAGCTTCCAAAAATATAGCCAAAGAAATAATTAGCAACCCTCAGAAAGCGATACTGAACACTAAAAAAGTTATAAATTATAGTTTGTACAATACCTTAGAAGAGTCATTAAGATTTGCTGGCAAACAAAATTTAGAGCTTGATGAAAAAGAACTGTTATCGCGTTTTCAGTCTGGCTTAAAATCTTAAAATATTTTCTTAACTGCACCCAGTTTTACTGAATTATATGGTGGGTAGCGTAGTGGGAACTCTATATAGGTTTTTCTATCCATAACAGCTCTTTTTTCTGAAAACTCTTCGAAAGAGTAAAACCCATGGTATGTTCCCATTCCGCTTTCTCCTATTCCTCCAAATGGTAGTCGGCTACTAGAGAGATGGATTAGGGTATCGTTTATTGTTACGCCTCCTGACTGCATCTCGTCCAATACCTTTTTCTTATGTTTATTTGACCCTGTAAATATATAGAGAGCCAGCGGTTTAGGCTTTGATTTGATGTATTTTTTGATTGCTTCATAGTCTCTAAACTTCAGAATAGGCAAAATTGGGCCGAATATCTCGTCTTCCATTATTTTATCATCAACATTTGCCTCAACCAATGTTGGGTAAATAAAGAGTTTTTCACGATTATAGTTTCCACCAAATATTACGTTGCTGTTCTCTATAAGATTCATGAGCCTGTTAAAGTGCCTCTCGTTTATTATTTTTGAGTAATTTTTCTCAAATTTCCTGATGGATGTATAGGATTTAAGCTCATTTATCAGATATTTTTTGAATTTCTCGTAAATTTCTGACTCTATACACATATAGTCTGGAGCTACACAAGTCTGTCCTGCATTAAAGAATTTTCCCCATATGATTCGCTTTGTAGCCATTTTTAAACTAGCATCTTTAAAAACAATAACGGGGCTTTTCCCTCCAAGCTCTAAAGTAACTGGCGTTAGGTGTTCTGCCGCCTTTTTCATAACTATTTTTCCTACGGTTGTGTTGCCTGTGAAGAATATTTTATCAAATTTTATGCTTAGTAATGCTTCTGAAACCTCTTTTTCTCCTTCTACGACTGCTATATATTCTTCATCAAAAGTTGACTCTATCAAATTTTTTATTGCTCTTGAGGTGTAAGGAGAAAGCTCTGAAGGCTTTAGAACAGCTGTGTTTCCAGCGCTGATTGCTCCAATTAACGGCATTATGGTTAAATGGAATGGGTAATTCCATGGACTAAATATTAATGTAACGCCAAAGGGTTGGCTGTATACATAACTTTCAGCTGGAAAATTAACTAAATCTGTTGGAACTTTCTTGGGCTTCGCCCACTCTTTAAAGTATCTGAGTACAAAATCTATCTCCTTAACTACAAACCCAATTTCTCCTACAAAAGATTCAAACTTTGGCTTGTTCAGGTCTTTTTCCAAGGCTTTATATAATTCTCCCTCTTGTTTATTGATAGCTTTTTTGAGTTTTTTCAAGGCTTTTAATCTAAAATCCAAACCTAACGTTTTCCCGCTATTGAAAAACATCCTTTGTTTTCTTGCTATGATCTCTATTTCTTTCATTTTAACCCCCACTTTTTGTGAATTTTTGTAGAATTTACTTGATTTTTACGTAAAAGTCAATATAATAATATGCGTTATGTGTAAATTAGTTAAAGGAAAAGAAACTATACTGAAAATATTTCTATCGATTTTTAAAAAATCTCTTATTTACTTATATAAAAAAGATGAAGAATTTAAGGATATTTTATCCAATGTTAATTGTGAATGTTTTTCTATATCTATTTTAAAAAGTGACTTAAGGATAAACGTTGTCTTGGGAAAGAAAAATGTCTATGTAGATAGTAGCAATAGAAAGTGTGACCTCGAAATTGTTTTCAAAAATCTATGTTTTGCCTTCAAAGTTTTTTCTGGTTTAATTTCATTGGAAGAAGTCTTTGCTTTTAAGGGTATAATCTTAAAGGGCCCCATATCAGATGCCCTTGCAGTGACGAGGGCTATAAAGAGGTTGCAGGCCTTGATATTCCCGGACTTATGGATTGGAAGGACGTTTAAAGAATTTACAGGAACAAAACTTGAAGAGAAATTGACTTTTCTCAAGTTTTATTTTTATTTCCTAATGAATGTAAGGAGATAAAGAATGTATTTTGAATTTCTGACACCCACTAAGGTTATAGCAGGTGATGATGCCATTTTTAAACTGCCATTTGAACTTGAGCAGGCTAAAGGAAATAAACCTATTATACTTACAGATAAGGGTATTGTTGGGGCGGGCATTTTGTCTAATGTAAAACTTGCTTTTGAAGAATATAAACTTGAAATGCCAACAGTTTTTGATGATATTCCTCCCGAAACGTCTGTAGAGTCAGTGCAATCTGCTTTTAAAATCTTTAAAAATGAGAATTGCGATTCCATTGTGGCTATTGGCGGTGGAAGTGTTATAGATACGGCAAAGGCTTTAAGAATGATGGTTGCTGAAGATAGCAGTGATTTGATGAGTTTAGCGGGAGCAGATAATTTGAGGAGAAAGGGGCCTGTTTTTATTGCTGCGCCCACTACATCTGGTACCGGCTCAGAGGTTACGAGCGTAGCTGTCATATATGATTCTAAAAGTTCTTCTAAAATTGCTTTTGCCTCAGATTTTCTAATTCCTGATATTGCCATACTTGACCCAGTATTGACTGTGTCTTTACCAAAAAAACTAACAGCTGCAAGTGGAATTGATGCCTTAAGTCACGCTATAGAAGCTTATATTGGTATTCAATCGAACCACATTAGCAAGGCCCTGTCTTTTAAGGCAGTTGAAATGATATTCGATAATCTTATAGATGCTATAGCAAATGGTAAAGATAAAAAAGTAAGATTAAATATGCTTATTGCTTCAACTATAGCTGGAATGGCTTTTTCTAATAGCATGGTGGGTGTAGTTCATAGCCTTGCCCACGCATCGGGTGCTGTTTTACATATTCCCCATGGTGTTGCTATTTCTTTGTTTTTAGAAGCAGGTTTGAGAGAGAACTTTGCCAAGTGCAAAAAAGAGTATTCAGAGCTTCTGAATGCAATTAAATGTGATTTTATGGGCGATGAAGAAAGTAGGGCAAATGAGTTTCTAAAAGTCGTAGGTGGTTTCTTAAGAGAAGTTAGGCGTCTTTCTGGCATTCCTTCTGGTTTACAAGAGGTCGGTTATAGTCCAGATACCGATAAGAGAATTATTGAACTTGCTATTTCCGATGGCTCAAGTATATTCAGCAAGGTCGAGTTAACAGAAGAAGTTGCAAAGAG
>JALVTR010000013.1 GCA_027035885.1 Desulfurellales bacterium
TAAGGCACGATGAGCTAAAGAGAATAATAGGTGAGTATGATGCTATCATTACACGAAGCGGAACAAAGATAACCAAAGATATATTGGAAAACCCTGGAAAATTGAGGGTTATTGGAAGAGCTGGTGTGGGCTTGGATAGTGTAGATGTGGAGGAGGCGAGTAAAAGGGGCATTATCGTAATAAACGCTCCAGGAGGAAACAGCGTTGCAGCCTGTGAACTCACTATGGCTATGATATTGAATGCAGCCAGAAAAATACCAGAAGCCCATTATTCCCTTAAGTACAATAGAAAATGGGAGAGAAAGAAATTTATGGGAGTTGAAATCCAGGGCAAAATCTTGGGTATAGTTGGACTTGGAAATGTTGGCAGTGCAGTTGCAAAAAGAGCAAAGGCATTCGGTATGACCGTTAAAGCTTATGACCCATATATAAAAAAATCTAAAGCTGCAAACTTAGGTGTTGAGCTTGTTGAAACTTTAGATGAATTGTTAAAGATAAGCGATATTATTACCTTCCATACACCACTGACGAGAGAGACATACAATATGATCAGAAAAGAACAAATAGCAAAACTAAAAGATGGGGCAATACTTATAAATTGTGCACGAGGGGGTATTATAAACGAAAACGATTTGTTTGAGGCCCTTAAATCGGGGAAGGTTGCAGCGTGTGGCATTGATACATTTGGAAATGAACCAGCTACTAATAACCCCCTTTTGGACATTGATAATGTTTATGTTACGCCTCATATTGGAGCGAATTCTGAGGAGTCTCAAGTCAATGTTTCTTTAATAGTTTCAAAGGAAATTGCAAATGTTCTTTCCAATAGGCCATACAAAAATGCGGTTAATATACCATTTATGAAGGAGTTTATGTCTACTTCACAGAAAGCATACTTTGAACTGTGCGAAAAGATGGGTTTTCTTATGGCTCAGCTTATAGAAGGAAGGCCCAAAGAACTTCAAGTTACAATGGTGGGTAAATTCTTTGAAGAAGACATGGTGACAAAAGCGTTCGATGTTCCATTTAATTATCAACCTTACACAGTAGCTGCAATAAAAGGTTTCTTGAAGAATAGTATGAAAGAAGATGTTACCTATATGGGTGCCCCGTATTTTGCAAAGGACAACGGTATAGTAGTATCCGAAGCAAAAGCGGAAAACTATGGGAATTACAATAACCTTATAATTCTTAAAGTTTCAACTGACAGAGAAGCGAAGATGGTTGGAGCTACTGTATATGAAGATGGAAGTAGAAAAATTGTATTTATAGATGATTTTAAAACAGACATAGTTCCTCAAGGCTTTTACTTGTATATCATAAACGACGATAAACCAGGAATCATCGGAAAAATAGGTATTTTGCTTGGTGATCGCGGTATTAATATTGCGGGCTTCCACCTGTCAAGGCAAAGGGGGGGTTTTGCCATGTCTTTTGTGCAGCTTGATGATCCCATAGGAGATGATTTGTTGAATGAACTTGAGAGCATAGACAATATCATCGTTGTTAAACCCATTAAGTTTTAGGGGGAGTCTATGTATATACTGGAAAAGACAGACAGACTTTTTGGCAAAACATTCTTTTACATTGAACAGCCGATGGGTAAAAAAGTTGCTCTTTTTCTACATGGTAAAAGCTATACATCTAAAGACTTCTTAAAACTCAGCTCAACCATAGAGGGTCTATTTAATATAGGATTTAAGTTCTATGCCGTTGATTTACCAGGTTTTGGAAATTCAGAGATAAACGATGTTAGTGTGATAGATTTTATAGGAGGAGTTATAGATAAATTGAATCTCAATGATGTTGTTTTAGTGGGCGCTTCCATAAGCGGTGGCTATGTCCTTCGTTATGCTCTATCGAATCCAAATAATTTAATAGCAGTGGTGGCTATGTCTCCAGCAGGAATCGAAGGAGATATTGAGAGCTTTTCGGGTATAAATATCCCTGTTCTTCTGATGTGGGGAGAAAACGATGGAAAAGTGAATCCGGCTATAGGTTATAAGCTAAACGAAGCAATGAAAGATTCAAAACTGTATATTTTTAAAAACTTAGGCCATCCGTTTTATTTTGAAAGTGAAGGTATATTTAAGTCTCATTTGCTCGAATTTTTAAAGGGAATAGGGGGATAGAGATGCTATTCAGTCCCTACAAGATAAGAAACAAAATATTTAAAAACAGAATTATTATGCTTCCAACGGTTACGAACTTTGCAACAGAGAACGGTTTTGTTACCCAAAAGAATATTGATTACTACAAAATCAGGGCAAAGGGTCCTGCCGCAATTATTTGCGAGGCATCTTATACACATCTCTTGGGAAAATGCTTTCCCAATCAGGTGGGAATAGACGGAGATGATAAAATTGAGGGTTTGAGCAGAGTTGCAAAAGTTATCTCTGAACACGGCATAGCAGGTATTCAACTTGCCTTAAATGTAAAAACTAAAACTGTAAATGAGCTATCAAGGGATGAAATCTTTGTATTAAGAGATTCGTTTGTTTCTGCTGCTTTGAGGGCTAAAAAAGCCGGTTTCGAACTCATTGAACTGCATTTTGCCCATGGTTGGCTTCTTAATCAGTTTTTAAGTAGAGCTTTTAATAAAAGGGTTGATGAATACGGGGGAAATCTTGAAAACAGAATGAGGCTTGCCCTTGAAATAGTTGAGATGGTTAAGGATAAAGTCAATGATGACATGATAATATCTGCAAGGGTCAATGCAAATGATTATGCAAAACTTACAACAGAGGATTTTAAATTAGAAGAGGCTATTGCTTTTTCAAAGAGGTTGGAGAAATATGGCGTTGATATAATCAGTGTTAGCGCTGGTGTCGGACAAACTACATATATGCATGTTTCACCTATGTCAATGCCAAAAGCTACATTAGTGAAATTTGCCCAGAAGATAAAAGAGAATGTGGGAATTCCAGTTATTGCTGCTGACCGCTTGAACTATTATGAAATAGCAAATGATGTTATTAAATCTGGAAAAGCCGATTTCATAGGCATTGCAAGGGGTCTGATTGCCGATCCGCACTTAATTGAAAAATGGCAGGAA
>JALVTR010000014.1 GCA_027035885.1 Desulfurellales bacterium
CCCTGTATCCCTCTCTGGCTTTTTCCATCTTGTCCTGTAGATCCTGCTTTTCTCTCACATTTTTAGCCCAGTCGTCTTTGAGGGCATTCAGAAGATAGCCTATGTAGTTGTCTTTAGCGTTTTTGTTAGCGTATTCTATGTTGCTCGTCACGTAATCAAGCCCTTTTTCGGATATGTATCGGTTGATCTCCCTCAGGAGTTCGTTGGTAACCTGCTTGAGTTTGCTTTTTACTTCGTCGGGGATTCTCAGGACTACGGTCTCGGGGGTTATGTTTTTCTTGTTGTCATCTTCCAGTTTCTTGCCACCGCCATTAGGATTATCGGTTATGATGAATTTAATATGCGTTACCTTGCGTCCAGTTTTTATATCCGTCTTCTCGGCAAGCTCCTTTTTAGCTTTTTCCAAAATTCTTTCTTTAATATTGCCATACTTATATCCTTTTGGTATTTCCAACGTTTCTCTAAACTCCTCTAAGCTGACTATCTTTTCCGCCTTTTTACCGTAACGCTTGTTCATCTCCAGCCAGTCTTTGAGTATCTCGTAAAGCCTGATGGAATAGCCGTTGGCAAGGCTCAGGATATTCTCAAGCTTATACTTCAAAAACCTTTCCTTTACGCTCAAGAGGTAAGGTCTTAACTTCTTACTGATCTCAAACTCCACAACACCCTCGCCTTCCTTGTATTCTGCGCTCGCCACCCAGTTAAGCATCAAAAAACTGTTGCTGTCCTCATCTTTGGGTATGTATAGAGGCTTCTCCAGAATCTCTCTTACAGCTTCCTTTACAGCCCAGTACAAGTCCTTTCTTTTTAAGCCTGTTAGCTCCTTAAATTCCTTTACACTAAAAGTGTAAATTTGGTTTATATCATCGCTTCTTTTTAAACCAGCTATTAGAACGGTGATAAACTTTAAACTCAGCGGATTTAATCTATACCTTGCCCTCACTATCGTGTCCGATTTTATAACCTCTGCTTTGTTGTTCACGTCGATGTGCTTCATCATTTACCCTCCATTTTCAAGTTTTTACATTCTTCATTGTAATCCAAACTAACTATTTGTCAACACTATTTTTAATAACATTTATTAAAGACTGTTATACTCACCCTGAAAGTGTTATAGTTTACCCTGAATATGTTATAGTTCGACCCTGAAAGTGTTATAGTTTACCCTGAAAGTGTTATAATTAATTCCAGAAATCCCCGTCCCGACGCCATTCTGTCTCTCGAACAATATAACAATAACAAAAAACAAAATAACAACGACAACATATAGAGGGGGATTGAGAAAGAGAGAGTCCCTACCGCAAGATAAACTCCCTACCAGCCAAAAGTCCGTCTTGCCTGCACCCACCCGCCACCCGTTGATTTTTAGTCGTTAGTCATTAGTCTTTGGTCGTTGGTTGTTAGTCGGTAGTCAAAGAAAAATCGGATACGCTCCGCTCTTTATTTCGCTCCACTCCGAAAGCCGATACCCCCTACCGCTTCCTAAAGAAGAACAGCAAGAAAGAAACGCTACACGGGGGTATCGGCTTTCTCCGTTCCGCTAAAGATAGGTTAGAGGCTGACAAGCAGAATAGACTCAGTCGGCAAGCTGAACTCAATCAAGCAGTCTAAACCTTCCCAAAACTCCCCGCGCCGAAATGAAAAAGGCGGATCGCCCCGCCAGAGGCAACCCGCCTTGCTGAAGACCAGCGACTATCGACTAAAGACTAATGACTAACCGTTGAATCGTCGTTAACCTCTTGTGCATAGGCTTTCTTGATGGCTTTTACGAACTCGGGGGAGGAGAAGTAGTTGATGAGGGCGGTGTAGTATTGCTTGGAGAAATCGCCAACAATAAATCTATATCTACCTGTAAAGTCCGGTCCATAAATAGTGTGATTTTCTTTATATATTCTCTTCTCTATTACTACTTTTCCGTTTTTTCTATTATAAAGACAAATTTCGCTTTCTATTCTGTTATCTGGAAGTATTAGTCCCATATGAATAGTAAAGTCTTTTACTACTGTATCTACTATGAAGTTTGCTTTATTCTTATTATCCACAACTCCCCAGCCGGTATTGTATAACGCCTTTTCTGTTATGTGTTTAAGAGTTCCGCAGAAGTTCTTAAAGTGTATTGCACCAGCGGGAATAGCAAAACTCATTCTTTTCATAAATACATATTTATCTTCTCTCTTATCCACCACTTTACCCACATAAAACTTTATGTTCCTGTCCCCAACCCTCTTACTCTCAGGCACTTTCACCTTATCTATATAGTTTTTTTCAATATAACTTTCCTTAATATAGTGGCTTCCAATTGTGCACCCGCTCAGCATCATCCCCAATCCAACCGCCATTACTATAAAAGCCAACAGTCTCTTCATCGGTTCACCTCCTTTTAGTGTTAGTGTTAGTGTTGGTGTTAGTGTTAGTGTTGGTGTTGGTGCTACCACTACCACTACCACTATCACCACCACCAACACCACTCTCCACTCTTCTCTCCAGCTCAAACTCCGACTGCCCCACCACCTCGCACAGCCCCTCAATGTCCCCCAGCAGGACGAAATACGCCAGCTTCACGACCATCTCCCGCCTGCTCCGCACACAGCCTCTGTCCTTGAGTCTCTTGAAGGCTTGGTCAAGGCGGAGCTTGTCGCGGGGCTCATATAAAATACCCACTTTGCTACCTTTAGTCACTATGATTTTGGTTCCCTCTCTGAACTCACACTCACCGCTTGACTTTTCTTTATTTCACTTAACCCGCATATCCACGTTTTTTTGTTATTGATTCGCTTTTGCACTTAACCGCTTTGCTTGTTGCGCTAAACCCGCATTCCTTTTTTTCACATAACGCACTTAGCTTAAAATGCACACAAAAGCACAAAAGCATCCTAACACACCTCTCAAAACACCCTCTAAGGCAAAAATTAAGCCCATAGAGCGCAAACTTTTTGAAATTCGATTAATTAATCGATTGAAGACGAGAATGAGTAAAATTCGGTATTTATTTTGCGTGAATCTTTAACTTACCGGTGTGGTTTTGATTTTAAAGGGCGCTTAAAA
>JALVTR010000015.1 GCA_027035885.1 Desulfurellales bacterium
TAGCAGAACTCAATAATAACTCATTAAGCGTTGCTATAATACCGTTCACATACGAAAATACCAATCTAAAATACAGAAAACCTGGGGATAAACTAAACATAGAGGTTGACATAATAGGCAAATACGTCGAAAAATTTACAAAAAAATCAAAAGGCTTTACAGAAGAGTTTCTAAAATTGCACGGATTTGCTTGAATTAATTTGAAACAATCCCCAACCTATTATAAAATGCCTATGACTTTTTAAGTAAGGAAGGTGGCGTTATGTTTGCAAGTGTCGAAGAAGCAATTAGCGAGATTAGATCGGGCAAAATGATAATAATGGTCGATGATGAGGATAGGGAAAATGAGGGTGACTTTGTAATGGCTGCCCAGTTTGTTACACCAGAATCCATAAATTTCATGGCAAAGCATGGGCGGGGGCTTATATGCTTGCCCATGGATGAAAAGTTAATAGAAAAACTTAATTTAAAACTTATGACGGTTGACGAAAATGACAAATTCAAGACGGCATTCACAGTATCAATCGATGCCCACCCTAAATTCGGTGTAACAACAGGTATATCCGCTTTTGATAGAGCTACAACAATTCAAACGGCCATAAGGCCCGATGCCAAACCAGAAGATTTATCAAAACCAGGGCATGTATTCCCACTAAGGGCAAAAAAGGGTGGCGTATTAGTGAGAACTGGCCACACAGAAGGTAGCGTAGATTTAGCAAGAATGGCAGGCCTTATTCCAGCTGCAGTGATTTGCGAAATCATGAACGACGACGGAACCATGGCAAGAAGACCACAACTTGAAGAAATTGCAAAGAAGTTTAATCTTAAAATGGTCACAATAGCAAGTATTATCGAATACAGAATGAGAAATGAACGACTAATCGAAAGAACAGCGGAGGCAGATTTACCCACAAAATACGGACACTTCAAAATAATCGTTTACAAAAACAAGGTTGACGATTTCGAGCATGTAGCTTTAGTGAAAGGAAAGATAAACAAAAATGAACCAACACTTGTTAGAGTCCATTCATCATGTTTAACCGGTGATATTTTAGGCTCTCTGCGCTGCGATTGTGGAGACCAACTACACGCTGCGATGGAAATGGTAGAAAAAGAAGGAAAAGGCGTTGTTTTATACATGCAACAGGAAGGAAGGGGAATTGGATTAACAAACAAAATTAAGGCGTATGCACTACAGGATCAGGGATATGATACTGTGGAAGCTAATGTTAAATTGGGATTCAAGCCTGACTTGAGAAATTACGGTATTGGTGCACAGATACTTGTGGATTTGGGCATAGGAAAGATTAGACTTATGACCAATAATCCAAAAAAGATTGTAGGCCTTGAGGGCTATGGTCTTGAAATTGTGGAGCGCGTGCCTATAGAAATTGATCCAAATAATATTAATAAGTGTTACCTTGAGACAAAAAAGGAAAAAATGGGGCACCTTTTAACAAAGGTTTGAGGAGTTGATTATGAAGATTGTTGAAGGAAAATTAGACGGAAGCAATGTTAAAGTCGGTGTTATAGTTAGCAGGTTCAATAGTTTTATAACTACAAAACTATTAGACGGTGCAATAGATGCCTTTGTAAGGCACAACGGTAACAAAGATAACATGACTGTTTATATGGTTCCTGGGGCATTTGAAATACCAATGTTACTCTCTAAACTTGTTGATAAAGAGCATGACGGTATATTGTGTCTCGGTGCAGTAATAAGGGGTGCAACTCCACATTTTGACTTCGTTGCTAACGAAACTGCAAAGGGTATAGCACAAATTTCCCTAAAAGGAAAAATACCAATATCCTTTGGCATACTAACGACAGATACTATAGAACAAGCCATAGAACGTTCTGGAACAAAAATGGGCAACAAGGGGTTTGATGCAATGGTTGCCCTTTTAGAAATGATTAACCTCTATAGAAATATTTAAATATGTCAAGGAGAAGAGCAAGAACAGCAGCGGTTCAGTACATATACGCCAAAGAATTTGGAAACAGGGATGAGCCTTACTCCTTTATAGAGTTCGTTGGTAAGCCCAAAAAAGATAATGAAAAAGTATTTTCCAAAAAGCTAATTGAAGGAACTCTAAAAAATCTTTCATACATAGATTCCCTTATAAAAAACTATGCTGAATCAGGAGATGATATAATATCTCTTGTGGATAAAGCAATTTTAAGGGTAGGCATATACGAGCTTTTATTTTTAAAAGAAACACACCCAGTGGTCGTTATAAACGAATATGTAGATGTTGCAAAAGAGCTTTCAAAAGAATCATCTAAGTCTTTAATCAATGCCATCTTAGACAAAGTTTACAAGGGAGAATATGATGAATGAAAAAATTATCGTTGCATTAGACCTAAGAGGCTATGGTGCGATTCTAAACCTCTTGGATAGGCTTGAGGAAGCCATCTGGTTCAAAGTTGGCGCAGTCAATTTTACAGCTTATGGAACAAGGCTCATCGAAGAATTAAAAAAACGGGGCAAAAAGGTTTTTTTAGACCTCAAATATCACGACATACCGAACACAGTCAAAGAATCGGTTTATGCGGCAAGTGAGCTTGAGGTAGATATGCTCACAATACACTCCATTGGAGGAATAGAGATGATGATAGCCGCTCAAGAGGCAATTAAAGAATTTGAAATAAGACACAGCAAAAAAGGAGCTCAAATACTTGCAGTCACTATTTTAACAAGCATGAATAATGACGGCCTAAAAAGGGACATGCTTATTAATATGAACGTGGAAGAAACGGTTCTTAAACTTGCCAATAACGCTTTAAAGGCAGGCATAAGTGGGCTTGTAGCAAGTGCAAAGGAAACAAAACTAATAAGAGAAAATTTCGGTGAATATTTTACAATAGTTACACCTGGCATAAGGCCTGCATGGGCATCTAAAAACGACCAAAAAAGGGTGGTTACACCAAAGAACGCAATAGAACTTGGCAGCAACTACATAGTCATAGGAAGGCCAATATACAATGCAGACAATCC
>JALVTR010000016.1 GCA_027035885.1 Desulfurellales bacterium
GAACTTTGTTGAATTGAAGGTGGTAGATACAGAACCCGGTTTCAAAGGCGATACAGCTGCAACTGGAACAAAACCGGCTACACTCGAAACAGGTGCAGTTGTTCAAGTACCATTCTTCATTAAAGAAAGAGATACTCTACGAATTGATACAAGGACTGGCCAATACGTTGAACGCGTCAATAAATAATGGTTAGAAAAATGGTAAATGAAAAATTTGACAAAACCGATAATTCTACTGTTTATCATTGCAACGGCGCATTTCGTAAATGATTGGTATTCACTTTTAATTGCACCTGCTATTCCTGTCTTAAAAAAACTTTACACCATAAATTATTTCCAATCGGGCATGCTATTGAGTGTGCCTTACTTTTTAGCTGCTATGCTACAATCTCCAATAGCCCATTTATCTGAAATTCGTGGAATAAGAAAACTAACTTTAACAAGTGGGTTTATTGTACTTTCAATATCATATTTTTTGTTCTACATATCAAATTCATACTGCACGGCGCTCTTGGCGACAATTCTCATAGGCATTGGGCTTGGGAGTTATCATCCTCAAGGTATGGGAATTTTAAGCAGCGTATTTAAGGATAATAAAGGCATGGCAATAGGCTTAAACGGCATAGGAGGAGCTTTGGGCTACTTCTTCGCACCTATATCTATGGGATACTTACTTTCAGAGTACGGAATGAAGAGTTTTCTCTTTGTTTCAATACCTGGAATACTAATGGCATTAATTATACTAACAGTCATAAAAATCAAGGAAAAGCCAATAAAAACATCCTTCAAAAGTACACTAACAAAAGAACTACTGATGCTCGGAGTTGTCGCCATTGTTATACCGTTTTTCTCCAGAGGGATATCGTCCTTTCTACCTGCATACTTCTATTCACATGGCTCAAACATTCTAAATGCTAATTTAAAAGCATCGGTTATGCTGCTTGCAGGGCTAATTGCACAGCCGCTTGGAGGTATAATTTCAGATAGAATAGGACGTAAGATTACCATCTCTGTAAGCTATTTCTTGATGGGTGCTTTTTTAGGTTTATTTTTAATAAAGCCAAGTCTGATTTTCCTATTCCTTATGGGCTTCTTTATGTCATTATCTATACCTGTAAGGCACGCATTTGCAGCAGAGATAGGTGGAAAAAAGGTCAATTCAAATATTGCCGTTGTATTTGGCATGGTGATGATAGGCTCGTCTATTGCCCCCAGCATAATTGGGGCTTTAGTTGACGCTTTTGGCTTTAAAATCGCTTTTAGCTTCAACGTTGTGATTGCCATCGTTGGAAGTTTGTTTGTTTGGACAATAAGGCCAGCCAAAAAGCCAGCCTAAACAATTAAATCTCAAAACCTTTCTCTGTGTGAACAGCTACATCCAACCCCTTCATCTCATCTTCTTCATCAACCCTCAAACCATTCGTCAAAACAGATGTTATTTTACCGCTTATAAATGTACCAATGGCAACAAATACAATCGTAGCTGAAACACCAATCAATTGAACAATAATTTGGTGCGTTCCACCATATACAAGGCCACGTGCAAAGTTAACTTTTGGATCTGCAAAGAAACCTATGGCTATTATACCCCAAATACCATTCAAACCGTGAACACCAAACACATCCAACGAATCATCATAGCCCAAACCATATTTTAAGTAACCAGTAGCAATCCAGCTGATAATACCAGCAATAAAGCCAATAATTATTGCACCAACATTATTGACAAATCCAGCAGCAGGAGTAATTGCCACAAGGCCGGCAACAGCACCAGAGGCAAAACCCAACATTGTTGGACGCTTATGCACGCTCCAATCCATCAACATCCAGCTTAAAGCCCCACATGCACCGGCTGTGTTTGTTACAAGAAATGCATTTGAGGCAAGTGCATTTGAGGCTATAGCACTTCCAGCATTGAAACCGAACCAGCCAAACCACAGCATTGCGGCTCCGAAAATTGACAAAGCTATAGAGGATGGCTGCATAGCTTCCTTCTTAAACCCTCTTCTTGCACCAACCATCAAGGCAAAGACAAGTCCTGCAATACCAGAGCATGTCTCAACAACAAGACCACCGGCAAAATCTGCTATGCCCATTTTGGCAAGCCAACCACCACCCCAAACCCAATGGGCAAGGGGAACATAGACAAGTGTTGACCAAATGATGCTAAAAATAACCCATGAACTAAATTTAACTCTTTCTACAACAGAACCACTAATTAAGGCGGTGGTTATGGCAGCAAATGTAAGCTGAAAAGCAGCAAAGGCCATAACAGAGACATGTGTACCTGGATAAACCAAATTAATATCCCTACCCATAAATAGATACTTAAACGTTCCTATCAAACCATTAGTATCACCACCAAAGGCCAAACTAAACTGAAAAACAATCCAAAGAACTGAAACAATGCCATATGTAACAAAAGACATACCCATAGAGTTTAGAACATTCTTGGTGCGTACCATTCCGCCGTAGAACAGAGCAAGACCTGCGGGCGTCATCATCATTACAAGCGCAGCAGAAATCAAAAGCCACGCAGTATCACCTGCACTAATATTGCCTGTTGATGCAAAAGCACTGAAAGGCAAGAAAATCAAAATCGACGCTACCATAATCTTTCTCAATAATTGCATGTCGAACCCTCCAACATTTTTCCTCAAAGTAGCATAAATAATTCCTTTACTATCATAGAAATATTTTTCAAATATATAATTAATGTTAACACAATTTATGTTTACATTTTTGTAGATAAAGTTACATTATAATTCAAATCCTTTCTCTGTGTGAACGGCTATATCAAGACCCTTAAGCTCATCTTCTTCATTAACTCTCAAGCCATTCGTCATAAAGGAAACAACTTTGACTATAATAAATGTTAAGGTAGAAGTATATAGTAAAACAACTACAACTCCCAATAACTGTACAAAGAATTGATGGATATTTCCATAGATTAAGCCAGCCGAACCAC
>JALVTR010000017.1 GCA_027035885.1 Desulfurellales bacterium
AACAATATATGCAGCATGTTATGAGAAATATAAACCTTAAAAACCCCCTTGAAAAAAGCTATAAGAATATAGCTTTAGGCAGTGAAAAATTTATAGAAGAGATAAAAGAAAAGATATTCAAACTGAGTTCAAACAGGGAAATAAATTATATAAAAGATGAAAATCTACTGTCAAAAGAATGTGTCATTGATGCTATATCAACTCAGCTTGGTATAGATAAAAGTATAATCTTTAAAAAAAGCAGAGGCAATATTTATAGAAAATTAGCTCTATACTTTCTAAAAAAATACACACCTTTATCACTAAAAGAAATAGGTGAGCTGTTTAGTATGGACTATTCTGCTGTATCTCAAGCGGTAAAAAGATTTGAAAAAGAAATAAGAAAAGATAGAATGACCCAAGAAATGGTAGAAAAAACAACGAAAGAGTTGGAGAGGGAGTAAATGTCAAATGTTGAGATGTGACCCCTGTGTGACCCATGTACACAAAATGTTTAATATTTTAATGGAGGAAACCAAATGGAAAGAATAATAAAACTCAAAATAGAAAAACTGCCAGAAGGATATTACCTTGCAACATCAGAGGATATTCAAGGATTGGTAGCACAAGGCAGAACCATAGCAGAAACATTAGAAATAGCAAGAGATGTAGCCAAAAAATTATTGGAACTGCAGGGAGATGAATTACCTCAACAAGAATTAACACAAATAGAGTTGCCTATTGTCGTAGGTATGTAAATGGGAAAATTATCTGGTTTTAAATATAGAGATGTTGTCAAAAGACTGAAGAAACTTGGTTTTGAATTTGCAAGACAGGCGGCTGGGAGCCATGAAATTTGGTTTAACCCAAAGACGAAAAGATATACCACAATTCCTAATCACCCTAAGGACTTGCCTGAAGGAACATTAAGAGCTATTCTAAAGCAAGCAGGTATAAGCCCAGAAGAGTTCTTAAACATAGAATGAATAGGCTAAATGTCAAATGTTGAGATGTGACCCCTGTGTGACCCCATGGACGATAAACAGTTGTATGAAATTCTGTTAAATGCTTAAATTCCTTATCTTCTTTTAACTTTCTTACAACTTCTCTAACTTTTTGACCTTCTCCTTTTTTTGCGATTAATAGGACATCATCCGTTTCAACTATTACCAGATCTTTAATTCCAACAGTAGAAACAACTCTTTCGTTACCTAAAATCAAAGAATCTTTTGTATCAATATCGATGACCTTACCTATCTTTACATTCCTATTTTCATCTTTCTCGCCAACTTCATAAAAGGCATCCCATGATCCTACATCCGACCAGGTTAGATCAAGAGGTAGAACGACAGCTCGATCTGTTTTTTCCATTACAGCATAATCTATAGAAATATCCGGCATGGATTCAAAGTTCTCCAAAACTTCTTCAAATGTCCTATTGTCTACTTTTTCGTAAATTTCAGGTGCATGTTTTTTAAGTTCTTCAAAAATTGTTTTTATAGTAAAGGCGAACATTCCACTGTTCCAGTAGTAATTCCCTTTTGCTAAATACTCTTTAGCTGTCTCTAAATCAGGTTTCTCGTGGAATTGTCTTACCTTGTATAATTGGTTAAATGGTTGATTGGTTGAATCGTTAAGTAGGGAATTAGCGGTATTGGCTTCAATATAGCCATACCCCGTTTCCGGTTTTGTAGGTCTTACGCCAAAAGTTACTATGTTTCCTTCTTTTGCTACTTTCTCGGCTTTTTTTACATATTCAGCAAACTTCTTCGCAGGTGAGATGATGTGATCGGAGGGAGATATAAACAAAACTTCGTCTTCCGCAACCTCTAACTTTTCAAGTGCAAACTTTGCAGCCAAAGCTATTGCTGGAGCCGTATTTCTTCCTATAGGCTCAAGGATTAGATTGAATTGGGGATTAATCGGTTGAGTAGTAGAATTGTAGAATAGTGGAATAGTTAAATGGGTGGGTAGTTGAATGGTTGAGTTGGTAAGTAGTTCTGAGAGTTGGTTTTTGATGTGGAATTGGTAGTCTTTATTGGTTATTATGATTAAATCTTCTGGATTAACAGCAAGCAGGCTTCTTTCGACGGTTTTTTGGAATAAGGATTTTTCATCACCGATTTTCAAAAACTGCTTGGGGTATTTTTTTCTCGACATAGGAAAGAGCCTTATTCCAGACCCACCAGCAAGTATAATAACTTTCATTAATTCTCCTCCAACATTTTTTTGCCTCTATCAGTCAACAATAACAAAATTTATCGATCATTTAGCTTCTTTGGAGATTCTTTTTAAATCTGCATCCATCATAATATTAACTAAATCTTCAAATTTAGTTTTTGGTTCCCATCCTAATTTCTCTTTTGCTTTTTCTGGTTTCCCAATTAGTATGTCTACTTCCGAGGGCCTATAGAATTCTGGAGAAACCTCTACAATAATTTTACCTGACTTTTTGTCTATTCCTTTAGTATTTACCTCTTTTCCTTCCCATTCTATCTCAAAACCTGCAACTTCAGCTGCTTTTTTTACAAATTCTCTAACTGTGTGTGTTTCTCCTGTGGCTATAACGTAATCATCTGGTTTATCTTGTTGGAGCATTAGCCACATGGCTTCTACGTATTCTTTAGCGTATCCCCAATCTCTTTTAGCATCCAAGTTCCCTAATACCAACTTATTCTGCAATCCATACTTTATTCTTGCTAATCCGTAAGTTATTTTTCTTGTTACAAATTCCAACCCCCTTAAAGGTGATTCATGATTAAATAAAATACCTGAACAGGCAAAAATGTCAAAAGACTCCCTATAGTTAACTGTTATCCAATGTCCAAATAATTTTGCCACACCATACGGACTCCTTGGATAAAAAGGTGTTTTTTCTGTTTGAGGAATTTCCTGAACTTTCCCAAACATTTCACTTGTTGAAGCCTGATAGAACTTTATATCGGGCTTTAAAGACCTAATCGCTTCGAGAAGTTTTAAGACCCCCATAGCATTAATTTCAGCTGTTAAGATAGGTTGTTCAAAGGATACACCTACAAAACTTTGGGCAGCTAAGTTATAAATCTCATCTGGCTGAACTTTTTCTATTACTCTCATAATATTTGTCAGTTCTAATAAGTCCATGTAGATAATGTTTATTTCTTTTTCAATACCTAATTCTTTTAGTCTCCAGTTGCTTGAATCACCACTCCGTCTATCTGCCCCCCAAACTTCGTATCCTTTTTCAAGTAAGAATTTTGCTAAATATGACCCATCTTGCCCTCTAATGCCTGTTATTAAGGCCTTTCTTTTCACTTAAACCTCCTTTGGCTAATTTGTTTTTATAAGAGCAAATGTTGTACTATTAATTATTAACTTCACCTATTTACTCTTATATTTCTTAAATCCGTAATAAGCATACCACATAAAATAATAAGCACTTTTTAATAAAGGCAACTTTTCAATTTCTCTATATACTTTCCATTGATACTTTGCGGCTACCAATTTATTCGAGGAAATAGAGTTTTTTCTAATCCTATAGATAGCTAACGGTTCTAAAATACCTTTTGTGCTACCAATTTGTCTTAGTATTTTTAACCATAATCCATAGTCTTGTCTTTTTAAAATATTAGGCATGTAAACTTTTCCTAATTTTTCGGTATCGTAAATAGCGGTTAGACATCCTACACTACAAGTTTTCAACATACTATTGTAAGTAATTTCTTCTCTTGTAATGAATTCCCCTAAATTGTTACCTTCTTCATCAATTAACTTATACGATGAATATGTGAAAGCTAAATCATATTCATTCATGAACTTTAATTGTTTTTCCAATTTTTCAGGTAACCATAGATCATCAGCATCCAGAAAAGCTATATACCTACCTCTTGCTTCTTTTATTCCTTTATTCCTAGCAATAGCTGGACCGCTGTTTTTTTTCAACTTAATTAGTCTAATACGGTCATCTCTTTTTACGTACTCTTCGACTATATTTACTGAGTCATCGGTTGAATTATCATCTATAATTATCATTTCCCAGTTTTCATATGTTTGATTTAAAACAGATTCAATAGTATGCGATATGAAATTTGCAGAATTATATAAAGGTGTAATCACAGATACTAATTTTTCTTCCATGTTACCTCGAGTTCATCACATATTATTTTTTCATACATCGTGTATTTAAGACTTGATTTCATTTCTCTATTATACATGTTATTTCTTTCTTAAATTGCTTACAGATGTTTCTGGCTACAACATTTCTTATGCGAATACCATTAAAAATAAGACACATTTTGTTTCCATTCATACATATACATCGAAAACTATATGATATTAGTTCAAATAAAAGATCCATAAAAAGGTATAAAAAGCTGGGATATATTGGAAAAGAAAATCCTCTCATATATCTAAAGCCTCGCTCAAGATCTGTTCTAAGTGATCAACAACCTTCTTAATTGTAAAATTAGATTCACAGTAACTTCGACAACGATTTCTTAATTCAATATTAACACCTTGCCTAATAAACCAAATTATACGCACTGCTAAGGCCTCAGGGGTTGCATTATCACATATAAACTCTTTTCCTAATGGACCTACTACTTCTGGATTTGCACCGATTGGTGTAGCAATAACAGGAGTTCCACAACTTAGTGCTTCAATGGTGGCAAGCCCAAATCCTTCCAAATCAACAGTTGGTAACACAAATAAATCAGCTGCTTGATAATACATAGGCAATTTTCCTTCTGGTATAAACCCAAGAAGTCTTACATTTTGCTCAAGTTGAAGTTTTCTTATCTGTGCAAGTAAATGGTTTTCTAAATATCCTTTTCCTCCCATGAGTAGTAAAACATCAGGAATTTGTTTTGCTACTTCCTTTGTGGCTACCAAAAGGTTTTCCAGGCCCATCCTAGCTACTAAACGTCTAACGGTAAGTAATATTGGGCGATTTAGTGGAAGACCTAGTCTCTCACGGATTGTTAGAGGGTTATCTGCAAATGAAAAACGCTTAGTATTCACACACAATGGAATTTTAACGATTTTTTTATCGTCAACTTTTCCGTAGTATTGATGTATTTCTTTTTTGCTAAAATCACTTCTCACTATTATTCTCTTAGCCGAAGATAAGGTTTGATATTCCTTTGTTTTAATCCATTGATTTACTACCTTAATCATAGGGGTACTCCAGCCATACTTTCCTCGAGTAGCATCCAGTTCTATTTCCCGAGGAATTGGGGCGTAGAACACATATACATAAGGAATTTTCAACGAGGCGCGCATAAGTCCCACCGCCTGAAAAGGATTATTAATGATATAGGCTGTATCAAAATGGAATCTACCGTGTAACTGAGAAACCAGCTTAGGCACCTGTCTAATACTGAATAAGGGATAAAGTCGGTAGAAGGATGACCCTTTAGGAGGGCTTGAATAACGATATAGTTCATAACCATTTCTTAATTCATGGAATGGAAGACTTTTTTTCAGCTTCCTAGCTACAACTACAACTCGATGTCCTCGTGCTGCAAGCTCTTCTACTTCTGGCAATAAGCTTTTACTAATCCCACCTGTATGGTCAGGCCAAAAAGCGTCGGAAAGAACGAGAATGTTCATACGGGCTCACCTATCTTTATGTTTTTTCTTTTTCTACTAATTAGAATAACAACAGACACCACAACAATAAATTGGAATAGATGCATAGTTAAAAGGCTAACAAGCGTCTGTTCCACAGCAACAAAAAACATTGGAAACATCACGCTGACAACTAAAATATTAGAAAGATTTCCTTTTGGTCTAATTAGGTATTCAAAGAAAAATCTCCACATAACTCCAGTGAACAGCATCCCAATTATTACACCTGTAAAACCAAGATCCCAATAAAATTCACCAGGGAATGTGATGGCTACTGCTGTCCCTTTATTATAAATAGGAGGAAAAAATTTATTATAGAAGATCTTTCCGATACTAATAGTCGGCTTATCAGACCAGAGCTTTCTTGGAATCCACGCGATCAAAACAAGTGAAAGTTCTGAACCTAAGGTATATGGTTTTCCTTCTGATGTGCGTTTCATAACAACAGCTAAAGAGTCAAGGCCTATTTGCCTCCCCTCTATTAATTTAAAAAGTACTGTAGGTTTTTCCCAAAACTTTGATGTACGTGATAATACCCCTATATTTTCTATGCCTCCACGGATAATTGAAAACAAAGGATAAAGAGTGATAAGAAGTACAACTAATACAACAACCCAGCGGATATATCGCATACTCACTTTATAACCACGCTTGGAAATCATATATGAACCGATCAGTAAACCCAACAGAAGAAAAATAAACTGTGATCTAGAACCACTAAAAAATCTGAATATTAACTCTGGCAAAAGAAATAGGTAAAATGATAACCAATAGCCACGATTCCTACTTATTTTTGCCAAAACAAAGATGATTAACAGTCCAACCGTGGCTAAGCCAGAAATGATGCTTATATACATGGTTCCCTGAGCCTGTGTAAGTTCGACGTATTTATTTACCCTTAACCAAGCTCTAATTCCACCTGCTTGAGAGATCATAAGGTAGATTCGAAGTCCCCAGCCCACAAATAAACAGATTAGTGCAAAAAGGAACGCACGGATACCGCTCCATCTTCGAGGCAGAGTGGGTGTGGAATGAGCGATGGCTTTTCCAAGGCGAGTATAGTACCCTATCCAAAAAGCTAAAAGACCGATGATGCTTACGGAAAGAGCAGCGTTGATTAATTCAAAGTTATTTGTTTCGGGGCCGAATCCAAGGATTTCACTCCCAAATATGGTATCATAAATCGCCCGAGCTCCAAAGTGTGTAAAATAAAATAGTGCAAGCCATATTCCCGGTTCGGCCAAATCCAAAGAATGTTGAAGAATACGGAGTGCTATCGGCCCAAAAACCATGAGACCAAGTAACCCAACAAGTAGATAAGTAACTTCTCGGTTCTCAAAAGGAGCTATAAGCACCATAGAAACGAGACCAACCGCCAAACCTAACAGAATTGCTAAAGAGAAAGCAGGAACGGAAGATAAAAAAAGCCTTTGAGTTATCTCATGTTTGTTCATATTTTAGCTCCTGTTTTTCCTCTGTAGCCATCCAACAATCCCTGGAGAATTGCCCTTGCTATTTTAAATCGCCCTTTCATTATATAGAAACCTGCACGAGCAAATCTCCATAAGGGATAGGTTATAAAAAAGAAGGTCTTAAAAGGGTCGCATAAATAGCGGCGAGCTAACAATAGGCGATTTCTTGTTAAGTAGTAGAACTGGGTCGGACTTCCCTTTCCACCTGAACTTGTGCCCACTTTGTGGTAAACAACAGCATCTTTTGCAACGACACTCTTCTTACCCATCTGGCGACACCACAAGGCAAGCTCTATCTCTTCACAGTAAAGAAAAAGCGACTCATCAAGAAAGTAACCAAGGGAGCGCCACCGTTCTTTCAGGAGATCACAACTAAGAAGCATTGCTGAGCCTTCGACTCTATCACTTTCCCACCATTTTTGGTTTGGGATATCCTGCTGCGGTTCAGAATAAAACATCATTGCAGGATATCTACTCTTAGCAAAAAGAACTTTTCCGTCTGAACTATCCTTTATCAATCCACCTACAACGCTTGCCCCAGTTTCCTTAGCTACCTCTACCATAGCTGTAAGAGTAGTTGGTTCTATGGTTGTATCATTATTCAATATCAGCACATAGTCTGCCCCTTGTTCAAGGGCGTAAGAAATACCCACATTGTTACCTCCAGCATATCCTAAATTACTGCCCGTTTCTATCAAAGTAATATAAGGAAACTTTTCCTTTATCCGTTTTACAGAACCATCAGTAGAACCATTATCCACTACAATAACCTGATAATTTGGATAATCGTTTTTTAGGATACTCTCCAAACACTCGACGGTATCCCGCCAGCCGTTCCAGTTAAGGATGATGATTACTACTTTGGGAAACATGTTATTTCTCATCCATGATATCTAACAAAAGCTGTTCTAACAAATCTGTACTTCTCCTCCAAGTAAATTCTTTTATCCGCCTATATCCTTCTTTTGCGAGCCGCACTCTCAAACTATCATCATCCAATGCGCGGAGCAAATTTCGTGCTAATTCCTCTGGATTACCAGGCGATGAAAGCAAGGCTGTCTTCTCGTGCTCTGCATATTCACGAATACCACCGCTATCGGTGGCGATAACAGCACATCCACAAGCCATAGCTTCTGCAGGAGGAAATGCAAAACCTTCGGCAAGACTGGAAGATAGAAAAATACTACTAGAACTGTAGATTTGAACCAATCTTTTCTCACTAACGTTTGCCATATATTTTATCCAAGAGGGCAATGTTTTGGGTTTAGGACCTGGACCAAATACAATAGCTTGAAGATCTTTGTGTTTGTTTTTACATATTTCTAATGCTTTCAACCCATCCTCAGGAGCTTTATAGCTTTTTGGTGAATACATCATCGCAATCCTTTTAGGTCGCGTAGCAATATCATTCAGAAGCCGAAATCTCTGTAAATCAACTCCAATAGGTATATGTACTACTTCGTCTTTTGGTACTCCAGTTTGCAAAACCTTGTAATAAAGCCAGTAAGAGATACACACCTTTTTAAAGGACTCTCGCCAGGTTCTTTCTAACCTTGTTTTGGGACCGAAGTAAGAGTCAAAATCCATAACAAGATAAAACTTTCTCCCTTTCTCTGGAGGATATTTAACAACCAACTCAGCTGCTTGCCAGGCAGTGGCAAATATAATATCGGCATCTGGAATATATCTGGCTATTGGCTCTGGCACATAGAGCATCTTCACGTGTCGATCTATAGGTTGCCACTTAATCTTTGGTCTAAAAATTAAATTTCGGAAATAGCTAATCTTTCTACGAAGCCAGCGATAAAGGTTTGGCGGTGCAGAAGGATTCCAATTTGGAAGCTTGCGAGGATGTATAACTGTCACTTCATGTCCTCGGGCCGCAAGCTGATTTGAGTATTCATATATTACTCTAAATCCGCCTATAGGTTTCCATGGGTATCCAGGAAGTACAAAAGTAATTTTCATAACTATAATCAGCTCTCCGTATAACTATAACGAAATTTCATTGCAAACTTTAATGTTTTCTCTGCTGTCCTTTGCCAAGAAAATTTGCTTGTTTGTTTTAACCCTTTCTCTGATAACTGAGATCTGAGTTCGTCATCAGTAAGAACCCTTTGAATTGTATCCCTTAATTCTTCAACATCGTTTGGGTTTACTAAAATTCCTGCATCCCCGACGACCTCTGGAATAGAGGAGACATTGGAAGATATAACCGGTGTTCCACAGGCCATGGCCTCCAAGGGCGGTAGGCTAAAGCCTTCATAGAACGATGGATAAACGAATACCCTTGCACCGTTCATAAGAAAAGGAATATCTTCGTCAGGAACATATCCAGTAAAAATAATCTTGTTTTCTATATTTAGTTCTTTAACCACCTTAAAGATATCTTCGTAATACCAACCCTTTTTACCGCATATTACCAACAAATGATTACTTTTAATGTATTCTGGAAGAAAACTATAAGCTTTGATTAGACCTACAATATTTTTCCGTGGTTCCAAGGTTCCTACGAATAAAATATAATCCCTGTCAATCCCATATTTCACCTTTATTTCATTAATTGCTCGCGTATCTGATATCGGTTTATAGTAGTCATTAGCCGCCAAAGGAGCGACGAAAATACGCTCTTCCTCAATGCTAAAATACTCTAATATCTCTTTTTTTGTATAACTCGATACGGCAATCACAAAATCGGCTTTAGGTATCACATCATTAAAATATTCAATAAAATACTGACCAACTTTGTCCGTAAAAAATGCCTTAAATTTCATAGGCGCCAAATCAAAGATAGTTACAGTTAATCTCGCCTTTTTAAGAGGAGGCTTTATAGTTAATGCGTGAAAAATATCTATATTGCAAACCAATCGTTCAGTTGATGGGGTATGTATATATTTCCAAATTGTTTTGAGAACCGTGCCAGGAATTCTTGATATTTTTATTGATATATTTCGATATTTTTTAGCATTACTCTCTTCTACGGCAAGATTTAGTGACTTAAAATGCCCAAAAGAATTACCAAAGAGTATATATTCATTTCGCTCATCAACTAATGGCAAGTCCCTGCATAGGTTGAATAAATAATTCGGTATACCGGTTCTTTTAGCGGTTGCCAGAGGTGATACATCAATTGCTATTTTCATCTTATCTTTCTCCAAAGAAAGATATTGCTAAATTTTATTTTCACAAATTTTACCACAAAATAAAAGTATAATATAAAGCCGAATAATTCTGTAAAAACTGTTGCAAAGGCTGCTCCATTTAAGCTGTACTTTGGTATTAAAATAAAATTTAACACTATGTTTAATACTGCCCCAATGCCCGTCCCTATAGTTACAATATTCTGTTTGTTTATCGAGTTTAATAATCCACTTGTTACTGTGCTTATACATATTATAAAGAATGCCCATATAAGTATCTTTAGAGCAAAAATAGATTTTATGTATTGAGCACCGTACAATATAGTAATGATTTTATTTGCAAATAGAGTAATAGACAAGGATATAAAAAAACCCAAAGTTAAAGAAACTTTAAAGGACCTTATATAAATATCCTCCAAGTCCTTAGATTTGAAATGTCTCGAGTATATCGGATAAGCTACTGCATAAATTACCCCTGGTACAAAAGAAGTAAAAACATCCACAATTTTATAAGCTGCGGAGTACCACCCTACTGCTTCATTACCCTTCAGCAAAGAAAGCATTACTGAATCAATCCTAAAATAAATCGTAACAAAAATTGCAGACAATCCAAACGGTAACGCCTCTTTTATTATCTGCTTCCAAAAAGACCAATCTATTTCAAACAATTTATTTGAGACTGTAAACACGTCGCTACCAAAACCCCATTGATAAACAACAAGACTATAACAGAAAACAATAATATTAGTCATAAGATATAAGAAAGAAAAACCAACAACACCAAAGCTATGCTTTATAGCAAAAAAAACACCGATGAACATTAAAACACTATTTAAAATTCTTCCTACTGATATATACTCCATTCTCTCAAACGCTTGAAAGGCAGAGTTAAACACCCCAGTAAAAGCACCAAAGATTACGGATAGTGCTATAATATAAACAACCTTAATTGTCTGCTCTGGATAGCCCAAGAGATTTATAACCAACACTATAAGTCCAAAGGTGATAGTAGCGAGGATCACCTTTATCACGCTGATGTTGGTAATATATTTTCCAGCCAATGATTTATTTCTTGCCACTTCTCTTATGGTTAATTGCCCAAGACCTAAATCAGTAAAGACACCAAAGATTCCGGTAAAGGCTAAAGCGAAGGATAAAATGCCAAAACCCTTTGCACCTAAATAGCGAGCAGTATACATTATGTAAAAAAACGCCAACAAACGACTTATAACCTGAGAAACAAAAAGTACCCCGGCGTTTTTTGCTATCCTTCGAATTGCACTCATTAGTTCACCTTGTTTATCATCATCGGTAGATAATTCAATAGAGCTCATGAGAAATCACATGCTAATCTTCGTTGTCCAACAACTTCTCATACTCCTCAATTTTCCTCTTCACAAACTCCCTCGTTATCCTCGCCTTTTCTTTTATGCCCTTTGGAGTTAACAAATATCTATAGGCCCACTCACTTTCCAAAGAAAACCTTTAGGTGCTGCACAATTTTAAATTTTGAATTTTGAGTTATTGTTATCAAACTATAGCTATCCATTTTTCTATCCCTCCTGAAGTGTCTTTATGATCTTTGTCAAGATATTTATAATTGAGTTTATTTCATCAAATAATGCGTCTTTGTTTGAATAACTTTCAATATAGTTAGAATCGTTTAGCAATCTTAACCAATACAGCGTTTCCCTCGCCTCTTTACTTGCCCTGTGAAATAAGGTTCTCACTTTGAGAAATTTCACAGGGTGAACAATCGATATCTTAGAGATAAAATCAGATTTACTTTGAGCAGCTCGGGTTTTCTCTACCCTGTTAAATAACACTTTAACCTCTTTTTTAAAAACATTTTCCCATGAGATGTTTTTAAGTATTTTTCTCTATGTAAAGCATCTTGCTGATTTAAACAAGCTTCATAATAAATTAATTTTAAAGGCCTTCTGTTTTTTGTAGAAAATGCTTCACCTTTTTCATGTTGTTTTAATCTTTGTTTTAAATCTTTTGTATATCCTGTATAGAATTTGTTATCTACCAAACTTTGCAAAACATAAGTGTAATACATTGCACATTCCTTTTTTGTAAAATTTAACAGGGTAAATATTTGCCCTTATCGATGTTCCACTTCTTAAGATTTGCTTTGATAAGACAAATTCTTTCTTTTCATTGCTTAAATATTTGTATAGCTTTATAATCTCCAGCGCAAAATTATACGCCTTATCTTTAATTAAGTTCTCTTCTTTCATCTTTGCCCCATTCAAAATCCAAAATCCAAAATCCAAAATTCAAAATCTTCCCTCTTCAAAAATTCCTTTTCCCTTCAAGTAGACTATTATTTTTCCGACGCACTCATCTACTCCCATCTTTTCCGTCTTTATATGAATCTCTGGCTTTTCCGGCCTTTCATACGGCGAGCCTATCCCCGTAAATTCCTTAATCTCACCCCTCAGTGCCTTTTTGTAAAGCCCCTTTGGGTCTCTTTTTATACACTCTTCAAGTGGCGTGTCAACAAAAACCTCTATGAAATCTTCTTCGCCTATAATATTCC
>JALVTR010000018.1 GCA_027035885.1 Desulfurellales bacterium
TATTCTGGATAGTCAAGAACAAATTGTTGGATTGGAAAACAAACATAGACTGATTTTGGAGTTATTGGGTAGAACTTATATGGGGTTTTATGGTATAAATGGAGGAAGAGGTGCGGAATGAGGGATTTTATACAAATAAAATAAAATTAAAAGAAAAAGGGAGGGATAGGCAGTGCAAACAAGCGTTCCTGTATTGCTTTACCATCATATAAACTACGATGATGATGTGCTCTCTATAGCACCAGAGTTATTTGAAGAACACCTGAAGTTTTTAAAATCCGAGAGCTATGAGTCAATAACCAAAGAGCAACTTGGTGAATACTTAGAAACGGGCAAAAAAACTTGGAAGGATAAAGCCGTTGTCATAACGTTTGACGATGGTTATTTGGACACGTGGGTTTATGCCTATCCATTGCTTAAAAAGTACGATTTTAAGGCCATTCTATTCCTTGTCACATGGACAGTTGAGGAGGATGAGTTTACAGGCTTGAACTTAGAGGACTACTGGAGCGGCAAGATACCCAAAGAGAGGTTGCCAAACTGCTCATCCACGTACTCCGTGGAATTCGGATGCAGGATAAAAACCGTAAGAAGACTCTGTTGGGAAGAAATCAGGACAATGGAAAGAAGCGAAGTTATAGATATTCAGCCGCATAGCAAAACACACAGAAAGATATACTCTTCAGACAAAATCATAGATTTCAACAGACCAAAGGACAAACTCTCGGCATGGCAGATGCTCAAAGGTGATGAGAGATTTGGAACACCAGATTTTGAGCGTAAACCAGAACTCTCAGCAAGGGAATTTGTAGCCTATCAAGATTTAAGAGACAGACTTGCAAATTATGTTACACAAAGAAGATATACAGAGTTCTTTAAAAAACCAAACTGGAGAAAGGAGTTAGAAAATATAGTTGAGGAGTATAAAAGAGAAAAAGGTACAGATAAAATTGGCGAGTTTGAATCGGATAAAGAGCAGAGAAAAAGAATTAAGACAGAGCTTGAGGTGGCAAAGGGCGAAGTGGGATACGAAGTCAGAAAAATCTGCTATGCATTTTCATGGCCCTGGGGAGCATATACGCCACTATCGCTCGAGATAGCAAAAGAAGTTGGTTTTAAATACCTATTCACAACAAAACGCGGTTCAAATTCACCCGGCGATTCGTCCTTTGAGATTAAACGCTTCGGCGTGTGGAAGAAAGACTTAGACTGGTTCAAGTCACGCGTTAGGCTTTACTCAAAAAAGCTCCTATCAAAGGCTTATGGGGCAGTTTACAGGAAAATATGAGAATACTCCATATAGACACACAAAGAGGATTCAGGGGTGGCGAACAGCAACTATTGTGGCTTACAATTGGATTAAAAAACAGAGGTTTTGAAACAGCCGTTGCTTGCATTGAGGATGAGTTTCATTTAAGGTGTCTAGAAAACGGTATAGAAACGGTAAAGCTCAGCAGAAATAGGCTTAAAAACATATTAGAGATTGCACGTATTGGAAGGGATTTTGACATCATACACGCACATGCCTCACATGCACACACAATTTGCGCCCTATCAAAGGTTTTTAACAAAAAACCTTTGGTTTACACACGCAGGGTTGATTACAAACCCAAAAACGACCCAATCACAAAATTTAAATACAGAAACACCGATAAAATCGTATGTGTTGCCCGATATGTCTGTGAGGTCTTAAGGCACACAGTAGGCATTGAAGATTTTGAAGTTATACACTCTGCAACAAATCCACTCTTAGAAGAAAATATTAATTCAAAAAAGGTGAAAGTCTTAAAAGAACAGTTCAAACACTCAACTATCATTGGCACGGCAACAGCACTGACGGAGCAGAAAAACATACCAAACCTCATCAGGGCAGCAGAAGTCATCCTAAAAAAGCGCAAAAATATAGTCTTTTTGGTTGCAGGTAAAGGCTATTTAAGAGATAAGCTTGAAAAATTGGTTAAAAAGAAGGGTTTATCAGATAGGTTTAAGTTTATAGGATTTAAAAAGGACATAGAAAATTACATAAAGGCATTTGACCTGTTTGTTCTGCCATCCGATTACGAAGGTTTAAGCGGTGCTGCCTTAAACGCCATGTTGTTAAAGGTGCCTGTTGTATCAACAGATGCTGGCGGCTTGAGTGAAGTTGTATTCAATAAAGAGACAGGACTGTTAGTTAAAAGGAACAAACCTGAAGATTTGGCAAAAGCCATAGAAGTTGTGCTTGACAACGGTGATCTAAGGAAAAAAATAGTAGAAAACGCATATAAATTGGTTAACGAAAATTTTTCCGTTGATAAAATGGTTGAAAAATATGTAAAATTATATAAACAATTAACGGAGGTAAAACAATGGGATTTCCAACAATAAGGCCAAGAAGACTGAGAAGAAATAAAACAATAAGGGATATGGTTGCAGAAACCACACTATCCATTGATGATTTTGTGCATCCAATATTTGTTATCGAGGGTAAGGATATCAAAAACCCCATTAAATCAATGCCAGGTATTTATCAGCTATCTCTTGAACACGCATTTAATGAGGCAAAAGAGGCCTTCGATCTGGGCATAAAATCCATAATTCTCTTTGGAATACCAGAAAAAAAGGATGAAATGGGTAGTCAAGCATATGCGGAAGGTGGCATTATTGCAAGGGCAATTCATGAGATAAAATCCAATTTACCCGACTTAATTGTAATAGCCGATGCCTGCCTGTGCGAATACACATCACACGGCCACTGCGGTGTGTTAGACAAAAACGGCAATGTATTAAATGACCCGACACTTGAGCTTTTAAAAAAAGAAGCCTATGTCTACGCTAAAATGGGTGCCGACATCATAGCACCAAGCGGCATGATGGACGGTATGGTCAAAGCTATAAGGGAATCATTAGACGAAAACGGATTTGAAGATGTAGCCATTATGTCATACTCCGCAAAATATTCTTCCAATTTCTATGGTCCTTTTAGAGATGCAGCAGAATCAGCCCCTGCTTTTGGTGATAGAAAGTCATACCAGATGGATTTTAGAAACGCGAACGAGGCAATAAAAGAAATGATGTTAGATATAGATGAAGGAGCTGACTTTATAATGGTTAAGCCAGCTTTGGCTTATTTGGATGTGATTAGGTTGGCTAAAGAGCAATTTCCTTATATACCTCTTGCAGCCTACAATGTAAGCGGTGAATATTCGATGGTTAAGGCAGCAGGCCAAATGGGTTGGATCGATGAAAAAGCCGTTATGATTGAGATACTAACAGCCATAAAGAGGGCGGGGGCAGATATAATAATCACGTACTTCGCAAAAGATATAGCAAAGATCCTTAGGAGTTAAAATGAAGAGGATACTCGCCTGTGACGATAGTGAATTTGTAGAAAAGATGATTAAAAGGGAATTGGAAAGCTCATTTGATGTAGTCATATTTGAAAACGGTTTAGAGGCTTATGAACATCTAAAAGAGGACCCAAATTTCGATTTCGCCATAATTGATGGCGAAATGCCAAAAATGAGCGGGTGGGAACTGATAAAAAAGATTAAAGGAGAACTCAAACTACACGATTTGCCAGTTATAATGTTAACCGCAACGGATGAAGATTTTTTTAAAAATGAAGCGTTTGATTTAGGAGCTTTTGATTATCTAAAAAAGCCGTTCAAAACCGGAGAGTTACAAGAATATATAAAAACATTCTTTAAAAGCGAAGGGTTTAGGGAAGGTAAAGCGCTTGTTGTTGAAGATTCAGCTGCACAAAACAAAACAATATGTCATCAACTAAAAGAAAAAAGCATTTGGCCCATCGGTGTATATTCAGGTGAAGAGGCCGTTGAAAAATTGGTTGAAGGTGCAGATATAGATGTCATTTTAATGGACATACATCTACCTAAAGCAAGCGGAATAGATGTCGCAAGGGCTTTGAAAAAGGATGAGCGATTCTCATATATACCGATTATTGGCATCACATCTGCTTCTGGATCAGAAGCCGTTGAAATCATGAGAGAGGCATTTGAGGCAGGTATCGATGATTTCCTAACAAAGCCGTACAATATGGTCGAATTCCACGCTCGGGTGAAAGCAAACATAAATAGGAGTAAGTTAATAAAAAGGCTAAAAGAGGAATCAGAGCTGGATTTTTTGACACGTCTTTACAACAGGAGAACGCTGTTTAAGTTTCTGGAACATCTCGTAGCAATGGCAAAGAGAAACAAAGAAAACCTATCCTTCGTAATATTGGACCTGGACAAATTCAAAAACATCAATGACACATACGGACATCAAACGGGAGATGAGGTACTAAAAAACACAGCTAATTTAATTAAATCAGGCGTTAGAAAAGCGGATGTTGTCGGAAGATTTGGTGGCGAGGAGTTTTGCATTGTGATGCAGCAGACAAACATAAAAAACGCCTGTGTTGTAGCAGAAAAAATAAGGCAAACAGTAGAGAACAACGAGATAGAAATTGGCGGGAAAAAGATAGATATAACTGTATCATTGGGCGTATCGGAATTGAGTGAAAATGAGGGCATAAATTCTCTGATTAAAAAAGCCGACACTGCACTATACAAAGCAAAAGAAACAGGCAGGAACAGAAGCGTGGCTTACAAGGATAGCAAATTCTTATCCTGCCAGACAAAGTAGCACTATTGCTCCAAAATATGCTTTATGGCTTCATTTATATGTCCAATAACATCTATAGGTTGCAAATTTTCGTAAGTTAGGCCATTTTCTATGGCAATGTCTGCTGCAAGGCCGTGTAAGTAAACGCCGTTTATAGCAGCTTGAACTGGGTTATAACCTTCAGACAGAAAAGCACCAATCATACCACTTAACACATCACCACTACCACCCGTTGCTAAACCTACGTTTCCCGCTGTATTTATATAGATTTTACCGTTCGGCGTAGCAGTTAGTGTATCTGCCATCTTTAGAACGAGTAAAACATCGAACTGTTGCGCAAACTGTTTAACAAATTCAAGCCTGTTGTTTATTACATCTTTCGTATCAATGCCAAGCAGCCTTGCAAACTCCTTTGGATGCGGCGTCAAAATCGTAGGTGCTTTTCTATTTTTCAGTTCATCTACAAAATGGGAAAGGCAGTTCAATCCATCCGCATCGATTATCATCGGTTTATTGATAGTGAGAAGATTCTTAACAAGTTCCTTTGTGTCATCAAAAACACCTAAACCCATACCCAAACAAACAGCGTCCTTATTTGAAACGAAATCCATGATTTCTTCTATTGAAGTTTTAGAAAAGTGACCATCATAAGAACCAACAGGGTAACTCATAGCCTCAAGAACACTTGATTCAAAAATCGTGTTTATGGAATCAGGAACAACAGCACTCACAAGCCCTGCTCCACACCTCAAAGCAGCTTTAGATGCCATGATAACTGCACCTGATTTACCCAATGATCCGCCAACTATCGCCAAATGCCCAAAATTACCTTTATGTGCCGTTTCATCCCTGTAAAGAATCTCTATCTCACCATCATCCAAAGAAACAAAATCCGGGGCAAACTCATCAATTACGTATTTCGGTGTAGATATATCGACAACCTCTATATCTCCAGCGTAAGATCTACCCGGATACAAGAAATGGCCCGGCTTTGCCAAAGCAAACGTTGGAGTTAGATCAGCTTCAACGGCTACACCCATAATTTCTCCCGTGTCCGCTTTTATACCCGATGGAATATCCACGCTAACGACAAAAGCATCACTGTTGTTTATTAACTCGATTGCTCTCCTAAACCTACCCTCAACGGGGCGAGACAAACCCGTTCCGAATATACCATCAATTAGAATATCGCATTTCCTAATCAAATCATCGTTAAAATCCTCCTCACTAAACACAAATTTATGTTGTATACCCATGTTTTTTATGATTTCAAAGTTAGTTTTAGGTGATGGGTTAAACTTGGACTCATCAACCAAGATGTAAACAAAAACATTGGCGCCGTTGTTGTACAGATGCCTTGAGATAGCCAAAGCATCTCCACCATTGTTGCCCGCCCCCACAAAACTCACAACCAATGAGCCTTTTACGTCGCCGTAGTTTTCTATTATCTTGTAAAACGACTTAATGGATGCGTTTTCCATCAAAACAATATCTGGGATACCAGTTTCTACGGCTTTTTTATCCATCTCCCTCATCTGAGCTGCCGTTGATAGTTTCATATCAAACCTCCTGGAATATTTTTTGCTAATAAATTTTAAGCACGAAAGCGCGAGGTGAATAGTGATTAAAGTCGAACCGTTAAAAAGTATAACACTAAAGCAGAAAGTATCAAGGGTAAAAAAACCCGAAAACAAAATATTATTTAAAGATACACTCACAAAAGAGATAAACAAAGTTAGCAACAACACTAATGGCACTGATAAAACAAAAGAGGCAACAAATGTAGAGGCAGAAGAAGATAAAAATACACAAAAAACAACCTCTAATACAAATGATAAAAAAGCCAAAGAAAATAAACAAAAGACAAATAATGATGAAAATAAAAAGGCAAAGGTTGAAAATAAAGAAAAGAAAACCAAAGCAAATAATACAGAAAATCAACAAATAGCTTTTATAGATACAAAACACATTGCTGCAAAAGACAAAGTGAATGGCAAAACAAACAATAAAAATCACAGCGACAAAAAAGTAGAAGTATTATTGACAGGAATAAAAAATAAAGACATAAAGCCTGAAAAGAAAAGCACCAATAATAAGGCAAAACTGCATATTAACATTATAAATACAAAAGAAAACAAGAAAAATAGTAAAAATACTGCGCTTTTAAAAGACACACTATCCACTAAAGACAAAGTAGAAACTGACAATAACGAAAAGAGTAAACATGCAAGACTCATTGACTTAGGTAAAAATACAGAAAACTTAAAAGAACATAAAAATGACAAAGGGAAACGAAAGTCTATCACAACAGAAACAAAACTAAAAGTAGCACAGATTGCTACAAAACAAAAAAACAAAAAAGAGATTAAAACAAATCATCCCGTCGCAACAGATTCAATAAAAGGCAATGTAAAAAAAAATAAAAACATTAAATCAGAACATACTAAAGAAACAAAGTTTCATATACAAATAGAAAAGGAACCTATCCACACGCAAAGTTTTAATTTATCTAAAGAAAAACAGCATAAAAAAGGAGGTTTAATCAGTAAAAATCATGCAACGCAAAAAGATACTAACAAGAAAGTAAAAGATGTAAGAATAAAACATATAGACACAAAAGATTTAGAGAAGGCCAATGACAAAAAATACACAGAAATCTTAAAAGATAGCAACAATAAAAACATAAAAATCACCTCGAACAATGCAACAAAGTTAGAAACTAACAAAAACAATCAAATGAACTCAAACCATAATTTAAAATACAGACAAGATATAGAAATAAAGAGGGCAAAAATTAAAAAAGCAAGCTTTATAAAAACAAAAGACAAAAATGATAAGAAAACTTTAAAAGTGGATACTAAAAAACAGCATACAGTGAGTATAGAAAAAGACATAGCTCAAAACGGGCAAGAAAAGGATATTCACAACAAGGACAATCACCAGCAAAACTTTCCTTTTAATGGTAAGGAAAGTATTGAACTCATCAAAAAATCAAGAAATAACGACACGCAAAAAAGTACCTTTATAAATAACATTAAAGAAAAAACAGTTAATTATGAAAATAACAAGACTCAGCAAGTAAATAATACGCATATATACACCACAAACACACAAACAAGCAATATTAATCAAAACCAACAAATTCAAACAAATCAAGCAAACCTCCATCCACCACTGGACAAGGTGATTAAAGAGATAGACAAGATTTCAAACCTAAAGCCTCCTGTAACAAAAAGTATTATACTAAAGCTCAATCCACCTCATCTTGGGAATCTGCGCCTAAGAGTCAGTTTAGACGCTCAGAAAAACTTAACAGTCTCGATAGCAGTACATGACAAAAACACTTATAAAACTATCGTCAACCATATAGATTCCTTAAAAGAGTATTTAGTAACAAATGGCATAAAGGTACAACATATAGACGTTCATAACTCATTCAACGAAAACTTCATGAACCAGTTTTCAAACGGCTCAGGTAATTTCCAACAGCAGGGACAAGCAAACGGCAATCAAACAAACCCAGGGTTTAACTATAACAATTTTAATGGAGAAACAGTTCGGAAAGAATCACAAATAATGACACAAAGCAGAGATATTTCTGGAATAGATATAAACGTTTAAAAACTCAAGGAGGTTATGAATGAACATAGCGAACATAATAAACGACGCGAATATAGCGGAATCGATGAAATCGGATAAAGTTCAAAACCCAAAATCTGTCTTAACTAAAGATGGCTTTTTAAAGCTCTTAGTTGCCCAGCTCAAGTATCAAGATCCACTTCACCCTTTAAGTAACGACCAATTTATACAGGAAAACACCATGTTCTCCCAATTGGAGCAGCTAATGAATATGAGCAAATCTATGTCAACGCTAAAAAACGATCTTACGACCAATCCAAAAGAGTATGCTGCAAGTTATTTAGGCAAATATATCTCAACAGGTCAAAGTAGTATACAGGTAAACAAAAATAAGATTGACAGCATAAGCTTCACATTAAGCAAAGAAGCAGATGTAACCGTTCATATTTCAGACTCTAAAGGAGAGGATATTGCTGATATTGATTTGGGAAAACTTTCAAAAGGTGCTCACTCATATACATGGAATGGTAAGGACAACAAAGGCAATAGCGTAGCCACAGGAACATATACAGTGAGAATAACAGCCAAATATGATGACGGTACACAAGTCACACTTTCAAAAAGTGCTGGAAAGGTAATAGCTGTGAATTTTGAAGGAAACCAAACTATACTCTTAACAGATTCAGGGAAACAGATACCGTTATCACAAGTTCAAACAGTATCTTCAGGAGGTTAACCATGATAAGGGCTTTATACACATCGAGCAACGCCCTTTTTGATCAGCAATTAGGTGTAGACTCAATAGCAAACAACATTGCAAACGTAAATACAATAGGATTCAAAAAGACAAGACCTGTATTTAGCTCCCTTCTCTATCAGTCACAAAAAATAGGCTTGGCCGGACAAGACCCAATGCAGATAGGTTTGGGGTCACGTTTACAGTCAACGGATACGCTAATGACTGAAGGCACTATAATGCAATCTGACAAAGATACAGATTTAGCCATAGAAGGAAAAGGGTTCTTTACGTTATTAAACCCTAAAGAAAACGAATCTGGTTTTTTATTCACAAGAGCTGGAGACTTCTCGGTAGATGCTGATGGCAACTTAGTAAATCCAGACGGGTTTAAAGTTGTAGGCTGGTTAGCTCAACCTTCTCAAGAAGGAACTGGTTATTTTATACCCAAAGACCCAACCACAGGTGTACCAACAGGACAAGTTGAACCTATAAACTTTTCTAATTATGAGAATGTATCAGCAGTAGCTTCAACCTATATAAGATTTAAAGCAAACCTCAATTCATCATCAACTGTTAAAGAATACACTCCACTCCAAACAAACAAGAACCAAAATATGAGAGTGAACTTCAATTCAGTTTACGATAGTAATGGTGAACTACTAAACGTAAAAGATGGGGATAACTTCCAAATTAGTTTTGATGGCGGAAAAACTTGGCACACATACGAATACGATAATGGTAATGTACCACAAGGTGCAGAGAAATTCACAACAATAGATGATTTAATTCAGGATATATCAAATGATTTACAAAAAGATAAAATAAATGCCAACATCACATTTGAAAATGGACAATTGATATTGAAAAACACAGGAAACACTGACCTAAACATAAGGGTAAGACCAACAACAGAAGATTCAACCTTTCCTATCCCCCAAGAAAATCAAAAACTAACAACGGTTTTTGAAAATCTAAATCAAGTAATTAAGCCAGGACAGACAGCTTCAACTCAGCAAATGGAAACCGCAACGCATGTTGTTCACTCATTCTTTTACGACTCGACTGGGCAAAAACATAAAATTGATGTCAAATTTAGTAGAATAAACCAAAACCAATGGTCATACGATATAACACTACCTGATAACGATGGTAAAATAACAAACAACGCAGGAATTATAAATTTTGACAATAATGGAGGGCTCGATCCAAAAACACAATCGCCAACAGTTAATATTAGCTTAACCAATGGCGCACCATCTGTACAACTACTTGTTAATTTTTGGAATACAGACAATGCTAAATACGACGGCAATCAATTTACAGGGCTTACGCAATTCTCACTTGACTCAGACACAAGCTTTCAAATGCAGAATGGATCTCCCCCTGGGACACTACAAAAATTGTATGCAGATAGAACAGGAACCTTTTGGGGAGCTTATTCAAATGGAAAAAACTATCCAATTGCACAAATCGCCATATCGAAATTCATGAATCCTCAAGGATTGGAAAGAGCTGGAAAAACAACTTTTAAGATAACACCGAATGTGGATAAACCTGAGATTTTATCTTCTAACGGATTCATAGGCGTAGCAAGTGAAAACGGCAGGGGAATAATATTATCAAAGCATTTAGAATCAAGTAATGTCAATTTAGGAGATGAGTTTGTTGACCTAATAGTGTATCAAAGGGGTTTCGAAGCATCTTCAAAAGGTGTAACCACCGCAAATCAGATGCTTATGACAGCTATTGGATTAAAAAGGTAATGGGAGGTAGATAGTTATGTTAAGGTCATTATGGAGTGGAGTATCAGGCTTAAAATCAGAGCAAGAAGCAATGGACGTTGTTGGCAACAACTTGGCAAATGTCAACACTATAGGGTTTAAAAAAGGTAGAATAACATTTGTAGATGTATTATCACAAACTATGAGTGCTGCCACAGGACCTGAGGGTAATATAGGAGGTAAAAACGCAACACAAATTGGCTTAGGTGACACCGTAGCTGTTGTAGACAATATATTCTCACAAGGAAGCTTGCAGGCTACAAGCAAAACAACTGATTTGGCAATACAAGGCGACGGGTTTTTTGTTGTAAGTGACGATGGCGGAAAAACTAATAGATATACAAGGGCTGGAGATTTTTCCTTTGATGCCGCAGGAAATTTAGTCAATCCTGAGGGATATATCGTTCAAGGCTGGATGGCAAACGATGAAACACACAAAATTAATACCGCTGCAAGCATAGGAAATATAGTAGTTCCACAGGATAAAACTGTACCAGCAGGAATAACAAAAAATATAACCATAAAAGCAAACTTAAACGGCGGCGACCACATAGAGGAAATGTCTCCTGCTCATGGTTCTGTTGATGAAAATGGAAATCCAGCTATTCCAGATGACATGGCCGTTTTATTTGACGTAAACGGGGATGCGATTAATTTAGGAAAAGAAACTGCGAAATTTGCTACAAATAATACAAACTTCAGTAAAATTTACGACATCAATGGCCACCAAATGCAACTTGCAAGCAATGCCACAGTTTCCATAGACGTAACCTACAGTGGTACAACACATACGGTAACAGTTAGCAAAAGCGAATTTAACACATTGGGGAGTCTTGCAAATACTATAGGAACTGCAATAAGCCAAGCTTTTGGAAGTCACATTGCTAGCTTATCTGTAACGCCAGACGGGGAAATCAAATTTAAAGATATAGGATCAACAAGTATGACAATAGCAAACATAGCAACTGTTGGAGATTTTAACAGCTACTTAAAACACGCATTAATAAACCTACAATCTGGTGAAGGTCGCAGTGCTACAATAAAACCAAACTATTCAAGAACAACTCTGCCATTTCTTGCAAATCCTGGCGATGTTTTAGCCATGAGCTTCGATGGTGGAGCGAATTACAACTCGTACAGATACGTGCAATCTGATACCGGCGTCGGGAATAATGATTTTCACACAATAGAAGATTTGAGGGCTGAAATTCAAAACGATATAGTGAACGGAGGCAATGCAGGGTCAAATGGAGCTTGGGCCACACCCAGCACCAAAAATAAGAATTGGGTAACTATAAATCCTCAAACAGGCGAAATAGTTATAAACAATTACAACACAAAAAATGAAATTATAGGTGCTGTATATTCAAATAATCTAAAATTTGCAACAATAATGGGTACCTTATCCGGACTTGTAAACTCGGGATCGCAGGTTTCATCTCAACCGTTTGAAGCAGCAGTTCATACAACATCAATAGATGTATATGACTCTTTGGGAAATAAACACACGGTAACATTTACATTCAGAAAAGCAGCTTACGATCCAGTAACAAAGCATACAACTTGGGATTGGCAAGCAACAGTTCCTCCTCCCGGGAGCGTATCAAACGATAGCGGAGAAGTTCAATTTGATCAAACTGGTAGATTAGTATATCTATCAAGTCCATTGGCTATAACTGTGAATTGGAAAAACGGAACAAAACAACAGGTAATAAACTTGGATTTCGGCAATATAAACACTTTTGATGGATTAACTCAATTTTCACTCCCGTCTCAAACAACAGCTGAAACTCAAGATGGATACCCTGGAGGAAGCCTTCAGAGAGTCATGATAAACCAAGATGGAGTAATTGTAGGCA
>JALVTR010000019.1 GCA_027035885.1 Desulfurellales bacterium
TTGCATTATTATGTTTGTGCGATGCACCCTCATCGATTTTGACAAGTTTAGCACCGTCCATTTCACATTTTCCCTCTGCATCATATTCCATACCGCATTCGGGGCATTTATATTTAGACACAGCCCTCTCCTTATTTTTTAAACACCGTCAATTGCTTTTTTTAGCTTGTTTTCAATATTTTCTGCTATTGTTTGTAAGTTTTTGTTGTTGATTGTTCCCATAATAACCGTTGGAAGGATGGCGCTGACAAAAACTCCGCCGCTTTTTTTATACACAATAACGTTACACGGCAGCATCAAACCTATGTCTTGCTCCGTTTGAATGGCTTTATAAGCGTTCGGGGGGTTGCAGGCTTCCATAATTTTGTACTCTTCAATATCAACATCCAACTTATTTTTTAGGGTTTCTTTCATATCTATTGTTGATAAAATCCCAAAACCTTCCTTTTTTAATTCTTCTGTTATTTTTTCAACAGCCTCTTCCAATTCAAGATTTACCTCCTTTTTGTAGCCGTAATCCATTTTAACCTCCTCAGATTTTATTTAGGTATTTGATTACCTCTTTTATTTCTTCAATTTTTTCGTCTATGTCTTCCTGGGATTTGGATAAAACGGCATCTTTTACACAAGTCTCCATGTGTTTGCTTAAAATTTGCATGTTGGCTTTCTTTAAAAGTGATACAACAGCCATCAATTGAGTAGAAATATCTATGCAGTAACGATTGTTCTCAACCATTTTTACGACTGCATTCAAATGACCTTGAGCTGTTTTGAGTGTTTTATGCGCTTCTTTGTGTTTAATATTTTCTTTTGAAACCGCCTTGTCTTCCACAACTCACCCTCCTAACAAATAGATAGGGCGCAATTAACGCCCTATTGGTTATTATTCATCATTTCCTGATTTTTACGCATCATATTACCGTTTTTCATCATTTTTCCCGACTCTTTTGTATTATTCATCATAGAGTTAGGCTTGTTTTGCATCATATCCTTTTGACTATTATTCATTTCCTGTTTCTTCATTATGCCTTTCTGAGTAGAGTTCATCATATTTTGCTTATTCATCATATTCATTTTGCCCTTTGACATATTGTCTCTGTTTTGACGGTTTTTGTTCATCATCATATTGTGTTTGTTATTTTGCATCATTCCTTTACCCTGACCTTGATTCATCATGCCACCTGAGCCCTGCATCATACCGTTTTGTTTGTTGCGCATCATATTTTGCCTATTTTGCATTATGTTGCCTTGATTATTTTGATTCATCATTCCGCCGTTTTGAGTTTGTCCGTTTTGCATACTGTTGTTGTTTTGTTTACTGCCGCCCATCATGTTTCCGTTTTGCATTCCATTTTTTTGATTGGAATTGTTATTCATCATGTCGCTGTTACCTTGCCTATTTTGCATCATTGTGCTGTTTGCAGTGTTTGAATTATCTGCCTGGTGTGCATTTGCAGCAAACTGTACACCCATTAACAGTAAAGCACCCAAAGCTACACTAAAAATCTTCTTCTTCATCTTCAACCTCCTAAGGTTTTAATCTTTTATAATATCTTTTTTCATTTTTTCGAAAGTTTCCTTGTTTATCTCACCCTTTGCATAGCGTTCTTTTAGGATTCGCAGTGCTTCCAAGTCGTTGTCATATTCATTATCCCAATAATTGGGATGCGAGTCTCTTTTGTGAGTCCCGCTTGATAATTTGACAAGGAATACAACAACCAGAATAACTAAGATTAAAATTATTATACCCATATAACCTCCTATCCAAGGAATTCCAAACCCATACATTCCGTGCGAACTCATTTATACCTCCCATCAATACATTACATACCCACCCCAGTAGGGGGGTAGATATTCATTTACTAATTTATCCGTTTTTAAGAATATGTCAAGGAAAAAATGAAATTTATATAAATTTTATCCGTCTTTTACTCTTGACAACAGATTTATACTCATATAAAGTTAGTTTAATGTTAACTATTAGTCTTTCGGGTTTAGCTTTAAAAGGAGGTGCGAGGAATGACCAATTTAATCGACAAGATTAAAGAGATAAAAACAGAAGCAAACGCAGATAATCTTGGTATGATTCTTGTTCATAACGGTGTTGTAAGGGCTACTTCAGCAAATGGAGATAAAATATCGAAAATCAGAATAGATTATAACGATAGGGAATTAGAGGCTCTTATCAAAGAAGTTGAAAGCTCAAAATCCGTTGAAAAGGTGTGGGTCTGGATTAATAGGGGAATACTGAGTGTAAGTGATGATGTTATGTATGTGATAGTTGCGGGAAATAAAAGAGAAGAGCTTTTTCCTGTTTTTATTGATTTTGTAAACAGGATAAAAGCCATTGTAAAAAAAGAGGAAATTCTACGGAGGCAATGAATGAAAAAATATGATGTTATTGTTATTGGTATGGGTCCTGCAGGTATGGCCGTGGCAAATATTGCACATGCTGCAGGAATGAGTGTATTGACGGTGGAAAAAAATAAAGTAGGTGGGGAATGTTTAAATTGCGGCTGTATACCGAGTAAGGCTATTTTAAAAGTGGCACAGATCAAAAATGATGTTGAAAACCTTGAAAAGTTTGGTCTTGAGTTGTCTGAGAGTGTGAAAATAACAAATGCATTAGAATTGATAAGGAAAAAAATAGACACTATAGGAAGAGCAAAAGCGACAAAAATGTTTGAAAATGTAGATAGTATTGTAAGTCAAGGCGAGGCTACATTTGTAGATGAACATACAATTAGAGTTAAGGACGATTTGTACAAGGGTAAGTTTATATTTATAGCAACAGGCTCTGAACCTTCAATACCGAACATCAAAGGTTTAAGTGAAATCGATTATTTGACGAATAAGAATCTGTTTAAAGTTGAAAATATACCAGA
>JALVTR010000020.1 GCA_027035885.1 Desulfurellales bacterium
AACATTACGATTGATTTTTTTGCCATCTAATATTATGATCGCAGGCGGAGGCAAACGATGGAAGAAATTAAGGTTTATCCTGACAGTATTTTAAGAAAAAAAGCGAAAGATATCGAAAGAATAGATGATAGGATAATTCAGTTATTGGATAAAATGGTTGATATCATGTACAAACACAACGGCATAGGTTTGGCTGCTGAACAAATAGGCACACTTGACAAGTTAGTTGTAATAGACCTACGTACCAACGGTAATAATCGACTAATAGAACTGATAAACCCTATCATTATTGCTTCAGAAGGTACTTACGAAGAACACGAAGAGGGCTGTTTGAGCGTGCCTGGATACTATGATGTAATTAAAGACAGAAAAAAATGGATAAAGGTTAAATACTTGGATAGAAATGAAGAAGAAAAGATTATTGAAACAGAGGATTTTTTAAGCGTAGTTATACAACACGAAATCGATCACCTAAACGGGAGATTATTCATAGATCATTTATCCCCAACCCAAAAATTGGTGTTCAAAAAAGAGTGGAAAAAACTACAAAGGGAAAGGGAAGAGAGCAAGTGAGAGTTCTTTTTTTCGGCACGAGCAGATTTGCAGTTGAACCCTTAAAGGCACTTATTGAATCATTATCATTTAACGTCGTAGGTGTTGTAAGCACACCCGACGCTATTGGTAAAAGGGGCAAAAAACTCATCCAACCACCTGTTAAAAAAGAAGCTTTGAAATACGGTTTGGACATATTTCAACCAGAAAAACTAAAGGATAAAGATACGGTAAAAAAGATACAGAGTTACGGTGCGGATATATTTGTTGTTGTATCATATGGTAAATTCATTCCAGAAGCGCTGCTAAAGATACCAAAATTGGGCTCGATAAATATACACCCATCGATTCTACCGAAATACAGAGGACCATCGCCCATCAACTTCGCACTTTTAAATGGTGATAGATACACGGGTGTTTCAATAATTTCTATAACAAACAAGATGGATGCAGGCGACATCTATATGCAATGGGTTGAAAAGATAAGCAAAAACGACAATTACACGACACTACACGATAGACTTTCAAAAATCGGCTCTAAAATGATATTATGCACACTTGAAAATTTTGATAAGATTAAACCTATATCACAGGATGAAAAATTTGCAACTTACACAAGAATTATTAAAAAAGAGGATGGCTTAATTGATTTTAAAAAAGAAACAGCCAATGAAATCATAAATAAAATAAAGACCTTTTATGAATGGCCAACAGCTTACTTTTTCTACAACGGTAAACAATTTAAGATATTAGACGCAGACCTTGTGGAGTTAGAAGAAAACCAACCTGCAAAGGTCATTGAATTTACAAAGAAGAAATTTGTTATAGGTTGTAAGGAAAACGCTATCTCAATAAAAACCATTCAACCTCAATCAAAAAAGGTCATGAACATACAGGCTTTTTTGTCTGGCTACAAGTTCAATGTTGGCAAAATCATACAGTAAAGCTCTACCCTTTTTAAGTATCCCCTTAATACTTGCTTATTATTTCTCATGGTTATCCTTCGTTGCTCTTATTCCTCTATTTTTTTTCTTCGAAAATAAACAATACGTAAAGCCAACTATATTCACATTTCTACCGTTTTTAATCTTTATCTACAGTGGTATCTATAAAAGCACACATATATATTACGGCTTATTCTTTGTAATTTCTGCCATTCTCGTTCTTTTGCTTTCACTTTATCACCTATTATATCTCTTATTCGGCAGTTGGCTTTTCAAAAAAAGCAATCTTTCCTTACCATTTTTTGCCATATTTTTCGTATCTTCCGAGTTTTTAAAAGACAAATTACTTTACGGTATGCCACTTGGGAATTTGAGCATTTTGACCTACAATCTACCATTTTTTATAAAAGATGCGTCAATTTTTGGCTCATTGTACATTGATTTCAAAATAATAATAATAAACTTGGCTTTGTACTATATCATAAAGAAAAACATGAAAATGGCATTGGTTTTAATTTTACCCATCTTTCTAATCAACATAATACCGTATCAAAACCCCATCAAACAATTTAAAGAATCAGTAGATATAGTTCAAGGTAACATACCTCAGAACCAAAAATGGAAAGAGAAGTTTCTGGAAAGGAACTTGGAAAGATACTTAAATTTAAGCAATGGTCTAAAGGCAGACGTGGTAATATGGCCAGAATCGGCATATCCATATCTTTTTGACCCGAGAATTTCAGCAAGCATAAAAAATCTCATTGCTAACAACACATTTGCCCTACTCTTTGGAGCCCTTACCAAAAAAAACGATAGCTACTATAACTCGGTTGTTTTTTACACAAAGAAACAAATTGAATTCTATAACAAAAGAAAGCTTGTGCCATTTGCCGAATTTATACCCTTTGCCAAAATTTTAGGATTGGAGAGATACAACTTCTCACGAGGCAAAAAGGGGGTGATATTTAAGTACAAAAATCTAAAAATAGCGCCACTTATATGCTATGAAGAAAATTTTGCTAATTTAGGTAGACATTACAAGCTAAAAGGAGCAAACCTTATAGTTGTCTTTACTAACGATGCATGGTTTGACAAAACTCCTACCTTTAATCTCTTTCCAAGAAGCGATGTATACAGAAGTGTTGAAAGCCACATATGGCTTGTAAGGAGCGCAAACACAGGAATAAGCTCTATTATTAATCCAGAAGGAAAAATATTCAAAACTATTAAGCCAGATACAAGTGGTATTTTGAAAGCAAAATTAAACCTCACGGTGTATAAATCAACGTTTTACGATAAGTTCGGTTGGCTGTTTGGATACATCACTACTGTTATCTCTATGCTTCTACTTTTTTATAGAAAACACACA
>JALVTR010000021.1 GCA_027035885.1 Desulfurellales bacterium
CTTTTTAGGGGTAAGTTTAAGCACTTTCTGTTCCATTTGTTTTACAACCCTTTTCACTATTTTCTCTCTGTGCGTTTGCTGTGCATTTGGGTTTGGTTAAAATGGGGATTTGGGTGCGGAAGGGGGGGTTTTACCCTACCTATGATAGTTCCACTGACTTTAGTGGACTAATCAGGAGAAACTAAAAAACCAATCTTGAGGTCGACCTCAAGATTGGTTTGATTACAAGCTTTACATGGTGCCGAGACGTGGAATCGAACCACGGACACAGGGATTTTCAGTCCCTTGCTCTACCGACTGAGCTATCTCGGCTTCGTAGATGTATATATACAACTTACTGTAAAAAGTCAATACCTTTTTAGGAAAACAACTGGTAAATGTAATAAAAGTACAATATTAAAAATATTAAGCCTACCCATTTTGAAAGTTTTTTGTTTTGAACAACAAAAACCAAAAGTAGTGTTGAAACCAGCATATATGGAATGCCTATTTTAGCTGTACTTTGTCCTATATGTATTTCTCCAAAAATCGAAGAAATCCCAATAACACCAAAGGCATTAAAAATATTAGAACCTATTACGTTACCAATTGCTATATCTAACTTTCCCTTTCTTGCTGCTGTAATACTAACCAAAAGCTCGGGTAGGCTTGTTCCTAATGCAATGGCAGTAGCTGCTATAACACCTGGAGAAATGTTTAGGATTGTTGTGATTTGAACAACGCTTTTTATTGTATATTTCGACCCAAAATTGAGTAATACTATGCTTAATATGAGCATCAATATGTCCTTTAAGCGTAGTTTGTTGCCGTTTTCCTCTAAAGATATTTTTTTGGTACTTGTAGCATAAGAGATATATACAACCAAAGCCAAAAGAAAAAATATACCTTGCGTGAGGTTAAGACTTTTTCTTATAAATGATAGATATACAAAGAATGCACTTGCAACCAAAATTGGAAGATCTACAAGTGAGGCGTTGTGATCGAGTGTGGTTTTTTTACTAAATACAATTGAAATTCCAACTACCAAAAGAATATTGGTTGTATTTGAGCCCACTACATCCGCGACAACTATATTTGACTGGTGTTGTAATACAGCGGCAATACTTGTTGCTAATTCTGGTAAACTTGTGCCTATGGATAATATTACTGTTCCAATGATGAAGGGAGAAAGTCCTATATATAAACCTATTCTCTCTGCTGACTGCGTAAAATAATCGGCGGATTTTACAATTACGAATAAAGATGCAACAAAAATAAAAGATTGCATAAGTAACATATCACAATGTTAACATACCTTTAAGCTCTTGACAACAGGTTGAAAATAATATAAAAAGCAATTCGCATGCCGAGGTGGTGGAATAGGTAGACACGCCATCTTGAGGGGGTGGTGGGAGAAATCCCGTGCGGGTTCAAATCCCGCTCTCGGCACCATTTCTTTTTTCGTCCACTTGACTATAAAGATAAAAGGTATACATTTCAGGAAAAGGAAGGGAATTTACAATTTAAAAATTTTTTCCTTGACAAAAGATGTTATTTGATATAAATTTGAGACAGAACTTGAGGAGGTGTACGGATGGCATGCGAAAGTGAGATTAAAGCTATTGATGAACAGCAAGAAAAAGAAGAAAAAATCGAGGAGGTGGAGAAAATGGAAAGAGTACAGGCTGGAGTATTGGTACTAAGGAAATTACCAGAATTTCAGATGGACGCTTACGATCCAAAAGCAGGTAAGTACATTAAGGTTTCGAGTGAGGATTACAAAGGCAAATGGTTGGTCGTTTGCTTTTATCCAGCAGACTTTACATTCGTATGCCCAACAGAAATTGCAGCTATGAATTCCAAATACGATGAGCTTCAAAAGATGGGTGTAGAGGTCTTGGCTGTATCAACAGATACGGTTTATTCTCACAAAAGGTTTTCCGAAACTGAGCCGCTTTTGAAAGATCTTAAAATCATTGTTGGTGCTGATCCGACAGGCGAAGTATCAAGGAAGTTTGGCGTGTTGATCGAAGATGCTGGAATAGCTTTGAGGGGTAGGTTCTTAATCAATCCTGACGGTGTAGTTGTAGCAGAAGAGATCCAGGGCCCAAGTGTGGGTAGGAACGTCAATGAGTTCATAAGACAAATTCAAGCATGGCAGCATGTATATAAGACAGGGGAAGCTTGTCCAGCAAACTGGAGACCAGGAAAGAAAACTTTACCTGTGAATACAAAAGCAGAAGAGCTTACAGGAAAGGTTGGAGATTTTGTAACTGTAGACGAACTCTTGTCTTAATCAAAAACGTAAATCATTCGCCGGCCTTGTGCCGGCTTTTTATTTTAAATTATTCTTCAAAAACTCTTTTATCTTCGGGGTTATATGCGAAAAATGGTAGATTCTGCCAGAACTAACAAAATATGAGTTGTACAATTTTAGATGTTTCTCATAATACTTTTGATGGTAAGACTCGGCAGAGTAGAAGTTCTTGAATTCCAAAACCTTTACAGCTATTTTTTTCTTTAGAAATCCTTCCAAAGTTTTAACTGCCTTTTCCACAAGCTCCTTTTGTTCATTATTTAAATAAAAAACCTTTGGCTTGTATTGATCTCCTACATCGCAGAACTGCCCAAATTCGTTCGTTGGATCTATAATGGATAAAAATTCGATTAGCAGTTCTCTATAAGTAATAAAGTCTGAATCAAAAATAATCTTTATTGCCTCTGAGTAGCCTGTAGTTTCTGATAATACTTTCTCGTATGTGGGATTTTTGAGATTTCCGCCTGAATAACCTACTATTGTTTTTAAAACTCCTTTAATTTGATCAAAATGATGCTGTATACACCAAAAGCAACCACCTGCAAACACGGCTGTTTCTTTCATAAAGAAATTATATAATTTGCCATAATTCTTTTCAAATCAATATTTTTTGTTATTGACTTTTATATTGCCCTGTGTTAATTTTTATTTAAGGTAAGATGTGCTAAATTCAAGGGGGTGGCGTATGACTTACTGCACAAAAACTAATGGTGAAATTGACTACGAAAACGGTGAGGTTTTGTATGATGATGGAGAACATAAATTTATTTGGCTTGGGTGGGGGAAATTAGAGGATGGACTTATCCAAACAAACCAATATTTAGTTGTCAATGGAACAAAAGGAATACTTTTAGATCCAGGGGGTATTCATATCTTTCCGAAAGTAGTTTCAAATGTAACGAAGTATATTGATTTGGATGATATACAGTATATATTTTTTTCACACCAAGACCCGGACGTTAGTTCTGGTATACCTATGTGGCTTTCTGTTACACCTGCTAATATCTATATTTCTGAATTGTGGGTAAGATTTTTGCCTCACTTTGGAATAACAGATTTGACAAGAATCAATGGAATCCAAGATGGGGGTACAAAAATTGAATATTTAGATATAATACCCGCACATTTCATGCACTCACCTGGTAATCACATAGCTTACGATTCAAAAGCTAATATTCTATTCAGTGCTGATATAGGTGCAGCTGTGTTTGGCGGAGATAAGTATTTATTTGTTGATGATGCTAATTTTAATAGCCATGTTAATATAATGGAAGGGTTTCATAAAAGGTACATAGCCTCAAGTAGCGCATGTAAATATTTCGTGAACAGGGTAAAATCTTTGAATCCCCATATGATTGCGCCACAGCACGGAGCTGTTTTTAGGAAGAAAGCAGTTGACCTGTTTTTAAATTGGCTCTCATCTTTAAGATGTGGAACTGACATAATAGACGAGATAAGCAGGTGAGAAATATGGGTGTGGAAGAAAACGAAAAAGGCCATAATGCAATAAGGAAGTTGTCGAAGGGCATAGTTAAAAGTTCCTTTCTTTCAACTGCCACAACGGAGAGCTTTAAAATAATTTACGATGATATAACGTACCTTGAAGATCATATGAAAACATTTTCGGCATCTTTAGAAGAAATGGAAGGTAACCTTAAAGGTATGGCAAACAATGTGACAAGCATCAATAAAGATTTTGAAGAGTTTAATATAAATGTAAACGAGGTAGCGCAAAGGGTCACGGACAGAAACAATGAAATAGAGAATAGAAAGACAGAGATTGAGGAGTTTGTTAACGCTATTAAGAACCTTACTACAGTTACAGAAGATATAAATAAGGCAGCAAGCAGTATCTCTGATATTGCAAAACAAACAAATTTACTTGCTTTAAATGCTGCTATAGAGGCAGCAAGAGTTGGAGAAAAGGGCAAAGGTTTTGCTGTTGTCGCTGACGAAATAAAGAAACTCGCAAGCAAAACAGACAATATAACTGATAATATTCAAGAGATACTCTACGACTTTAATTATAAGATGCTAAATACAGTAAACAAAGTTGAATCTGTAAAAGGTTTTTTGGATGAGCTTAGGAAGGATTTCAATGAATTTGCAGAAATTTTTATTAAGATAAACCAAAGTTCAAACGATATTGCTCAAGCTTTGAATGAAAATAGTCTGGCTATAAATGAACATGCCGAGGTTATAGATGACCTGACTAATAGGATTGTGAAGATATACGAATTATTAGCTACAGTGATTAAGATTGTAGATACATTACAAAGTGCCAACATAAAAATAGAACAATTAATAAAATTTTAAAGGGTATTAAGTATGAAGGTTGCTATAATAGCAGGAAGCACGAGTGATAAAGAGATAATGGATGCGGCCAAAGAGGTTCTGGATGAATTTAGCGTAGAAAACAAAACTTTTATAACATCTGCTCACAGATCACCTAAATTGACAAAAGAGGTTGCAGAGATAGTAGATAAAGAATTTGATGCTGCCATTGTAATTGCTGGACTCTCTGCTGCTTTACCTGGAATTTTTGCCACATACACCCAAAAACCAGTTCTTGGAGTTCCTGTTGCAAGTGATCTTATGGGTTTGGATGCCCTATTCTCCATAACACAGATGCCAAGAGGTATTCCTGTTGCCACGTTCGGAATTGGTAAAAAGGGTGCTAAAAACGCTGCTTTATTCGCCTTGCGTATTCTTGCTTTAAACGATGCATATTTAAGGGAAAAGCTGGATAAAAAGGCTGAAGAAGAAGAGAAAAAGCTTAGAAATCTCAATGATATGTAGTGTTAATATAAAAAGGGCTTACTACGGTAATCGTCAAGTTTTGGAAGATATCTTTTTCGATGTTAAAGAAGGCGGTATATTGGCTATAGTTGGGGAATCAGGAGCCGGAAAAACAACACTTGGAAGGTTAATTAGCGGACTTTATAAGTTTTATCCTCTAACTTATGAAGGGAAAATTGACAAAAAGGTGGAATTGGATGTAGTGCCACAGAATATAACAGATTCACTAGACCCTGTTTTTAAAATAAAAGAACAAATACTCGAGATTTGCAATGATAAAAAAAAGGTTAAAAACGTTTTAAAAATTGTGGGATTCACTAATCAGGATGATGTTTTAAACTTCTACCCCACTAATCTAAGTGGAGGAATGAAGCAACGTGTTTTGATAGCTATGGCAATTATAAGGTCAAACTTCATATTAGCAGATGAATTTACGAGTGCGTTAGATACAGTTACTAAAGTTAAAGTTGTAAATCTTTTAAAAAAGCTTAATACGGAAAGAAAGATTTCATTAATCTTTATAACACACGATATGGAGCTTTTGGACTTCGATGGGGAAATAGTCATTCTATACGGCGGAAAAATTTTAGAAAAAGGAAAAATTGGGGAGATAAAAAGAGATGCATGGCATCCATATACTAAGTTCCTTATAAACTCAACTCCTAAATTAGGTTTACATTACACTAACTATAAATTCTCTAATATTAATATTAAAAATAATTATGCTTGTCCATTTTACAACTCATGCGATATAGCTCAGGATTTGTGCAAAGAAAGTATACCTTCTTTAAAGAAAAAAGGTGACAGGTGGATAAGATGTCATTTTTGAAAAGTAAAAATCTGATTATTTTCCTTTCATTATCCATCTTAATTTTGTTGACGGGGTTTAAGTTTGTAACCGAAAATGAAGTTTTAGGGCTCAAACACCCAGAGAGCGCGTTTTTGTATAAAGGATATCTGTATGTTTCAAACATTGGTAGTTCTCCTGTTAGCCAAAACTTGGATGGTTTTATTACTAAGCTTGATAAGTATGGCAATATATTGGAGTATAAGTTTATAGATGATCTGAAAGCCCCAAAAGGCATATTCCCATACGAGGATAACCTCTACATTGCTGATTTGGATAGGGTTTGCATTGTCAATCTATTAAATAAAAGAAGAAAATGTGTAAGCGTTGAAGGTTCAAAGTTTTTGAATGACATTTACGTATTGAAAGGTGCTGCCTACATTACAGACACTGCGACGAATTGTATTTACAGAGTAGATAAAAATTTAACTGTGAGCAAGTTTTACTGCAGTAATGACAATACATTTTCACCAAATGGGATTTGGTTCTCTAAAAAGCTTGATGCATTTGTAGTTGTGTCGTTCAGCCAACCTGTTGTTAATGAAATCGATTTGAATGGAAATTTGGTAAAGAGCTTCTATATGAAAGGTCTGACGGGTTTCGATGGGCTAATAGTTAGGGGAAATAAGGTTTACATATCAGATTATAGAACTGGCAGAATCATTGAAACTAATCTTTCTTTTAAAAGATACACGGTGATTAAAAAATTCAATACTCCCGTCTCGGATTTTTACATAAAAGATTCTACCATTTACGCTCCTTTACTTGGGGCTAACAGACTGTTTCTTGGAAAGGCACGATGAGTTTCTCTTTCAAGCTTATAGCACAAGATGGAATGGCAAGGGCTGGGGTTATATATTTGGGTCATACAAAGGTGGAAACTCCTGTATTTATGCCCGTAGGAACAAATGCATCTGTTAAAGCCATACTTCCCTGTATGCTATTAGCCGCGGGATCTAAGATTATTTTATCGAATACGTACCATCTGTATTTGAGACCTGGCATTGAAACAATAGAAAATTTGGGTGGCTTGCATAGATTTATGGGGTGGAAGAGGGGAATTTTAACGGATAGTGGTGGGTTTCAGGTGTTCAGCTTGGCCGATTTGCGTAATATCTACATTGAAGGGGTATATTTTAAATCACACATTGATGGTTCAATTCATTTCTTCAATCCAGAGAAAGTTGTTGAACTCCAGTCCCGATGGGGTAGTGATATTGGTATGGTATTGGATGTTTGTCCGCCGTATTTTGAGGATAAATCTTATGTGAAAAAGATGCTTGACACTACGATAAAGTGGGCAAGGAGTTCAATTAAAGCAAGGGAAAAATACCCTATAGAGGGACTTTTTGGTATAGTTCAAGGTGGTGTTTTTGATGATTTAAGAAAAGAGGCGGCTTTGGAGATGAGAAATATGGAGTTTGATGGTTTTGCCGTTGGTGGATTGAGTGTTGGTGAGCCGACAGAAGATATGTATAGGGTAACGCCTATTGTAACGGATATTTTGCCTAAGGATAAGCCAAGATACGCAATGGGTATAGGTAAACCTGAAAATATAATTGAACTTATTGATCGCGGTATTGACATGTTCGATTGCGTTATACCAACAAGGAACGCAAGAAATGGACAACTTTTCACATGGTTTGGTATTGTCAATATAAAAAGACGAGAGTATGCAAATGATGATAGAGCAATAGAAGAAGGTTGCCGATGCTATACGTGTAGAAACTTTTCACGGGGGTACCTAAGACATCTATATAAGGCACAAGAATTATCCTTTTATACTTTAGCAACGATTCATAACCTGTACTACTATATTAACCTTGTAAAATCTGCGCGCCTTGCTATACTTGAAGGTAGGTTTGAAAGCTTCAAAGATGATTTTTACAAGATGAGAGAAGAGGGTAAAGGCAATGGATGAGCTATTGGAGAAACTGAAGAGTGCTTTTGGCGATAGATTGGTTTGTGTTGGTTTGCATAATATAGGTGTTACATCTTTTTTGCAAAAGAACGGTTTGGTTATTGTGTTAGATAAAACGGATCCAGATGACCTTTTGAAAATGAAAAGAATCTATATGAAATATAAGAAAAAGTATTCTACGCCCATTGTTGTGGATGAGGGTTTCTTTGAAAATGCTGCAGATGTATTCTGCATGGAGGTTTTGGAATTAAAGGAAAACGGTGAAATAGCGTACGGGGAGAACATATTTGAAAATTTAGAGGTAAAGCCTGAAAACTTAAGGAAGCAGATAGAATACGAGCTCAGGAGTAAACTTCTTATCTTGAAAGGGGCGTTTATTGATCTTCCTCTGGATAGAAAGGTTATAGATAATATAGCCTATAGGTCAATGTATAACTTTCTTTTAATTTTAAGAAATCTACTGAGACTTAAGGGCAAACTTGTTAACGATGCAAGTCTTATTGAGGTATTTGAAGAGACTTTCGGCGTAAAATTGGATGCATTTAAGACTTTTAGGGATTCCGGAAAGCTTCCATTAGATAAGCTTTTGCCTATCTTTAAGGATTACCTAAAAGAGGTGGAAACTCTTGTTGAGATATCGGATAAGATTCTTAGTTAGCTTTGTATTTATACTTTTTGCTCTAACGACCTATGCAAAAGGCAACATACCAAAGCCTGTTGGATATATAAATGATTTTGCACATATTTTGAAGCCAGATACTGTTAAGAAACTCAGCAGTATTTTACTTGAACTAAAGAGAAAGACTGGTGTTGAGTTCTCCGTAGTAACGATAAAAAAATTAAAAAACAATGATATTTTTGATTATTCAGTTGAAATGTTTGAAAAGTGGGGTATAGGAGAAAAGGGTAAGGACAATGGTATCTTGTTTTTGGTAGATGTTGGAGATAAAAAACTTAGAATTGATACTGGATATGGAATGGAAGGCATTTTACCAGACGGTTTGCTTGGTCGTATTAGGGATAAATATATAATACCATATTTTAAGAAAGGTGAGTACAATAAAGGTGTTTTAAATGGTGTCATGGCTATAGTTTCCATAATAACAAAGAGCTACCATGTGAACATAACTGGGAGTTTTAAACCTAAACCTGCGAAGACTAAAAGAGGTATATCCTTGATTGATATTATATTAATAATAGGCATGATGCTTTTTATTTCACCGTACATCTTTCCATTTTTTGTTGGTGGTGTTTTAGGAGGATACAGGTCCGATTGGGATAACGGCCTTGGCGGAGGTTTCGGAGGTGGCCTTGGCGGAGGTTTCGGTGGATTTGGAGGAGGTTCAACAGGCGGTGGAGGTGTCGGTGGAAGTTGGTAAAATTAGGAGGTGTTATTAATGAAAGCTGTGCTGGGAGTGATAGCGTTTGTTTTGTTACTTGTCATTGCTGCGGGTATCTATTATTATAACACTTACAACAAGCTTGTTCGGCTCCAAGAAGAGGTTCAGAAAGCTTGGAGTAATGTTGATGTACAATTAAAGAGAAGGGCAAATTTAATACCCAATTTGGTTAATACAGTTAAGGGTTATGCCCAGCATGAAAAAGGCATTTTTGAATATGTGGCAAAAGCAAGGTCTCAACTTATAAATGCAAAAACACCGCAAGATGAAATCCAAGCAAGCAATCGACTTGAAGGCGCAATTGGTAGGTTATTAATGATTGTTGAGAGATACCCGGAACTTAAAGCAAGCGAAGAATTTACTCGCTTAATGGATAATTTGGAGGGTACAGAGAACAGAATAGCCGTTGCAAGGCAACGTTACAACAACATAGTCGCACAGTACAATGCAACAATAAAGTCCGTTCCTGCAAATATAATAGCAAAAAAAATGGGCTTAAGGCTAGCCCCGTACTTTACAATCACAAATAGGCAGGAAAAACAGCCACCAAAGGTGAATTTTGGAAATTCTACATCGTCGCTGGAGATTAGATTATGCGCCGCATAGTTTTGTTATTATTAATTATAGTGTTGCTTTTACCATCATTAGCGAATGCAAGTTTCATCCATTACAAACTCAACAATGGATTAAATGTGTACCTCGAAAAAGATTGCTCCCTTCCAATTGTCAATGTAACAATACTTTACAAAGTTGGATGTGTAGATGAATACAACTCTATAACAGGCATTTCCCATATGTTAGAACATATGAATTTTAGGGGCTCAAAGCACTATAAAGATGGTTTTATTGACGATCTGACGATGAAATACGGCGGAATTGATAATGCCCAGACCTCATTTGATTTTACTGTATACTTCACAACGATTTCAAAAAAAGCCCTTAAACAAGTTTTGGGGTTTTATGCAGATAATATGGACAATTTACTATTGGACAAGCAAAAGTTTTTAAAAGAACGCAGCGTGGTTTATCAAGAGAGACTCTGGAGGATAGACAATTCAGCTGATGGTTTTTTGTACTTTACGCTCCATAATATAGCGTATAAAGCATCACCTTATAGATGGACACCCATTGGATTTAGCTATGATATTATGCACTATACTATAAAAGAGTTAAGAAATTATTACGAAAGATACTATGCACCAAACAACGCGGTTTTAGTTGTGTCAGGCGATATAAATGCCAATACTGTGCTAAATTTAGTGAAGAGACTTTTTGGCTCTAAAAAGCCCAAACCCATAGTTAGACATATAACTAAAGAGCCGCCACAATTAGGTAGAAGAATCGCATATATTATGAAACCTTCTGAATTCAAAAAAATTGCTATTGCTTTTAAAATACCATCGATTAAAGACGAAAAGGATAGTGCAGTTTTGGATCTTATTACGTATCTTTTGTTCGATGGGAAAACAGCTATTGCTTACAATGATTTAGTGAGAAAAAAACATGTTTTAGTGGATATTGATGGTTGGAATGAAGGTAGAATTTGGGATAAGGGTTTATATGAGATTTTTGCTGATATCCCGAAAAGCGAAGGATTTGAAGAGGCACGGATGTATATTTGGGGTGAGATTAATAAAATCAAACGCGGTGATTTCAGCCAAGAACTTTTAGAAGTGGCAAAGGAAAAAGCCGAGATGAATTACATTTTATCGAAGGAAACCCTAAGAGAAAGGAATATGAATGAGGCATTTTATGCGGCTTTTGGACTTTTGGATTATTACAAAAATTATTTGAAAATTATTGATGGGATAACAAAAGAAAATATAAAAAAAGTGGTAAAAGAGTATTTTGTTCAAAAACATGAGACGGATGTTTACTTAGTACCGCAAAAAAATGTTAAACCTGCCATTAATTTAAAATTCAAGGGTAGTTTAAGATGATGAAAAGATTATTTTTCGCAGTGGTTTTACTCTTGGTTTTCAGTTTAACTTCATTTGGCTCAACTTTAATCGAAGGTAAGTTGAAGAATGGTATAGCTTACAGGATCTATAAAAAATCTGATCTTCCCATTATAAGCGTAAATATAAAGATTAAGGCTGGAAGTGTATTTGATAGAAAGAGAAAATTTGGTGAAGCGTATATTGTTGGAAATGCACTAGAGAACTGCAACTCACCTAAATATAAGGCGGATAGATTAAGGTTTTTATTTGATAGATACGGTATTGAAAGTGCAATTTCTGTTAACAAGGGATATATAACAATCTCTGCGACCGCACTGAACAAAAACATCACTCCACTATTTTGCTTGTTACATGAGATACTAAATAGCAGATTTGACAAAAAAGGAATTGATTATGTGAAAAGAAACACGGCTAACTCCATTAAATCACTAAAAAGCGATAAGGACTACCTGGCCATACACTCTGCATTTGTTTCACTAATAAGAGAAAGCACCTATAACCACACATCTTTAGGCACTATTACGGGCGTTAGAAACGTAACAAGGGAGAATGTGGTTAGCTTTTTCAAGAAATATTTCAATGCATCCAACATGGTTATCTCAATCTCTGGCGGTGTTTCAAACAATAGCGTAAAAAAATACATAGAATTCTATTTTTCCTCTGTGAAAAAAGGAAAAAAAGCTAAGTTCCCTTTGATAGATTTTAATAGGGGTTTGCACATAAAGGATATTATAAAACCTGATACAAAGCAAAGCTATATCTATTTTGTTTTTCCAGGTTTTGAATACGGGACAAGGGAATATTTTGCGTCGAAACTATTGGCATTCATTTTAGGTGGCAATTTGAATTCTTATTTGACAAAAGACATAAGGACAAAGCACGGATACGCCTATTCAGTTTTTAGCTTTGTATATAGATTACCGAAGAAATCCGTATTTGTTATTGGTCTACAAACACAGAACAAATTTACGTTAAATGCAATTGAAGAAGTTTTTAAAGACATTAAGAATTTTGACTCATACGCTACGAATGAGAATCTAAAGCTGTCAAAGGATTATGCAGAGGGAAGTATACCTATAGCCCTACAGACACCTCAGGCAATAGCAAATGCACTATCAGACGGATATTTTCTTAACGTAAAGGGTTTACCATGGGAATTTAATGTGGAACAGATAAAAAACGTTAGCTTAAAGAATCTGAAAAAAACAGCAGAAAGTATATTTTTAAATACGGTTTCTATAGGCATTGTATCTTACAGAGA
>JALVTR010000022.1 GCA_027035885.1 Desulfurellales bacterium
AGAGAATGGTTGCCCTGGGGCATGCGTGATGTGCTTTTTTCCTTAGAGCCAACGCCTGACAATGGGAGGCCGGCTTCAAGTGTTAAGTGGATAGGCCTTCTGAGAAGATGAAGGACGTACCACTCACGCTTGCGACGCTTCCACTTATCGTTGTTAGGTTCTTGGGGAGAAGATAACACACGGTGTCCCTGGGGCATTTAAATAAATTTAGCTTGCTACGAAGGGGCTGCATTGAAAAACGAACAAAGGAATAAGCTCCTTAAAAAAAGAGGAGCTTTAAATAAATCGTATATACACACAAAGAGTGCATTATTAAGCAAGAAACTATATGTGGTTCTAAAAAGGTATGCTTTCTCTAAGATTGCCTCTTACAGCCCCTACAATAACGAAGCAAATCCTAATGTTTATTTAAACTGCAAAGTTCTATATTTTCCAAAAATAACGTCAATTAAAAACGCTTCCATGTCTTTTTTTAAAGGTACACTTGCAAAATCTTTTAATGGCATAAGAGAACCAAAAATATTCAAAAGAAAGCTTTTTAAGAAACAGATTCGAGTTATTATCATTCCTGGAGTTGGGTTCGATGAAAGGGGCTTCAGGATTGGGTACGGTGCTGGTTTTTATGATAGGTTTTTAAAGGGTTTAAGGGTATTGAAAATAGGTGTTGCTTTTGAATGTTGTTTAATTGACAAAGTTGAAGATACGGAAAACGATGTTCCGGTTGATCTTGTTGTTACCGAAAAAAGAGAAATACATTGTAGGTTAAGGAGATGAAAAATGGGAATAGTTGAAGTAATCTTGATAGCAGTTTTATCTATTATTGTAGGGATTTTACTTGGTATATTTGTCTATCATCAAACTGTCGTAAGAAAAAAAGAGTATGCAAAACAGAAGGCTGAAGACATTTTAAAAGATGCGGAAAGAGAAAAAGATAATATACTCAAAGCTGCTCAGATTGAAGCTAAGGAGTATATGATTAAGGCGAGAAATGAAATAGAAGGAGAAGAAAGAGAATCTAAAAAGGAACTGCAAAAATGGGAAAAAAGGCTTCAGTCTAAGGAAACAAATTTGGAAAAGAGGCAAGCTTACTTAGATGAAAAAATAGAAATTATAAACAAAAAGCAGGAAGATATAGCAACTATAGAAAGCGAGTTAGAAAAAAAGATGCAAGAGATTGACCAACTTGTTCAAGAACAACAAAAAAAATTAGAAAAAATAAGTGGAATGACCAAAGAGCAAGCCAAAAATGTATTGATGGAGAGTGTTGAGGAAGAGGCTAAGAGAGAGGCTGCCGCCAAAATAAAAAAATATGAAGAAGAAGTAAGAAATGAATCGAAAAGGTTGTCTCAAGATATATTGACGGTTGCTATGGAGAAAATTGCAAGTAATTATGTTTCTGAAAGAACCGTAGCTACGGTTACGCTTCCAAGTGATGAGATGAAAGGAAGAATTATAGGAAGGGAAGGAAGAAATATTAGGTCGTTTGAAAAAGAAACTGGCACTGACCTTATAATAGATGATACGCCTGAGGTTGTAGTTATATCGAGTTTTAACCCTTTAAGAAGAGAAATTGCAAAGATTGCCCTTGAAAGATTGGTGAGTGATGGAAGAATTCATCCGGCAAGAATAGAAGAAACGGTTGAAAAGGTAAAGAAAGAGCTCATTCAAGAAGCTTCTGAGGAGGCAAAGAAGGTTGTGTTTGATTTAGATATTGGAGATTTGCATCCTGAACTTGTAAAGTACTTAGGACTTTTGAAGTATAGAACAAGTTACACTCAAAATGTTCTTTCTCATTCTGTTGAGGTTGCATATTTGAGTGGTTTAATGGCATCTGAATTAGGTTTGAACATAAAATTAGCAAAGAGAGCGGGGCTTTTGCATGATATAGGGAAAGCAGTTGATCAAGAAATTGAAGGTTCACATACAAAAGTAGGCGCCGAGCTTGCTAAAAAATATGGAGAGAACGAGTATATTGTTAATGCAATAATGTCTCATCACGGTGAAGTTGAACCCAATTGTCCAGAAAGTGTTTTGGTATCAATAGCTGACACTCTATCCGCAGCAAGACCCGGAGCTAGAAGAGAGAGGCTTGAAAGCTATATACAAAGGTTAGAGGAGCTTGAAAATATAGCAAAAGCAATGGATGGTGTGAAAGAGGCATATGCAATACAGGCAGGAAGGGAATTAAGAGTTATTGTTGAACCCACGCTTTTAGATGACAATGAAAGTTTAATGCTCGCAAGAGATATAGTTAAAGATATTGCTGAAAAAATCACCTATACAGGTCAAGTGAAGGTTGTAGTTATTAGGGAAAACAGAGCTATTGAATATGCTAATTAGAGTTTTGTTTGTTGGCGATATAGTTGGAAAACCAGGAAGAAGGACTCTTAAGGCTTTAGTAGACGAGGTTAAAAGGGAATATTATGTGGATTTTACTATCGCCAATATTGAAAATGCAGCTGATGGCTTTGGGCTCACGAAAAAGATTTATTACGAGTTAGAACCCTATATAGATGTGATGACTACTGGAAATCATACATGGGATAAAGACGAAATAATAAATGAAGCCTTAAATTTAAGAAAATTTATAAGGCCTATTAACCTTTCTCCACTCGCTCCTGGAAGGGGCTTTTCTGTTCAAGTTGTAAATGGGATAGATATTTTAGTTGTCAATGCTATTGGTAGAATATTTATGAACCCTTCTGAGAATCCGTTTTTTGCTTTGGATGAATTATTTTCTTTGTATCCTACTGTAAAGGTAAAAATAATAGACTTTCATGCAGAAGCAACAAGCGAAAAACAAGCTTTGGCTTGGTATCTTGACGGACAAGTAAGCGCGATTTTTGGTACTCATACCCATGTTCAAACTGCAGATGCCAGAATCTTACCTAAAGGTACTGCCTATATTAGCGATGCTGGCATGACAGGCTGTCATGATGGAGTGCTTGGTTTTGGATATGAAGAAGCTTTGGAAAGGTTTTTAAAAGGGGTGCCTAAAAGATTAAAGGTTTGCAAAAATAATTTAAGATTAGACGGATGTGTTATTGAGATAGATTCAGAGACAGGTAAGTCTCTAAGCATAAGTAGAATATCAAAACAATTCTCAGATTTATAGTTTTTTGTATGAGAAAATTTAAGGAAGGTAGCTGTTTATTTTTGTTTGACAATATTAAAAAAATAGTTTAGTATGACTAAAAATAAATATTTAAGGAGTTACCTATGCCTGAAAATGTTAGAACGGAATTAAAAGAGTTGGGTTTGGGGAAAAAAATTAGACAATTGCGTCTTGATCGTGGTTTAACAATTCAGGACGTAAGCGAAAGAACAGGATTATCTAAAGGATTGATATCTCAGATAGAAAATGAACAAGTATCACCTCCTATATCTACACTTATAAAAATATCCAATGCCTTAAGAGTAGAGCTTGCATATTTTTTCATGAAAGAAGATGAAGATCCTATGATTACTGTAATAAAAAAGAATGAGAGAATTACATCTGAAAGGAGAGGTGTAAAAGGTAATATAAATGTTGGATACACTTATGAGCTTTTAGCTCACAAGAAAAGACATAAACACATGGAACCTTTTATAGTAACCTTTGAACCGAGGGATAGAGAAGAGGTTATTATGTTTAACCATGGGGGGGAAGAGTTTCATCTTGTTTTGGAAGGGAGAATTGAATTCCTCACGGATGTTGAAAGCCCGATTGTTTTAGAAGAAGGAGACACATTGTATTTTGACTCTACAATTTCGCATGGTTTTAGAGCTTTGGACGGGAAACCTGCAAAAACTGTGGCTGTTGTTTTTCAATCAGAATGAAAGGGGTTTTGAGGTGATAGAAATAAGGTTTCATGGTAGGGGGGGGCAAGGCGCTGTAATTGCTTCTAAAATTTTAGCCTATGCCTATTTTTTGGACGGATATCACTCTCAAGCGTTTCCCACTTACGGAGCTGAAAGGAGAGGTGCTCCTGTTGCGGCATATGTTAGAGTGGATGATAAGTTTATAAATGTTAGAAGCCCTGTGGTTAATCCAGATTATGTTATTGTTATGAGTGGTAAGTTAGCAGATACTGTAGATGTTTCAAGCGGTATAAAAGAAAATGGACTAATTTTAATTAACAGTGAATTAAGTGCTAATCATTACAATTTTGAAGAAAGATGTAAAGTTGTGTGTTTTGATGTAAGTAGGATTGCTTTGAAATACGGTTTAGGAACTAAGATTATGCCAATTATCAATGTTCCTATATTGGGTGTATTTTCTAAAATAACCAATTCTGTTTCATTGGAGTCTTTAAAGAAGGCTACTCCAAAGTTTGTTGCAACTGGAGTTGATAAAAATATAGAGGCTTTGGAAGAAGCCTACAACCTCGCATAGGAGGCACTTATGGAGAGCGTTGATTATCAGAATGTAATTTCAGATAAAGATATAAGAAGATTTCCCATATCTATAACAACAACCGAGGTTAATCTTACTGGCTCATGGAGATTTTATAAACCAGTATTTAAAGAGAAAATTTCTCCTTGTAGTGTTGGTTGTCCAGCTAACACCAATATACCTAAATATATACATTATTTGCTTAAAAACGATATGGATAAGGCAGCTGAAATTTTGAGGAGGGAAAATCCTTTTCCGGCAACATGTGGTAGGGTTTGCCCACACTTTTGCCAATCTAAGTGTAATAGAAAAGATTACGATGGTGCTGTTGAAATTAAACAGATTGAAAGGTTTGTTGGCGATTATGCGCTAAAAGTGCCTCCTAAAAAAGTTAAAGTTCTTTCTAATAAAAAGGTGGCTATAGTTGGTGGTGGTCCAGCGGGTTTAAGCTGCGCTTATTTTTTGGCTTTGAGTGGATATAGGGTTGATGTGTTTGAAAAAGAACGTTTTTTGGGTGGATTATTGGTTTATGGCATACCAGATTATAGGCTTCCGAAAGAAATACCTATAAAAGAGATAGAAAATATACTTGAAGTGGGAAATATAAATGTAAACGTGGGTGTTAATGTTAATAGAGAAAAAATAGAAGAGTTGAAGAAAGAATATAATGCTGTTTTTGTAGCTTTGGGTTTATCTATAGATAAAGTTCCAGGAGATGTTGTTGTTGATAATAAACGCGTTTTCTCTGGATACGAATTGTTAAAAGAAATTAAAGTTAACGGCAACGTGTATTTAGATGGAGATAGTATATCTGTGTTGGGCGGTGGAAACGTGGCTTTTGATATAGCCAGATCTATTAGGAGGCTTGGTAAAGATGTTAATATAATATGCATGGAAACCCTTGAGACATCGCCTGCGTTTGAAGATGAGAAAAAAGAAGCTATAGAAGAGGGTATTAAGGTTATAGACAGCCGTTTTCTGCAAGATTTAGAATTTAGAGGTGATGGTTTGCATCTACAACTTAGAGGGGTAGATAAGGTGTTGGATAACTATGAGCCTGTGTTAAATGATTATATTGAAGGCATAGATACAGATATTCTTATTGTTGCTATAGGAAGAAAAAGAGAAGAAAGTATATTAGGGACTGAAGGTGTATTTTTTGGCGGTGATTTCTATAATGGAGCTAAAACAGTTATAGAAGCAATTGCTTCTGGAAAAAAAGTGGCATTTGAAATTGTGGCTAAGTTAGAGGGTAAAGAGTTTAAATTGATGAATGATGATGACCAATTTTTTAGGTCAACTGACGATTTTGATGAATATAAGGTTATTCCATTTGAAAGAATAAATCTTAATTATTTTAGCGAACAAGAACCTATAAAATTATCTAAGCTTGCAGCTAATGAGAGGGTGAATAACTTTAATGAAGTTGTTCAAAAACCAAGTTTAGAAAAGATTCTAAGAGAAGCAAAGAGATGTTTTAGCTGTGGCGTGTGCAATGAGTGTAAAACGTGTTGGTTTTTCTGTCCAGACATGTGCATAGATGTGCATGAAGGAGTTAACTTTGACTATAGTTTTTGTAAGGGGTGCGGTGTCTGTTCTGAGGAATGCCCAAGGGGTGTTATTGAGATGGTGGAGGATAAATAATGAATAAAGACATGATGTTGGGTAGTGAGGCTGTAGCTTTGGGTGTTAAGCTTTCTCGGCCGAAGGTTGTCTCTGCTTATCCTATAACGCCGCAAACTCACATAATAGAAAGATTATCAGAGATGGTTGATAGCGGTGAATTGGATGCAAGTTTTATACGTGTTGAATCTGAACTTTCTGCTATTTCTGCAGTGTTAGGGGCATCGCAGGCGGGTGTGAGGGCGTTTACTGCCACAAGCTCCCATGGATTAGCACTTATGCATGAGGTTTTGCACTGGATTGCTGGCTCGAGATTGCCTGTTGTTTTAGTTAACGCTAATAGAGCAATCGGCTCACCTTGGAATATATGGACTGACCAGACAGATAGCATGTCCCAAAGGGATTTGGGGTGGATGCAGGTATATTGCGAAACAGCCCAGGAGGCTTTAGATACAGTATTACAGGCATTTTATGTGGCGGAAAAGGTTCTTTTGCCTATTATGGTGATGATAGATGGTTTTATTTTGTCTCATACATTGGAAGAAGTAATTATACCGAGCCAGAAGCAAGCAGATGCATTTTTGCCTATTTATGAGCCTGAATATTTTTTAGATGTCGATAATCCGTTGAGCTTTGGCAATGCCGCGAAAGGTGATGTTTTCTATTATCTGAGGGAGGATATGCAGCATTCTATGGAAGCCTCTTTTGGGGTAATAAGAGAAGCTCATAATAAGTTTGATGAAATTTTTGGAAGGAAATACGATATTGTGGAAAGGTATTATTTGGATGATGCAGAAATAGTTTTTGTTATTGCAGGTGCTCTAACCGGTACTATTAGGGTGGCTGTAGATAAACTAAGGGCTTTAGGTATAAAAGCAGGCCTTTTGAAAATTAGATATTTTAGGCCTTTTCCGTCTGATATAGTAAAAAACCTTTTGAAATCTAAAGAACACGTTGTTGTTCTTAACAGATCTGTTAGCTTTGGTAGTGCCGGACAATTGGCACAAGAAATAAAAAATGCTTTGTATTACGAGCCGAGTAAACCTAAAATTTATGATTATATTTTAAGTTTAGGCGGCAAGGATGTATTCGTCGAGGATGTAGTTAATTTAGCTAAAAATGTGGGAAATCTAAAAACCTCTAAGATTTTATGGAGAGAGTAGGGAGTATAAAATGGACTTTAGGGAAGTAACAAATATAGAGTATATGAACCAGGGTGATTTTGCGTGTCCTGGTTGTGGTGCTGGTTTGTCCATGAGGCATGCGTTAAAGGTTTTGGGTGACAATACGGTAATAGTTATGCCTGCTTCTTGTTGGTCTATTATTTCGGGTGTATTTCCAACAGCAGCCCTTCAGGTTCCGTTAATGCATGTGCCGTTCGCCACAGCTGCAGCCGTAGCTAGTGGGGTTAAAAACGCATTTCGCAAAAAAGGGCAAGAAGATGTTAACGTTGTGTGTTGGGCTGGAGATGGCGGAACATTTGACATAGGTTTGCAGGCTTTGAGTGGAGCTGCTGAGAGAAAAGAAGACATAATTTACGTTTGCTACGATAATGAAGCATATATGAACACAGGTATACAAAGAAGTTCTGCTACTCCGCCTGGCGCGTGGACAACAACAACTCCAACGGGAAATCCTTTAATTTATGAAAAAAAGGATATGTTTAATATAGTCGTTTCCCATAATCCAGCCTATGTTGCTACTTCTACGATTGCTTATCCAGATGATTTTTACCAAAAATTTGAGAAAGCTAAAAATGCCAAAGGATTTAGATTTATACACCTATTGAGCGCATGTCCTCCAGGATGGAGAATAGATTCTAAGGATTCAGTTAAAGCCATGAGGCTCGCCGTTGAAAGTGGTGTATTTGTTCTTATGGAAAAGGAACAAGGAAAACCTGTAAAAGTTACTTATAAACCCAAGGGACTTGTTCCTGTTAGGGAATATCTTCTATTTCAAGGTAGATATAAACATCTAAATGAGGATACTGTGAACGAGATACAGATTATGATAAATGAACATTTGATGAGTTTAGGTTTGCTGTAGTGTTTACTATGCTTACTATAGATTCACATTATACGTTTACTAAATTAGTCATATTTTCGAGAATGAACGGTATATGCAAACGCTATTTGCAGTTATTACATTGGAATGGCTAAAAAAACTTAAAAACTGCTACTCTGTCTATTCCTGATAAATCTTTCAGTATTTTTAAAAGGTAGTTTTGGCTTCTGATAAGCGGAGATTGGTTATAGCCAAACTCCAAGATCAGGTATTTTGTTAAGCTTTTTGAATGCTCAATCAAATATTTTATAAAGCTTAAGCCACCATCCTCAGAGATTAAGGCTTCTTTTGGTTCATATTTCACATCTTTTGATAGGTTTAAATAGTCTTTTTTTGACACGTACGGTGGATTTGAGACGATAATATCGACTTTTTTCCTTATCCAATCAATTCCATTTGAGAGGATAAAATCTACTTTGGCTTTGTGTCTGTCTCTATTTAGCTTTGCGACATATAGAGCACTTTTTGATATATCCGAAGCAAGTACTTTTTTATTTAGAATATTTGATACTGTTATCGCTATGCATCCACTGCCAGTTCCTATGTCTATAATATTTTCAGCATTTATTGTTTTTGCTATTTTTATTGTTTCTTCTACAACTATTTCTGTTTCTGGCCTTGGAATTAAAACATGCTCGTTTACCAAAAATTCAAGACCATAGAATTCCTTTTTTCCCGTTATATATGCCATTGGATATAGCATTAGCCTTTTTTTAAGAAGTGTATAGAGATGTTTTTCTTGCTCGTCTGAGAGTTTGTAGTTTGGGTTTGTTAAAATAAAAATTTCGTCCTTTTTTAAAACGGTTTTGAGTAGATTCATTGCATCGTTTCCGTACGTTCCTATATTGGCTTGTTTAAACTGCTTTATAGAAATTTTAATGGCTTCTCTAATTTTCATACTTTTCTATTATTACCTTGTTGTTTAATTTTTTGGCTTTTATTTTGCCCCTCAAGTTTGTTGTTTTACCGAGCTTTACAGTTTCTTCTAACCTTTTTATGTTCTTTGAACTTAAAGAATAGTCGCTGTTCAATAACTTTTTGACTGTTATTGATAAGGTTCTGCTTATGATGTTTGTATTTTGGCTTGATTGAGCTATATCAAAAATAGCTTTGTTTTTAGAAAATTCCACTGATTTTACCATGTTTATTTCGGTTTCATTTTTTAGGTATTCCACATCCTTTAATATCAACATTCCTTCCCTAAATATCGTTTCAATAATGTTCGGATTTAACTCTTTTAACTTATCAATTAAATCAAGTCTTATTTTATTCCTGATGAACTTGGTGTCATAGTTTGATTTGTCAGTTTTGAATTCAATATTGTTGGTTTTTAAAAAATATAAAATCTCGTCCTTTGTAAAGGCAAATATAGGCCTTATAAAAAAGCCTCTTTTTGGTTTAAGGGATACAAGTCCATCCAACGATGAGCCTCTTATAAGGTTCATTAGGAACGTTTCTGTGAAGTCGTTCATTGTGTGCCCTGTAGCAATATAATCTAAGTTCAAAACCCTCTTTGCTTCGTTAAAAAATTCGTATCTTTTAATACGTGCCGCATGTTCTAAGGATAACTTCTGTTTTTGGCTTAATTCCATAACGTTTTCAGAACCTGTGAATATGTTTAAACTTAATTTTTTTGATAATTCTTTTACAAATTTCTCCTCTTCATTTGCCTCTTTTCTAATGTTGTGGTTAAAGTGTAAAACTGTTATGTTTAGATTAAAATCGCTTTTTATGGCGTTTAACATGGTTAGGAGAAAAACAGAATCTGGGCCCCCAGAAACTGCAGTCCCTATTTTAGAGCCAGAAGGAAGAAGGTTATGTTTATTTGCGAAATCTTTTAGCTTCTTCAATAATTCTTTCATTATTTATGTAAAATATACCTCCTAAAAGGCTTGTAAAAACAACCACAAAGAATACCGTTAAGCTGAGAGTAACAGCCTGTGTAGAATTAAGACCCGCAAATTTAAAAAAATATACAAATGAAAATTCCCTAACGCCTATACCGTTAAATGAAATGGGTAAGAAGCTTATGAGGGTAATTATTGGTATGAATGCAAAATAGAAGGCCATATTTGCATGAAAGTTGAGTTTTAAAGCTACAAAGAAGTACATTAAGATATTAATTGTTTGAACAAGGAGCGATAGGGCGGTAACAGAATAAAACTTACTGCTTTTGTGAAATGTTACAATGTCTTTATAAAAATTTTTAACCTTTTCATGCTTTATAAATCTTAATGCGTAGATGGCAAGTAAAGAGAATATATTTATACCTATAATTAGGCTGATGATTTTTATACCAAAAAGTTTGAAGAACAGCAGTGATGATATTAATGAAAGTAAAAGCAGAACCAAGAGGCCATTATAGCGCTCTAAAAATATAGAGCTTACAGCTTTTCTTACACCTATGCTTTTTGAAACGATATACCCTTTTATTGTGTCACCGCCTATTGTGCTTGGTAGGAATAGATTTGCAAACATGCCCATGAGATAGAGTTTGAATAAGTAAAGAGGAGAAGTTTTCTCTTCTAAGGATGAAATTACCATAGACCAACGTAAGCTACTTATGAGTTGGGCAAATATGTATAGGCATGAAAGTCCCAAAAACTCCAAGACGCCTACTTTTCTCATCATATCTACTAAGTTATGCAAATTTACTTTGTACAGAACTAAGGCTATAAGTATGCTACTTATTGCAAACTTTATAAGTAATTTTACCATTTTGGTTCTTCTATAGAATTGAAATTGTTCAGAAGCATAAACACTCTGTCTGCGCCAACAGCTATTCCACTCGTTTCTATCATTCCGAATTCTAAAGCCTTTAAGAAATCTTTGTCCATTTCCTTAAATCTGTTTTTTATGCTATCGTAGTTTGTTTCTTCTAAATAACAATTGGAAAGCTCTAAGGTTGCTATGTACAGCTCGTAGCGTTTTGCGTAGTTATCTTCTATCTTAGCCAACGATGCCCTTTCCTTTGGAAAATTGTAGACCACCGTTGGGTGCTTAGTCCCCAAGTGTTTTTGGATTTTTAAAGAAAATATGGCATCTAAAACCTCAACTTTATCATCTGTTCCAATAATGCCATAAGCTTTTTTTACTTGTTCTGTGTCAATGTCTTCAATATCAATTGATGCGTATTGAGCAAACAAATCTCGATATGATATGTATTCAATTTTGCTCAGGTCAATTTTGTAATTTTTGTATTTTAAGATACTTCCTTTGTTTAGTGTTTTTATCAATTCCAAAAATTCTTTGTTTATTTCTTTAGGACTTGATAGTGCTTTGTACCATTCTAAGATCAAAAATTCCTTTTTGTGAAGACTGTCTTCAAAATCGTCTCTATATGCAAAATTCAGTTCAAACAACCTATCAAAACCCAAGCACAGTAGTTTTTTTATTTCCACCTCAGGAGAGCTTGCTAAATAACCATAGGGTGTTTCTATGTATGAAATGTTGGGCTCTTTTACTATCTCTCTTTTGAGCTTTTTAGTAACAACTTCCTTGTATCCTTTATTTTTTAAATACTCTTTTATTTCTTCTATGAATTGTTGTTTTTTGTTGTAATAATCGTATATAGAATTGAGTTTTTTTAAAAGTTGTGTGTTTTTACATGTTGTTATGATAGAATCATTCATGTCGATGATATCTCCTAAGTTGTGTTTGCTTTTAAAGTTGAGTTTTTTAACTTTGCCGCCTGAGAAAATTGTTGTTGACTTTTGGTCTTTCTTAATTATTCTACCGAACACGGAGGTTATGTTATGACAAAGGAAAGTTTTTTTCAAGCTGCAAAAGAGCTAAAAGGGTTATTGGATAGCCTTGATTTTTCTACCTTAGAAAACATTGCTGCTGAAATAATAAGCTCCATTAAAAATGGTAATAAAATTATGATTTGTGGCAACGGTGGTTCTGCTGCAGACGCCCAGCATATGGCTGCTGAATTTGTAAATAGGTTTTTGAAGGAGAGGAAACCTTTACCTGCTATAGCTTTAACTACAGATACATCCAATTTAACAAGCATTGCTAACGATTACTCCTTTGACGATGTGTTTTTAAAACAAGTTGAGGCTATAGGCAGAAAAGGGGATGTTCTCATAGGGATAAGCACATCCGGTAACTCTTACAATGTGCTTAAAGCTTTGGATAAAGCTAAGAGTATGGGTATAAAGGCAGTTGGCTTTTTAGGAAAAGATGGGGGCAAAATAAAAGAAATTTGTGATTTGACTTTAATTGTATCGTCTAATTCTACACCGCGCATTCAAGAGGTTCACGGTTTTATAATCCATGTCATTTGCGAGATGGTTGAAGATGAATTTGCAAGATAAAATAGTGGATTTTGAGAAGATAAAGGTTATAG
>JALVTR010000023.1 GCA_027035885.1 Desulfurellales bacterium
AGCAAAAAAAACATAGATGTAGCCTTAATTATGCAAAACGCCGACCTTTATTATTACAGCGGCACAATTCCTTCTGGTGTATTATTTATATCAAAAGAAAATAAAGTGCTATACGCTGTGAAGAAAGGGTTTAAAAGAGCCATAAAAGAGTCTCCAATAAGACACGAAAACTTTGTGCAAATAACCGGTTTTAAAAACCTCTCCAACCTATTAAAGGAATTCTCTATAAATTACAATACAATAGGACTTGAAATGGACGTTGTACCTGCAGAGATATATTTAAAACTCAAAGGAATTTTTAAGGATTCTGAAATTGTTGATGTATCAAATATAATAAGATGGCAAAGAGCAATAAAGTCCCAATCTGAAATTGAAATGTTGAAGCAATCTGCACGTCTTTTGGATTGCACAATAGAAGATGCTAAAGATATTGTAAGAGAAGGTAAGACTGAATTAGAGGTATGCGCTGAATTGGAATTTAGGGCGAGAAAAAGGGGCCATCAAGGGTTAGACAGAATGAGAAGTTTTAACGGTGAGATGCTAATTGGGCATGTACACTCTGGAGCAAACAGTGCCTACCCTTCGCCTGCCCAAAAACCCACCGCAGGGAAAGGCCTATACCCAAGTTTTCCCGAAGGAGAAACATTTGAGAGAATCAAAGAAAATGTCCCAATAATTGTAGACTTCTTAGGAAACTATAGAGGCTATATGACAGATGAAACAAGAACCTTCGTTATTGGAAAATTAAATGATAAATTTAAAAGAGCATATGAGACATGTATAGAAATTATGAATTTTGTTGAAAAAGAGGCAAAGCCTGGTGTAATAGCACAAGATTTATACTATAAAGCTTTAGAGGTAGCAGAAAAAAGAGGCTTTAAAGATAATTTTATGGGCGCAGAGGGCAACCAAGTTTCATTTATAGGGCACGGAATAGGTTTGGAATTAGACGAATTTCCAGTTATAGCAAAAGGTCAAAATTATGCTTTGGAAGAAAATATGGTGTTTGCATTAGAGCCGAAAATAGCATTCTACGGTGAAGGAGCAGTAGGCATAGAAAATACGTATGTAGTTACCAAAGATAGACTCGAGGCACTAACTAAATATCCAAAAGAAATCATTGAGCTTTAAAATACTGTTTCGTTTAGAAAATTTTAATGGATTTAGTCGTTCTTCTTTGATATATTACATATTAGAGATTGAACCATGAAGGGTCTAATATTCGATATAAAACGATACTCCATCCATGACGGCCCGGGTTTAAGAACAACGGTGTTCTTCAAAGGCTGTCCGTTGAGATGCCTGTGGTGTCACAACCCGGAAAGCCAAAAAACCACACAGGAGATAATGTACTACGAGGACAAGTGCATCCTTTGTTTGACGTGCAAATATGTTTGCAAGTTTGATGCTATAGAGGTAAAGAAAAACAAAATTTCTATCGATACAAAGAAATGTACACTGTGCGGCGATTGCACGGATAACTGCCCTACAACGGCCTTAAAGATGGTTGGCAAGTTCTACGAGCTTGATGAGTTGGTGGAAGAAATTTTAAAAGACAAAAGCTTCTTTGAGGATGGTGGCGGTGTTACAATATCTGGTGGAGAGCCGTTTCTGCAATACGAATTCTTGATCGAACTATTAAAAGCCTTGAAAGAAGAAAACATTCACATAGCATTGGACACAACGGGTTTCACAGAAGAGGAAAAGCTCATTGAAACAACAAAGTACGTCGATCTGTACTTATACGACATAAAACACATGGACAGTGAAAAACACAAAGCTTACACGGGTGTAGGGAATGAGAGGATACTTAAAAATCTAAAGAGCTTAGACGAACACAGGGGTAAAACGGCCATTAGGATACCCATCATACCCTCGATAAACGACGATGAAGAAAACATAAAGCAAACAATTGAGTTTATCAAAACGCTAAGAAACGTTGTATCCGTAGATCTTTTGCCCTACCATTCAATGATGGTGGACAAGTACAAGAGGCTGAATATGCCATTTTTTGTATCGCACATCAAAGAACCAACAAATGAGGAGATGGAAAGGTTGAAGGAAACCTTTGAAAGAGAAGGATTCAAGGTGAATGTAGGAGGTTGAAAATGGAGAACGTTGCATGCAAGGTTGTTGATTATACGAAGATCGTAAAAGAAGATAGGGGTATGAACGATAGGATAAAGAAGCTGAGAAGGCAATCAATTGAGGCTGTTGAAAGAATCTCCGTAGAAAGGGCAAAACTGCTCACAGAGTTCTACAAAAACTGCAAAGAGACATCCGTTCCGATAAAGAGGGCAAAGGCGTTTGAGTACATTTTGATGAACAAGAAGATAGCCATATACGATGGTGAGTTGATCGTGGGCGAAAGGGGTGAAGAACCCAAAGCCACACCAACATACCCAGAAATCACGCTACACAAAAGGGAAGACTTAGAGGCCTTAAACAACAGACCAAAGGTGTCTTACAAGGTATCCGATGAGGTGTTCGAGATCTACGAAAAAGAAATCATTCCGTTCTGGGAAGGAAAAACAATTCGAGAGATGATATTTAAAGAGGTCCCACAGAGATGGAAGGATGCATTTGAGGCTGGCGTGTTCACTGAGTTTATGGAGCAAAGAGCCCCGGGTCATACGGTCTTAGATGGCAAAATATACAAAAAAGGGATGCTCGATTTTATAAAAGAGATAGACGACCAGATCGAAAAGTTGGACTTAGAGCATGACAGAGAGGCACTAGATAAAAAAGAAGAGTTAGAGGCGATGAAGATTGCGGCAAATGCAATAATAAAGTT
>JALVTR010000024.1 GCA_027035885.1 Desulfurellales bacterium
AACGCCTGTACTACTTCTGCTTAGTATCTTTTCACTAAAAAAAGGCTCTCCTAAATTTGTAAGAAGTGTTCTTTTCTGGTTTTTATTTATATTTGTTTTTGACATAGTTCTATACGCAATATTTGGCGCAAATAGAAACTACTTACTTGAGAACGGTTATTTTATTTGCGGGAGCATTGGCTATATGCTGGGCTCATACGTGGAATTTATTTTAGGAAAAGTAGGAACTTTCCTTATATTATTGCCACTATCTGCGATAATCCTATTTTTCAGCGAAAAAGAGTTTTTTCAATTCATAACAGAAAAAGTCAAACTACCCAAAAAACCTGAAGAAAATCCCCAATCTCAACAGTCAAAAAAAAAAGTTAAACAAGAAAGCATAGAACGAGAAACAAAAGAAGAAAACCAAATTATCATAGAGGCAAATAGCACGGAAAAGGAAAGCAAAAAAAAAGATGACAATAATAAAGATTCCATATTTATTGACACAGAATACATAAACAAACAACGTGGAATAGTGGAAAAAACTAACCAAAAAGAAGAGAATGGCTACAAGTTTCCTTCAACTGACCTTATGGAAAATCCATTAACAATAGGCAACCCGGAATTGGATAGGGAAGAAATAATGGAAAGTGCAAAAAAGTTAGAGGAAAAGTTAAAGCACTTTGGCGTTGATGGCAAAATTGTTGGTGTGAAACCTGGGCCTGTTGTTACGATGTATGAATTTAGACCAAAATCAGGGATTAAAATAAGCAAAATCGCGAATCTATACAACGATCTTGCACTTGCAATGGAAGCCATGAGCGTTAGAATAATTGCTCCAATACCAGGAAAAGCGGCAATAGGCATAGAAGTTTCAAACAAAGTTAGGCAAACGGTTTATATGAAAGAAATAATTTCATCCAAGGAATTTTTAAGGTCCACCTCAAAACTCACTTTAGGGTTAGGCAAAGATATAGTGGGAAATGTATTTGTGACTGATTTAACGAAAATGCCACACCTATTAATCGCTGGCGCTACAGGCTCAGGTAAAAGCGTATCTCTAAACACCATGATAGTAAGCATACTTTACAAAGCAACACCTCAAGAGATAAAGTTTGTAATGATAGATCCAAAAATACTGGAACTCTCCATATACGATAATATACCCCATATGATGATGCCCGTTGTAACAGACCCAAAAGAAGCGTCAGCGGCTTTAAGTGCTCTTATAAACGAGATGGAAACGCGTTATAAAATCATGAACGAGGCTGGCGTTAGAAACATAGAGGGATTCAACATCAAGGCAAGAAAGGGGTCTATAGACTATCCTCCGATGCCATATATAGTTGTTGTAATAGATGAATTGGCCGATTTGATGATGGTATCTGGCAAGAAGGTAGAGATGTATGTTGAAAGGTTAGCTCAAAAGGCAAGGGCTTCTGGCATTCACTTAATTGTGGCAACACAAAGACCAAGCGTCGATGTGGTAACAGGGTTGATTAAAGCCAATTTTCCCGCAAGGATATCTTTTAAAGTAACATCAAAGGTAGATTCACGAACAATTTTGGATACACCTGGAGCTGAAGCCCTGCTTGGAAAGGGAGATATGCTGTTTATGCAGCCAGGCTCATCCTCTTTAGTTAGAATACATGGAGCTTTCATTAGCGATGACGAAATAAAACGTATTACAGATTTCGTTAAATCTCAAGGAACCCCTGAATACAACGAAGAACTCATAGAGGCAACAAAGGAAATAGCAGGTGTAAGTGAAGATGACGAAGAATTAGACCCGATGTTTGAAGAAGCCGTTGAGATAATTAAAAAAGGTGGTAACCCTTCTATTTCTTATTTACAAAGGCGTTTAAAAATTGGGTATAATAAATCTGCAAGAATTGTTGAACAAATGGAAAAAAAAGGTATACTTTCGAAACCTGACCACAGAGGGAAAAGGGAAATTTTGATTTAAGGAGGGCTTAAAAAAATGGCTCTTATTGTACAAAAGTACGGTGGGACAAGTGTAGGGTCTTTGGAACGCATCAAAATAGTGGCTCAACACATTAAAGAAACACAAGAAAAAGGCAATAAAGTTGTCGCCATTGTTTCTGCAATGGCCGGCGAGACAGATAAATTGATAAAAATGGCAAAAGAGCTTTCAAAACGTCCTTCAGAAAGAGAAATGGATTTGCTCCTATCAAGTGGTGAGCGTATATCAAGTGCACTCGTAGCTATTAGAATAAATGAAATCGGGACAAAAGCTGTAGCTTTAACCGGAAGACAGTGTGGTATTGTTACAGATGAAGTACATACAAAGGCAAGGATTAAGTCTATAAATACAAAAAAGATATTTGAGCATTTAGATAACAACAAAATAGTTATAGTAGCAGGGTTTCAGGGCATTAGCTATACAACGGGAGATGTAACAACTCTTGGCAGAGGGGGCTCTGACACGACAGCGGTAGCTATTGCAGCTGCCCTGAAAGCAGATGTGTGTGAAATATATACAGATGTAGATGGAATATATACAGCAGACCCAAGAATAGCAAACAACGCAAGAAAACTAAGTAAAATCAGTTACTCCGAAATGATGGAGCTTGCAAGTTTAGGAGCTAAGGTTTTGCAAATTAGGTCAGTGGAATTCGGAATGAAATACGAAGTGCCTATAATGGTGCTTTCAAGTTTTTCATTTAACCCTGGAACTTTAGTAACAAAGGAGGATAAAGAAATGGAGAGAATCGTTGTTTCTGGAATTGCACATGACAAAAATCAGGCTCGACTCAAAATAAACGACGTTAGCGACCAACCTGGAGTAGCTGCTAAAATATTTGATGAAATAGCAAGGAATAACATAAACGTTGACATGATCGTTCAGAATGTTAGCGATGATGGAAAGAGAACGGATATATCCTTTACGGTACCACGTGATGATGCAGACAAAGCGTTTGAAATTTTAAAAAGGCTATCTAAGGATTTGAATGCAGGAGAAGTGAGCGTAAATAAAGATGTAGCAAAGGTATCCGTTGTAGGAGTTGGTATGCGTTCTCATCCTGGAGTTGCAGCTCGTATGTTCAACACCCTATCTGGAGAAAACATAAACATCAAAGCTATATCCACCTCAGAGATAAAAATCTCTTGTCTAATAGATGAAAAGTATACGGAGTTAGCCGTTAGGTCTTTGCATGAGGCATTCGGGCTAGATAAAGAGTCAACGTAGGAGAAGAATATGTTGGTTTTAGATTTTGAAAAACCATTGCAAGAAATAGAAGAACAAATAGCCAGTCTAAAAAAAATGGCAATGGACAGGGATATAGATGTAATAGAAGAAATAGAACAACTTGAAAGAAAAAAGAACGAAATTCTACAAAAAGAGTTCGCAAATTTATCTATTGACAAAATAATAAAAGTAGCAAGGCACCCAAGCAGACCCTATACATTGGATTTTGTTAAACATATAGTAGAAGATTTTACGGAGGTGCATGGAGACCGTCGATTTTCAGATGACAAAGCAATCGTTACAGGGTTTGGTTACATCGATAGTCAAAAGGTGGCAATAATTGGGCATCAAAAAGGAAAAAATACAAAAGACAATTTAGATAGAAACTTTGGTATGTCTAACCCAGAGGGTTACAGGAAATCGCAACGCGTAATGAAACTTGCAGAAAAGTTTAACATACCGGTAGTTACTTTTGTAGATACTCCGGGAGCATATCCGGGTGTAGGTGCAGAGGAGAGAGGGCAGTCTGAAGCCATTGCAAGCAACTTAAAACTCATGTTCGAACTTGAGGTACCTATAGTCGTTGTAATAACTGGTGAAGGCGGATCAGGAGGTGCTTTAGCCATAGCAAACGGGGATAAAATCGGCATGTTGGAGTTTGCAATCTATAGCGTTATTTCACCCGAAGGATGCTCCTCCATTCTTTGGAGGGATACTAAGCATTCCATAGACGCAGCAGAATCCATGCGGATAACAGCAAAAGACTTGTTTGATTTAGGTATAATAGATGAAATTATAAAAGAGCCTCTGGGAGGAGCCCATAGGGATTATGAAGAGACAGCTAAAAATATAAAAAACTTTATTCTAAATAGTTTAGATGAATTATTGCTTTTATCTAAAAAGAAACTATTGAAAAAAAGATGGGAAAAATGGAGAGGAATGACAACCCAATTCCTGTAAGATTGGATGAATTAAGGCAACAAATAAGTAATATAGACAAAAAGATTATCAAACTGTTAGAAGAGAGGGCTATATTAGTAAAGGAGGTAGGGGAGTTAAAAAGGCTACATCGCCTACCCTTCTATTCTCCAGATAGGGAAAAAAAGATATACAAAATGATAGAAGAAAATGCGTCAGGAAATTTTCCAACAAAAAGTTTGAAAAATATTTTTAGAGAGATAATGAGTGCTTCAATAAAACTTGAAGAACCTTTAACAATTAGCTATTTGGGGCCTGAAGCCACTTTCACGCATCAAGCGGCTATGGAAAGGTTTGGGTTATCACTCCACTATCTGCCTGAAGAATCTATTGAAGATGTATTTATGGATGTAGAACAAGGCAGGGTAGATTTCGGCGTTGTCCCAATAGAAAATTCCATTGAAGGTGTAGTACATTATACTTTAGATATGTTTGTTAACTCTTCCGTAAAGATTGTTTCAGAAATCTATATAGATATAAAGCATAATCTCCTAAGTAAATCTCACTCTTTAGAAGAGATTAAGGCAATATATTCTCACCCAAACGCTTTAGGGCAATGCAAAGGGTGGATAAAAAAGCACTTACCCAACGTTCCTCTATACGAAACTGTATCAACTGCAAAAGCAGCAAGAATTGCAGAAAAGGATAAAGAAACAGCAGCCATAGCATCGCTTGCGGCAAGTGAAATCTACGGACTCAACGTCCTTGCAAGTGGAATAGAAGACAAAACAAACAATACTACACGTTTTCTCGTTATAGGGAAGCAAATTCCAAAACCCACTGGATATGATAAAACATCGTTTATGTTCTCAATAAAAGACAAAGTTGGCGCGTTGTATGAAATATTGTCTCCATTTTATAAAAATAAAATTAACTTGACGCGTATAGAATCAAGACCCTCTAAACAAAGAAACTGGTCTTATATCTTTTATGTGGACATCGAGGGTCACTTAGAAGACGAAAAGTTAAAAGAAGCATTAAAAGAAATAGAAGCTCTAACAGCATTTCTTAAGATTTTAGGTTCTTACCCAAAGGCTCAGCAAAACTAATCTTTACCCTTTTCAGAAATAGCTCTATTCCCTTTGCAATACCCTTCGCCAAAGCTCTTCTAAACCTATCTTTTCCCAAAAATGTTGCATCAGACGGATTATTAATAAACGCTGTTTCTACTAAAACAGATGGACATCTTGTTCCAACGAGGACATAAAATGGCGCCTGTTTTATTCCTCTACCAACATATGATTTATATACTTGCCTACCATATATAAGCATATAATGATATATGTCTGACGCCAAAATTTTAGAATATTTTATTTTTGTTGTCTGAATTAAAGACAGTATAATCCTGTTCAGGTAACCAATTTGAGACATGCTCATACCATTTTCTCTTGCTGCTAATTCAAGAGCCCGCCTATCCGATGTGGTATTGAGAAAGTACACCTCCAGTCCCTTTACTTTTAGCCTGTCTGTTGGCGCATAGTTAGCATGTATAGAAACAAAAACGTCAGCCTTAACCCTATTTGCCAGCCTAACCCTATCTGCAAGCGTTGGGTAAGTATCGCTCGTACGCGTCATATAAACCCTATAGCCATCTTTTCTTAAAAAATAAGTAACGTATTTTCCAATGGAGAGCGTGATATTTTTTTCCTCTAAACCAAAAAGACCTATTGCGCCTGGGTCTTTACCACCGTGTCCTGGGTCTATAACTATAACAGGCACATTATGCGCTTTTGTTCTTATTGCCTCTTTTTCAACAGTAAAAGGTTTACGCATTTCAATCTTATTTTGTTTCTCCACCCTTACAATCAAAAAATGGTGGTTTTTAGACAAAACTATGTGAAACTTGTATTGATAATCGCTGTTCATTTTAAAGAAAATCCTTGTTTCACCTTTTATTATACGTACCAATACTCTCCTTACATTACCTTTTGGAATGAGAGGCGTAGTTATACTCATGATTTTACCTGGAGCAGCAATATACCAGTAATCTTTATTCAGCATTATAAACCTATATTTGTCTATTCTATCAAAAGTAAAAATTATGTTATCAACAGTAGGAGTGAGGCTTAATATGCTAAAGTCTTTGAGATGAACAATACCTGAAGCATAACCATTTACGCTAAAAAGGAGAAAAACAAGTGTAATTATTGCTTTTATCATAGGAAATTATTATATTTATATTTGGGAACTTTGCAAGGGAACTGTTATGAAAGTTTTGGGTATAGACTACGGAACAAAGAAGATTGGTTTGGCTATAAGCGATGATACAAATATTATAGCAATGCCACTTAATGTTATAGATTGCAACGAAAACGTTTTTGAAAAAATTAAAGACATCATAAAAAATAACAAAGTGGAAAAAATTGTTGTCGGATTGCCAATTACTTTAAGCGGTAATAAAGGTAAAAGGGTTCAAGAAACAGAGGAATTTATAAAAAAATTGAAAGAAACAGTAAATATAAGCATAGTGGAATGGGATGAAAGGCTTTCCACTAGATTCTCAGAGAGAATACTCAATAGCGCTAATGTAAAGGGTAGAAAAAAGAAAAAAAAGGTTATTGACAAAATTGCGGCAACATTTATATTGCAAGGATACTTAGATTCGTTATGAATTTAATCAAAAAGTTATTCATAGCAAATATTATAGTTTTTTTCTTCGTATTAGCATTCATTTTATATACTGCCATTAAGTTCAATTCATTTTTAAGCACACCCGCATCAAATACTCACAAAGGCCTATACATTGAAGTAAGAAAACAAGAATCCATACAAAAACTCATAAAAACATTAAAAAATAAAGGACTTATAAAACGTAGTGATTGGTTCTATTATTATTTAAGACTTTCAGGAGAAGCAAGAAACATAAAGGCTGGTTATCATTTCTTTTATACAGATTACACACCAGAGCAGGTATTAGATGAACTCGTCAACCCCAAAATTTATACTGTAAAAGTAACAATTCTGCCTGAATTTAACCTAAAAAGGATTATAAAAATACTAAAGTCAAAGGGTTTGAATAGTGAAGGTTTCAGAAAAATAGCTAATAATCCAAATTTTATAGAGGCTTGCGTGGGATACAGGGCAAAGAGTCTGGAGGGTTTTCTGTATCCAGACACATATTTTATAGCAAAGGGTGAAAATCCGAAAACTATTGCGATGCTGATGTGTAATAGATTCAAAGAGGTGTTTAGAAAGATTAAAAAGAAAGATAATTTTACAGACAATGATTATAAAAAACTCATAGTAGCTTCAATTGTTCAAAAAGAGGCAACAGATGAAAAGGATATGAAGCTTGTAGCATCAGTAATTTACAACAGGCTTAAGAAAAACATGTTTTTACAAATGGACTCAACCCGGATGTTAGACAACAAAAGCTTTGATACATACCTGCATAAAGGCTTACCACCACAGCCCATATGCAATCCAGAAAAAGAGGCTATTGAAGCAGCATACAACCCTTTAAAAAGTGATTTTCTATACTTCATATCCAAAAAAGATGGCAAGATGATTTTTAGTAAAACATTAAAAGAACACGATAGAAATATAAGGAAATACTTAAAATGAACTATTATATAAAGACATTCGGATGCCAGATGAACGAAAGGGACTCAGAAAAGGTGGAAGGAATATTGCTTGAAAATAACTGTAAAAAAACTGATACACCAGAGCAAGCAGATTTAATAATTATTAATTCTTGTGCTGTACGAGAAAAAGCAGAAAATAAACTGTACAGCGAGATTGGAAGGTTGAGATTTAGGAATAAAAAGGCAAAAATTGTAGCGATGGGCTGCGTTGCCCAAATTAACTATGAAAAACTCAAAAATGTGGCCGATATTGTTATAGGGACAAATGCAATCGATGAGTTTTACAATATTGTGAAAGAGCATGATATTAACGGAGTATTTATAAAGCCAAACATGGACAAACCGGATTATATATTCCCGCATTTAAATAAAATAACCGCATACATTGATATAATGTATGGATGCGATAACTTCTGTACATATTGCATAGTACCCCATACACGAGGAAGAGAGGTTTCAAGAAAAAAAGAATCTATAATCGAAGAAATAAAACGCCTTGTGGACAATGGAACAAAAGAGGTTATGTTGCTTGGCCAAAATGTAAACTCTTATGGTAAAAATTTTAACTACGGCTTCGTTGACTTGCTTTATGAGGTTAACAAGATAAAAGGTCTTGAGCGTATAAGATTCACAACCTCGCACCCGAAAGACTTCTCAAAAGACCTAATATACGCTATAAGGGACCTTAAGAAGCTATGCGAGCATATACACTTGCCCCTACAATCTGGATCAAACAAGATTTTAAAATTAATGAGAAGAAAATACACAATAGAGGAATATTTGGAAAAGATTTATACATACAAAGAAATGGTAAAAGACGGATCGATAACAACTGACATTATCGTGGGCTTCCCCCAAGAAACAGAAGAGGACTTTGAAGAAACACTGAAGATCTTAGATGAGGTCAAATACGACACATCGTTCTCATTCAAATACTCAAAGAGACCATTCACAAAGGCCAAAGACATGGATGGTCAAGTACCAGAGGATGAGAAGTTAAGGAGATTAAACATGCTACAGGATTTGCAGGCAAAAATAACACAAGAGAAACTGAAAACCTATGAAAGCAAAATCACAGAAGTATTGATTGAAGGTGTATCAAAGAAGGGAAATCAATTTTTTGGCAGAAACAGGCAAAACACAGTTGTCAATTTAGATTTTATGGATAATATTAAAGTGGGTGATATTGTAAGTGTAAAAGTTACGAGAACTCTTAAACATTCATTAGTAGGGGAACCTGTTTAAAGAGGAAATGGTGAGGGTAAAAATTAGCGACATAGAGGTCAGTGAAACACGGGGTTATATATATTGTAAAAGTCAAAACGGATTTACCTACAGGTTTTCAACTAGCTACGAAAAAGCAAAGCTTATTTCTTTATTAATGCATGGGGTTTATGTTCCTTCAAACAACATATATGAAATATTCATAAGATTTTTGGAAGAAGCAGGGCTAAATTTGCATTCTGTTGTTATTTTAGACGGATATAAGAACATATCAACAATAAACGTAACCGATGGGAGCACCACAAAATCGTTCCCTATTGCCATAGATGATGCCATAATAATCGGACTTCTCACTCAAACATCCATATTTATAAGAAAAGAAGCTTGCTTTTTGGATATCCAAGAGTTAGAGAAGTACGTGTGGTATAGATTTCTAAAAGAATTAGATTTATGTTGATACGAGAAATATTGGAAAAAATAGAAGAGGATGCTCTGTCGAGGTACGCTTTTTTATCAAAAAATTCTACACGCCTAAAAGGGCCGGAAAAGGATGACGTAAGAACAGATTTCATGCGCGATAGAGATAGAATTATTCATAGTAAGGCATTCAGAAGATTGAAACACAAAACACAGGTATTCATCTCTCCCGGAGGTGATCACTACAGAACAAGAATCACGCATACACTTGAGGTTTCTCAAATTGCAAGAACAATTGCAAAAGCCTTGTTTTTAAACGAAACCCTGACAGAAGCTATTGCTTTAGGCCACGACTTGGGTCATACACCATTTGGACATGCTGGGGAAAATGTCCTAAACAAGAAAACAAACGGAAAATTCAAACATTGGATACAGAGTTTGCGCGTCGTTGATGTCATAGAAAAGGATGGGAAAGGGCTGAATTTAACAGACCAAGTTAGAGATGGCATTGTAAAACACTCAAAAGGCAGAGGTAGTATAATCCCTCAAACACAAGAAACGTTAGCCAAAACCATGGAAGGACAAATTGTAAGAATTGCGGATATCATCGCCTACGTTAACCACGATATCGACGATGCAATACGAGCCGGCATCATTGAAAACACAGATATTCCAAAAAGGATATCAAATGTTTTAGGTTCAACGCACGCTCAGCGCATAGCAACAATGGTCAAAAGCGTTGTAAAAGAAACCCAAAATGTTAATTATAAAATAATTTCAATGGAAATAGAAGTTTTAGAAGCCCTAAATGAGTTGAGGGATTTTCTTTTTGAACGTGTGTATTTGAGCGAAAGGGTTCGTAAAGAGGTAAAAAAGGCAGAAAAAATATTAGATGACCTCTTTGATTTTTTTATGGAAAACACACACCTCATAAAAAAAAAGTTTTCACAAGAAAAAGAAACAGTGGTAGTAGACTATATATCTGGAATGACAGATAGATTTGCGTTAAACTTATATTCTGAATTATTTTTACCAAAACCATGGGAGGGGAGTAGTGGAAGCCTCAGTTATTTTAAATAAACTAAAAGACGTATTTGACGAAGTTGAGGTCTTTTTAAAGAAATCAAGGTCTATAGAATTTGAGCTCAAGAATTCAAAGGATTTTTCTAAAGGATTGGAAGAGAGCGCAGGAATTGGTATAAAGACCATAAAAGACAACAAAATGGCATTTGTATCCATGCCATACAACTCAGACAGACTGGATGAAATCGTTAAAGAGGCAATAGAGGCAATAGAGTACTCAAAAACATTGGAATCGCCCACAATACCCAAAAAAACTACAATATACAAGAAAAACATAGAGTTCAAAGAAATAGATGAAGTTGAAGCAAAGAATCGGCTGGAGTTTTTAAGCTCAACAGCAAAGCAATTTGACAAAAGAATCAAAGAGATTAAATCGGCTGGCATAGGTATATCATTTGAGCATGTTGAAATAGCAAACAGTCATGGTTTGGCTGTAGAATATGAAAAGAGTTCCGCGGGTGCTTCCGTGGAAATCTTAGCAGAGGATAAAATCTTAGATTTGGGGTATTATCACTTGGATGCGGATGAATTGGATAAAATAGACTTAGAATTTTTAGCAAATAAAGCTGCAAATTCGGCAGTTAATAAACTCTACCCAAAACCTATACAAACAAAAAAGTACAGCGTAATCATATCGAACGATACATTTAGGGATATTCTTGCCCATTTCTTGGGTATTTTCAACGGTTATTCTGTCATAAATCACACAACACCGCTTGAGAGTAAATTGAATGAGAAAATTTTTTCAGACAAACTTACAATTATTGACTCAAAACAACTAAAAGACAGACCAAACAACATAGATGTAGATGAAGAGGGAAACAAAAGAGAAGATGTTCTAATTGTAGAAAATGGTGTTTTAAAAACCTTTATGCACAATACCTACACTTCAAATAGATTAAGGATGGACAACACCGAACATGCAAAGAGGTCGGGGTTTGATACTTTGCCAAAAGTAGGGCCTTTTAATTTTCACATAAAGGCCAATGAAAAAATCGACAGAAATAAGCTTTTAAACATGGTGGATGGTGTATATATCACAGATGTTATGGGATTGCATATGGCAAATACTATAAGTGGTGACTTTTCATTGGGAGTAAGTGGCTTTTTGATACATAATGGGGAACTCATATCTTATTTTAAATCGGCTACATTTGCAGATAACTTTTTACAAATCATGAAAAGGGTGATAGAGGTATCAAATAATATATACTTTTCTGGCAGTATTGGCAGTCCAGACGTAGCCATAGCAGATTGCCTCATTGGAGAAAGTAATGGATAAAATTATAATATTGGATTTTGGTTCTCAATATACACAGTTGATTGCAAGAAAGATTAGGGAACTGGGTGTTTATGCAGAGATAGTTCCTTTCAACAAAAACCTCGACACAAAAAACACAAAAGGTATTGTTCTTTCGGGTTCTCCTTCAAGTATTTACGATAAAAATCCGCCTTTGCCAAAGGAAACGATTTTTAACCTAAATCTACCTATCTTGGGTATTTGCTTCGGCATGCAAGTTATAGCTACCTTTTTCAAAGGTGAAGTTATAGAGGCTAAAAAAAGAGAGTATGGCTTTGCAAAAATCACCGTTACAAAAGACAACGATTTAATGGACAATGGAATCGATAGTAGTGTTGTATGGATGAGCCATGGG
>JALVTR010000025.1 GCA_027035885.1 Desulfurellales bacterium
GGAATCACCGTCAAGAAATTCTTCACCTACAATAAAAGCATCGGCAAGCCCTCTCGGCTGTTCCTGGACTTTATAGCTAAAATTCATACCAAACTTAGAGCCGTCTCCAAAAAGCTCTTTAAATCTGACCAAATCCTTTGGAGTCGAAATTATAAGTATATCTCTAATACCTGCAAGCATTAAAACGGATAGAGGATAGTAAATCATAGGTTTGTCATAAATCGGAAGAAGCTGTTTTACAACGGGCAGTGTTGCAGGATATAGCCTTGTGCCGTTACCTCCGGCAAGTATTATACCTTTCATTTATTTACTCCTACTTTATTAATTCCTAAAATAGCGGCAACCTTTCCTTCCGAATTCACAATTTTTTCATGAATAGACATCATCGTGCTTGCCTATATTGAGCAAGATAACAGTGTTACTCTCAATAACAAAATCCAAAATTATTCTATATTCCAAATTTATGGATACAGAATAGAAATCTCTTATTTTGCCACTTAATTTATACAGCCTTAAAGACGGATGATTAGGGTTTAATTGCAGAATAAATAGTACCTTTTTGTATCTATCCAAAAGCTCCTGGTGTTTTTTAAAAAACTTTTTAGCTCTTTTTTGGTAAGATTCCGTAAAAATAAGCTTATACATCGGTTATTTTGAAATGCTTTCAATATGCTTATTAATATCCGTATGATATTTGCCCTCTTTAATGTCTTTTCTGGCTTCTAAATAAGCCAGTTCGAGCTCATTGTTCCTTAGTTCTTTGTATTTTTCAATATCAAGCACAACATATTTCTGTTTGCCTCTTACGCTTATCACTACTTCATCGAACTCATCTATCAAGCTGCCTATAAGGCTTACTCCTTTTCTTTTTATATCATTTGCACTCACAATCATAACAGCCTCCTTTATAGCGCTACTAAAAGCATTCTAATACACATTATTCATAAAAACAATATAAAATTAAATACAGGGGTCAGAGCTTTACTTTTAACTAAACCATTCACTTCATCACCTCTTTTTTGAATCATTGAAGTAAGTTTTCTATTTCAAATCAGTTTCTTTATCAATTCCTCTTTTGATATTCCAATATAATCTGCAATTTCTTTTAGTATGTTATTCAAAGTTCCTATTTTTATCGGATTGTGTGCCGGTATTGTTATATTATGCTGCTCATTTTTATAATGAGAAGTCAATCTTATATGATTTCCCTTTTGTCTTGTGATTTTGTAATCAAATTGTTCAAGTAGTTTTGCAAGTTTCATCCCGGATATATCTCGCTGAATTTTAGGCATAAGCCAGCACTTCCTCTTTTACCATATGAAGGCGAATCACTTTTGGTATATCACTTTCTTTGTCGAAATGGCAAGCAAGGGCATCTTTTATGTTATTTTTTAGCTCCTGCATTGTATCACCCTGTGTAAAGATTGAGAACCCGAGTGCTTTTGCCGTAAATCCTCCTTCTGGATCTTCATCTATAACAAATATTATTTCTTTATCCATAGTATTCCCTCCTCTATTCAAATCCGTAATCTATGTTAGAGTGTAGAAATAAAACAAGCAAAGTCAAGGATGATTTTAAATTTTTGAAAAGGTGATGGGCATTGGGGAATGGTGATAGGTTTTGGGTTGTAGATGATGGGTTTTGGATAAGAGGGCGTTGGATGATTATATAGCCATTTTGAATTTTAGATTTTAAATTTTGAATCATTGCATAAAGATGATTTTGATTATTCATCACGTTTCCATACTTTGAATAGCAATGTAGTGTTGAATGATGAGCAGGAGGGTGTTGGGTGATAGGTAATACATGGACATTTTGAATTTTGGATTATGAATTATAAAATGTGGATATTGGTTGGCTGAATCATAATTTTTTAGGAAAATCATCTACGGTTAATCGAGCATGTTTAAGGATATGAGATAAAGTAGACCGTTTAATAGGTTTGTGTGCTGGCACAATTATTTTCAAAACTTCACTTTCTATATGCTTGGAAATAACAACTAAAATCCACACCCCTTCGGAAAGTATTTTTCACATTATTCTGGAAAGTAGTTTTCCCATACCTATGGAAAGTTGAATTCACACCCAATTGGAAAACAAAATTCCCATACATTTAGATGGCTTCAACCTCCTTTCTATTTGATAATCTGTAAGATTCACCTTCAAGTGTAAAAATATGGGCATGGTGCAGTAACCTGTCCAGCATGGCTGTTGTCATAATCTCATCACCCATCATTTTGCGCCCATACAGTAAAAGACTTATTGGATGTAATAATAATTGACTGCTTCTCATACATCTCACTGATAAGATTGAAAAACAGATTTGCCTCTTTTCTTTCTATGGGAGTATAGCCTATCTCATCAATAATTAAGAGGTCGCTTTTTAGTATTTTGTTTAACCTGAATTCGGATGTTCTCTGCAAGTCTGCCGTTTTTAGAATCTTCATCAGGCTCGATATCCTCTCAAAGCAGACAGAATATCCTTTTTCAATTGCCTCAAAACCAAGAGCTATTGCAAGGTGGGTCTTTCCAAGGCCGGGAGGCCCAAAGAACAGTATATTCTCCTTCTTATCAATCCAGGCAAAATCAAGCAGCTGTGATATCCTGCTTTTTGAAATGCCTTTGACCTTTCCAAATTCAAACCCCTCAATGCTCTTCTTTGTTGGGAAGTGTGCTGCTGAGATACTCCGTCTATATTTTCTTTGAGCCTTATCCTCTAACTCCCTATCTAAAACCTGGTGCA
>JALVTR010000026.1 GCA_027035885.1 Desulfurellales bacterium
CAGATAGTGATTTTGCAGAGAAAGTTAGAAATATATATTTGGAATGCAAAGACGAAAAGGAGACAATTAAAAGGGTCAACGCTTTAGAAAACAAAGGTTATTTTGAAAGTTTGGAGGAATTCAAGGGCAGGGTTTATAAGGATTTGGATGGGTCAAGAGATGTAATAGAGGAAAATTTAGGCATAACTACGCCCTTTCTTTCTTGGCCGTGGGGTGAGTATTGCAGGGATTCTCTTGAGATAGCCAGAGACTTGGGCTTTGAGTTTTGTTTCTCGACAGAAAAGAGTGCGTTTTTTGGCGATGATTTTTGTAGGATTGGTAGAATTAAGGCTTCTCAAAGCAACGTTAGGTTTAAGAGAAAACTGCTTTTGAATAATGGATCTTTACTTGCAAGGATGTATTCTTTATGGCACAGATAAGAAAAATTCTCTTTGTGCTTGATATGTTTGGCTTTTTTGGTGGACCAGAAAGGAGGGCTTATAGAATAGCAAAGGGTTTAAAGAAAAGGGGTTATGAGATCTCAATTACGTCTATAATGAAGGCGGATGATAGGGTAATAAAAAGGGCAGAAAGTGACGGTATAAAAGCCTATCAAGTAACAAGCGAACACAATAAAGCTTTGAGATCTTATAGGATTGATGTATTCTTTAAGTTGAGGAAACTTATAAAAAGCATGGTGCCAGACATTGTTTTTACATTTGAGTTTTTGGCGGATTACACCACTAAGATGGCCCTGCTTGGCAAAAACATACATGTTTACACGTTTATTGGGAGTACAGTCTGGAAATGGGAGAAAAAATGGCATAGGCGCGTTGCTATGGAACATTTTACAAAAAAGAGCAGGTTGTATATTGTCAATTCTAAGACCGTCAAAGATAACGTACTTAGGGTTTTACCTATGCTTAGGGATAAAATAGCCGTTGTTTACAATCCAATAGATACAGATTACTTTAAACCTATATTAAAGGATGAGAGAATTAAAGCAAAAAGAAAATTCGAACTCAAAAGTGATGATTTTGTTGTAGGTTCTGTTGTTAGGTTTTATAATCCAAAAGGGGCTGATGTTTTGATAGAGGCGTTTTATAAGAGTGACGTTGAAGGTAAGCTTGTTCTTGTTGGCGACGGACCTTTTAGGGATAAGTTAAAACATATGGTCAAGGATTTTGGCATGGAAGATAGGGTTATTTTTCTTGGCGCTATTGAAGCGACACCTGAGGTTTATGGTTTATTTGATATGTGCGTTGTGCCTTCGCAAAAGGGTGGTTTTGACAACGTTGTAGTGGAAGCAATGGCTTGTGGCATACCAACTGTTGCAACAAAAGCAACAGGTATTGGTGAAGTGGCAAAGAGCGGCAGGGATTTGATAATAACGGATATTGATGCGGATAGTATTGCTGAAAGGATAAGGAAACTTGCAAGTGGGGATTTGCATAAATTTTCCTTGAATGGCAGGAGATTTGTTTTGGATACATTGTCTTTGGATAAAATTTCAAAGGTGATCGAGGAGTTAATTTATGTCTGAGTGCGTGAGTGTTATAATACCCACATATAACAGGGGTGAATTGGTTTTAGAGGCCATCGAGAGTGCGCTCAATCAGACTTACAAAGATGTAGAGGTTATTGTATCGGATGATGGGTCACAGAAGGATATAGGAGATACAATAAAAAACAAATTTCCAAGTGTTATTTTCATAAGACATGAGCATTGTGGTTTGCCTTGCAGCAGAAATATAGCAATAAACCATTCGAAATGTAAGTATATAGCCTTTTTAGATGACGATGACTGGTGGGATGAGGGGTTTCTTGAGAAAACTGTTGAAAGACTTGAGAAGGGCGATGTAATAGGTGTTTTTACAAACTATTACAAGGTTTACGAAAGCGGGATTAGAGAGGTAAGTTACAAAGAGGGAAAAGTGCCCCAAATTGTAAGTTTGGATTGGATTGTTAGGGGTAGTTTTATTGATCCGAGTGCCGTGGTAGTAAAAAAGGATGTTATAGTTAAAACTGGCCTATTTGACGAAAGTTTGTCAACTACAGAAGATTGGGATATGTGGTTAAGGATGATGAGAAATGGAAATTTTGCGTATATGGATGAGTGCTTAGCCTACAAAAGGGTGAATTTGAGTTATAGGGCTCCGTGGGAAAGATGGATGAATGATTGTAATGTTATAGATAAAATTACAAATAGTTTAAGTGAAGGTGAATTCAAGAAAGTAGAAACCAATCTACGAGAATCGGCTTCTAAGGTTTACTCCCGGTGGGGGAATTATCTTTTACATACCGGCAATAGAGCAGAGGCAAGAAAGTATCTATTAAAGTCTCTAAATATGAAGTTTAAATTCAAAACCACTTTCAGATATTTTGCAACCTACCTGCCCTTGGGTGTTGCAAAACTGTTTGATGGTATATACTTGCGAGAACTAAAAGAACAATCAAAAATAAAAAAAATGGGCGTGGAGGTTAAGAAATGAAAGTCTTAAAGGAGCTAAATTTTGAAGATAAAGTAATTAAGATTATTCAGGGCGATATAACGGAAGAGGATACCGAGGCTATTGTAAACGCTGCAAATTTGCATCTAAAACACGGTGGTGGTGTGGCCGGTGCTATTGTTAGAAAAGGTGGTTACGAGATACAGGAGGAAAGTGACAAAATAGGCTATGCGCCAACAGGATCTGCTGCAATAACAGGCGCAGGAAAACTCAAAGCTAAATATGTGATACATGCCGTTGGACCTGTTTGGGGTGAAGGGGATGAGGACAACAAACTCAAGAGTGCCGTTTTGAGTGCATTGAGATTGGCCGAGGAGAGTGGTGTAAAAAGTGTTTCTTTACCCGCGATAAGCTCAGGAATCTTTGGTTTTCCAAAGGAGAGAGCTGCACATATCATCTTCACAACGGCAATGGAATTTTTAAAAAACGCAAAGAATGTAAAAGAGATGCATTTTTGCAACATCGACGAGCTCACTGCGTCTCTATTTAAAGAAGAGGCTGAAAAATGGGAGGCAAATAAATAGAGGTGTTTGTCCAGTACACGATAAATGGTGTCATAACGGGCTTAATATACGCGCTAATAGCCTTGGGCTTTAATCTTATCTATTCAACTACCCGTATCGTTAACTTTGCCCAAGGCGAATTCGTCATGCTGGGTGGAATGCTGCAGTTTTATTTCATGAGCATACATATTCCTTTGGCTATATCACTTTTTCTTGTTTCACTAATTGTTGGTCTTTTGGGTTATATTATCCAGTTTGTTTTTATTAAAAACACTAAGAATCCAACCGAATTATCATTGATTATTCTAACCATAGGTTTAGCAATGATTATAAGAGGATTTACAATGATAATTTTTGGAAAAAATGCTTATCCTGTTAATCAATTTTTACCTTTTGAAAGTATAACGATTTTTGGTTTGACATTTTCGTCTCAGTATTTGGTCGTACTAATCGGTGCCTTAATACTTGCAGGTTTCCTTTTTTACCTTTTGAATATGACTAATTTTGGAAAGGTGATGCTTGCTGTTTCCCAAAATCCTTTAGCTTGTAGTATTTTTGGCATTGATGTTGAGAAAGTAAAATCAGTTTCATTTTTCCTAAGTGGATTTTTAGGGGCAGTTGGTGGTTCAATCATAGCTCCAATAAGTTTTGCAAAGTACAACATTGGCTTGATAATGGGTTTGAAGGGTTTTTCTGCAAGTGTAGTGGGCGGTTTTGGAAATAATGTTGGAGCAATAGCAGGTGGATTGATTATTGGAATATCTGAATCCCTATCAGCGGGTTATATATCTTCATCATACAAGGATGCTGTTGCCTTTTTTATTATGATTCTAGTTTTGTTTATTAAGCCATCGGGAATCTTTGGCTCAAAGGATATTGAAAGGGTTTAGATGAAAGAGAATGTTGCCTCATATCTTTTAATTGGTTTGTTTTTCTTTTCAGGTTTTCTGATAAAAAACCCTTTTATTCTCAATATGATATCAATTGCGGCACTGACAGTTATTGTAGTTATGGGCTTAAATCTCCTTTTAGGCTATGCTGGCCAGGTTTCTTTGGGTCATGCAGGTTTTGTTGCTTTAGGCGCTTATTTATCGTCAATTCTGGCCATTAAATTTAACGTCAATCCTTGGCTGTCCATTTTCGTTTCATCCATATTAACTTTTCTCTTTGCTTTGATTATTGGATATCCGACATTAAAATTGAAAGGCCATTACTTGGCTATGGCTACACTTGCAATAGGTGAAATAATCTACATATTTGCTAACAATTTGGTTAATTTAACTGGCGGCCATCAGGGATTGACAGGAATGCCCATGTTGAGCATAGGTAATTTTGTGTTCAATAATGAAAGAAAGTTCTTTCTCTTTGTTTGGGTTGTAGTGTTCTTGTTTGCTTTTTTAAGCTTTAGAATCGTAAACTCTCATTTTGGAAGGGCACTTAAAGCCATACACGAAAAGGAGTTGGCAGCATTGTCTTTTGGCGTGAACGTTCATCTGTATAAAGTAATTATTTTCTCTTTAAGTGCTTTTTATGCAGCTTTAGCAGGCGGATTGTATGCGTTCTATCTGGGTTTTATCTCGCCCTCTTCCTTTGACCTTTTGAAGTCTATAAATTACGTTGTTATGGCTTTTGTTGGAGGTATAGACAGTATCTTTGGGTCTTTAATTGTGACTGTTGTTTTATCTTCGCTTCCGAATATTTTAACATTTTTGCAGGATTACTGGCCAATAGTTAATGGCTCGCTGCTGATTGTTGCCGCAATGTTTATGCCTAAAGGTTTAGGTGGTTTTATAAGGTGGAAAAGGGAAATATTTTAGAAATAAAAAATATAACAAAGAGTTTTGGCGGTATAAGGGCAATTGATGGTGTCAGTTTTTCCGTTAAGAAAAAACAGATAAAGGCTCTTGTTGGTCCAAACGGCGCTGGAAAAACGACTTTATTCAACATTCTAACTGGAATTTACAGGGCTGATAGCGGAGAAGTTATATTTAAAAAAGAAAAAAATTTGTTTTCGTATAAACCCCATAGATTAATAAACTTAGGAATTTCAAGAACTTTTCAGAACATACAACTTGTAGATTCGTTAACGATTAAGGATAATATAGCTTTAGGTTTGCACAGTGCAATCAAGACAAACCCAATATATGTTATTTTTGGACTTAGCAGGAAACAGGAAAGAGAAGTTTTTGAAAAAGTTGACAAAGTATCTAAGTTTTTAAGGATAGAAGAATATTTGCTTAAATTTCCTAATCAAATACCCTTTGGTGTAAAAAGGCTTGTAGAGATTGCAAGAGCTTTGGTGAGTGAGCCTGAATTGATTTTATTAGATGAGCCTGCTGCGGGATTAAATGAAAGGGAAACGGAGCTTTTACTAAAAAGTATTTTCAGGATTTGGGAGCGAAATATTTCAATACTTTTAATAGAACACGATGTGGAGTTTGTTACCAGTTGCTCTCATTCTATAGTTGTAATGGATAGTGGAAAAAAGATAGCTGAGGGACTACCCAGCGAGGTAATGAATGATCGCAGGGTGATAAAGGCCTACATGGGTGAATAGATGCTAAAGGTTGAAGATTTGACAGTTTATTACGGTAAGGCTTTGGCCGTTAAAGATGTTTCAATCGAAGTCAAAGATGGAGAAATAGTGGCGATTATAGGGTCGAACGGCGCGGGAAAAACAACAATACTAAACGCCATCATGGGCGTTATTAAAAAAAATGGCAGGATAACGTTTGAAAATGTGGATATAACAAGTTTAGATACCTATAAAATAGTCAATATGGGTATATCTTATTTACCTGATTCAAAGACAGTCTTTAAAGATCTAACTATCATTGACAACCTGAGAGTTGCGTTTTATAAGAGTTTAAAGACTGAAGGAGAAAAAGGGTTTAGACAGAAGCTTGATGGAATTTTTGAACACTTTACTAACCTGGAAGAAAAAATTAAACTTAAGGCTGGCTTTCTATCAGGCGGAGAACAGCAGATGCTATCTATTGCTCAAAGCCTGATAAGAGAACCTAAACTTGTAATTTTGGATGAACCATCCGCAGGACTTTCACCAATATTGGTTAAAGACCTGTTCAATATAATAACTTTTATGAAAAATAACAGGCTTACAGTATTGATAGTTGAGCAAAATGTGAATAAAACCATTAAAGTGGCAGATAGGGTTTATTTTTTGAAAAATGGAAGAATTATAGCATTCGGGAATGCAAGAGATTTTCGTGACGATAGTATTATAAAGAAAGCTTATTTTGGAGGTTAGATGTTTGAAACTGTTGGCATAGTTGCTAAGGCAAAGGTTAAAAATATAGATAAAATTGTTGTGGAATTATTGGAATATTTAAAGAGAAACAACGTTAGAGCTGTGTTAGGTCACGAAGCTGCAGACTCTTTAGGTGTTAAAGGTGTTGACAGAGAGGAACTTGCTGCCCATGTAGATATGATAATTGTTCTTGGAGGGGATGGAACGTTTATCTCTGCTGCAAGGTCTATAAATGAATCTAAAAAAGATATTCCCATTCTTGGGGTTAATTTGGGAAGAATGGGATTCTTAACAGAAGTTCCACTTTCTTCTATGTATAATGTTTTGGATAAAATATTTATTCAAGGCAACTATTATTTAGAAGAGAGGATGATGTTGGATGTTGAGGTGTACAATAATTCAGAAGTGCTCAGTAAAAAAACGGTTTTTAATGATGCTGTGGTAAGCAAAGGTGCTCTGGCGAGAATAGTGCCTATAAATGTTATGGTTAGCCTTGGGGGTAGGATTCTTGATGTAGCTACATATCATGCAGATGGTTTGATAGTCTCGACTCCATCTGGTTCTACTGCTTACAACCTTGCATCTGGTGGACCAATCGTATATCCAACTATGGATTGCATAATTCTGACTCCAATATGTCCGCATACTTTGTCCAACAGACCCATAGTATTACCAGATGACGCAACATTATCCGTCAGGATAGTAGAAGATGTTGAGGATGTAATGGCTACATTGGACGGTCAAATTGGGTATAAAATTACTACAGAACAAAAAATAATTATAAGCAAATCTACAAGGAAAATAAAATTGATAACACAAAAAGATAAAAACTATTTTGATGTTTTGAGAATGAAACTCAACTGGGAAGAAAGAAAAATCAGAAGTGTGAGATGTTGAAGAAAATAGAAATAGAAAATTTCCTGACCATTGAGAAATGTGTTTTAGAACCGTCAGATAAAATCACCGCCATTATTGGTGAATCGGGAAGTGGAAAATCTTTGATAATTAAAGCGGTAGATTCTGTTTTTTCTCAAAAGGTTGACACAAGTATTGTGGGTAAATTTGCAGATTTTTCCAAGATTTCTTTGTTGTTTCAATTATCAGATGAACAAAAGAGAATATTGTTCGATTTTGGTATTTTTGAAAATCAAGTAGTTTTTACCAAAGTGATAAAAAAAGGTGCGACGAGGATATTAATCAACCATGAGCCTGTGACTGCCAAAATTGCTTCTTCATTAAAAAATCTTTTCTTAAGTATTGTTTCTCAGGATTATAGGTTTGAAATATTTTCATCTAACAGGCTTTTGGGTACGATTGATACGCATGTTGAAAAGTCCATTATTGATGATTTTATGAGCAAATTTTACGAGTATGAAAATATTAAAGGGAAAATATCCAATATTGAGGAAACGTTGAAAGAAATCACAGATAAACATCCTGAAATACTACTTGAAGCGATAGAAAAGGTTAATCCAAAAAAAGGAGAGTATGATGAGCTTTTGGATAAGCTAAATAGGGTAAAGAATTCAAGGCTAGCGATGGATGTGGTAAAGGAGGCTGTTTTTGAACTTTACGAAAAGGATAAATCTATTGAAGATTTTTTAAATAGGCTTATATCCGATTTGAATAAGCTTGAGACTCAATCATTCAAGTTTTCTTTAAAAGACACTCTGAATGAGGCTTTGGAACTTATACGTTCAGTTAGGGATGAGTTTTACAATGTGTTGAACCAAAATTTTTCAGAAATAGATTCAGATAAGATAAATGCCCGTTTGTTTCAGCTTGAGAAATTAAAGAGGGAATTTGGTAAGGATTTGGATGAGATAATAGAACAGAAAGAATATTTGAGATCTTTGATAGATGAAAAAGAAGAGATTTTAAAGAAAATCGATGATTTAAAAAGGGAGTTGGAAAACAAAGAAAGGATAATGGTTGAAAGTGCTGAGAATTTATCTAAAGAAAGAAAAAAGGTTGCAGGTTTAATTGAAAATAGGATAAAGGAACATTTGTCAGAGCTTAACATGGAAAACAGCAGAGTTAAGATTTTTTTTAATCGGGGTAAAGTTACACGTTTTGGTTTTGATAGGGTAGATGTGCTGTTTTCTGCAAACCCTGATATTGAGCTGGACTCTATAGATAAGGTAGCAAGCGGTGGTGAAAAATCAAGATTTATTTTGGCTTTGAAGGTTACTTTATCTGAACTTTCGAGGACGAGCGAGACTGTTATATTTGATGAAATTGAGTCTGGCTTGAGTAATAAGGCGTTAGAAAAACTAATGGTGATGATGGGAAATTATTCCGGAAGAAACCAAATACTGTTAGTGACCCATTCAGACAAGATGCTTGAGGTTGCTGATAGGATTTATAGGATTGACAAGAAATTTGTAGAAGGCAAAAGCATCAGTACATTGGAGAGGATACGGTGAGAGACGTTGTCCTTACAGGTGGTGGTACAGGGGGGCATCTATTTGCCGCTTTGGCTTTTGCAAACTTTTTGAAAGGCAAAGGATACAATCCAATCCTCATTGGTTCGAATTATGGTTTAGAAAATAAAATTTTGCCACGATGTGATTTTGAGTACTATTTGTTAAAATCAAGGGGAATAGCTGGAAAAAGCTTAACTGATAAATTAAAAGGTGTTTTTGGTGTGGCAGTGGCCTATTTTGAATCTTTAAGGTTAATTAACAAAATAAAGCCTGACTTTACTGTAGGTTTTGGTGGTTACGTCAGTTTTCCTGTTGTTTTGGCTTCTGTTACCAGGAAGATTAGGTCTGCGATTTTAGAACAGAATTCATATCCAGGAAAGGCAAATAAGACTCTATCAAAGTTATGTGATTTTACTTTTGTGAATTTTGAAATTACTAAGCGTTTTTTTAAAGGTGCAATTGTCATAGGCAATCCTACAAGGATAAAGTTTAAAAACTTTGTAAGGAAAATAAAAGAGCCATTTGTTATTGGTGTTATTGGTGGATCAAGAGGTGCAAGAAGTATAAACAACGCCATGATTGAGCTTTCAAGTTTTGATGTCAATTTTAAGGTTATGCACCAAACAGGGGATGAAGATTATGAAAGAGTGAAACTTGCATATAAAAAAAACAACAAAGATTGGAAAGTGTATAGGTTTATCGACGATATGGAGAATTTCTATAAATCCATTGACTTTATAGTGTGTCGTGCTGGTGCGAGTACTCTAAGTGAAATAGCTTGTGCTGCCTTGGGATCGATTCTTGTTCCTTATCCTTATGCAATTTACAATCATCAATACTTTAATGCAAAGGTTTTCTCAGATGCCAAAGCAGCTGTTGCCATTGAAGACAGAGATTTAACTGGAAAAAAAATTTTAAGTATTATATCATCATTAACGGCCGATGAAATTTTTGAGATGTCTACTAAAGCTAAAAGACTGTGTAAACCCGATGCCTGCGAAAAGATGTTCAAAGTACTGACAGTAGGAAGGATATGAAAGTAATTGCAATTACAAATCAAAAGGGTGGAGTAGGAAAAACTACGACTGCTATTAATCTTGGTGCTTCTCTTGCTGTTTTCGGAAAGAGAATTTTGATAATTGACATAGACCCTCAGGCTAATGCCACAAGTGGTTTAAATGCAGAAAGGGAAGTGTGTATCTATCATGCATTAATTGGTAAAAAAAGCTTAAAATCCCTTATAACTCCAACAGAGATGGATAACCTCTTTATAATCCCCTCGAATATATCATTAATCGGTGCTGAAGTTGAACTAAGGAATTTAGAAAATAAAGAAAGAATACTCAAAAACTTATTAAAAGATTTAAATGGTTTTGATTATGTTTTAATAGATTGCCCACCATCGCTTGGTTTTTTAACCATAAATGCCTTGGTTGCTTCAAATTCTGTGTTAGTGCCCGTTCAGTGTGAATACTTTGCTATGGAAGGATTGGCCCAGCTTCTCCATACTGTCAATTTAGTAAAAAGAACTTTTAATCCATCCCTAAAAATAGAGGGAATATTGTTGACCATGCACGATAGAAGAAATAACCTATCCAAGCAGGTTGAAATGGAACTCAAGAGACACTTTCCTAAATATATTTTTAAAACTTTAATCCCACGTAATGTTAGATTGTCTGAAGCCCCAAGTTTTGGAAAATCGGTTATATCCTATGATGTTAAATGTCCCGGCAGTCAAAGTTATTTGTCTTTAGCTAAAGAGGTGCTTAAGTATGCCTAAAAAGGGTGGCTTAGGCAAGGGTCTGGAGGCCCTCTTTGGTGAATTGGATGAATTAGAAAAAGAGGATAAGGTTATTACAGTATCCTTAGAACTAATAGAAAAAAACCCTTTCCAGCCACGAGAAAGTTTTGACGATAAAGGAATTAAGGAGTTGGCTGAATCGATAAAGGAAAAAGGTGTAATTCAGCCAATTATCGTTAGAGAAAATGGTGATAAGTATCAGATTGTTGCTGGAGAAAGGAGGTTCTTGGCTGCTAAACTTGCTGGACTAAAATCGATACCAGCTATTGTAAAAAATATATCAGATGAAGAATCAGCAGAAATAGCTTTAATTGAAAACGTGCAAAGGAAAGATTTAAATCCCATTGAAGAAGCTTTAGCCTATAAGAGTTTAATCAATAAATTTGGTTATACCCAAGAAGAACTTGCAAAGAAAATTGGGAAAGATAGAGCTACGATTACTAACAGTTTAAGATTACTTAATTTGCCAGACGATATTATAGAAAAGTTAAAAAATGGTTTAATATCGGCTGGTCATGCAAGGGCTATACTGTCTTTAAAAAATGAGGACGACCAAAAAATATTGGCTGATGAAATAATTAAGAGAAAATTAAGTGTTAGGGAAGCAGAAAAAGCAGCAAAAGCCCAAGTGGTCGCTGATATACCGGAAGAGATAGAGGTTTTAAAAAAGAAATTTGAGAACATGAAAGTTAGAATAACAAACAAAAAGTTTAAACTGGAATTCGTGTTTAATAGTTTGGATGATTTAAAGAATTTTGCAAATAGGATTAGATATTAAAATCCAAATGGTAGAGGTAAACTCATGAGAAAGGTACTGTTTGCTTCTTTTGCCTTGTTTTTCTTGGTTTTTTTAGGTGTATCCGAAGCTTCAACTCTAAGAGTTGGAGGCGTTATAAAAAATGATCACGGTTCTTCTGTAGATAGTGTAGAGGTTGTTATTTTGCACAATGGAAAAATACTAGGAAAGACAAAAACAACTACCAACGGAAGTTATTTTATAGAGATTCCGATAAAAAAACTAAAACCTTCAGATATAAGTATAGAGTTTAAAAAGAGTACTTATGAAACCATTAACGAACCTATTAGAAACATATTGGTATCAAAGCTTCCCAATGGAGAGACTATTTACATATCATCTGTTAATGAGACATTAGGAAGGGTAGTTACGCCAGCTTTCTGGATAGCCTTGATTGTCTTAGTAATGACATTTGCACTTATCTCTTTCGACGTATTACACAGGACAGTTGCATCTATTTTAGGCGCAGGTGTATTGCTGTTTGTTTCATATACATTAGGCACTTTTAACGAGGAATACTTTGTTATATCGTTCAATGAAGCCGTTCGGGCGATAGATTTTAA
>JALVTR010000027.1 GCA_027035885.1 Desulfurellales bacterium
CAGAAAACTTATGCCTACGATTCGATACGAGGTCGGCGATCTGGGCAGGTGGGTCGATGAAACATGCGAGTGCGAGCGTAAAACAAGGGTGTTTGAGCTTTTTGGAAGAAGCGACGATGTATTGATTATAGGCGGCGGCAATCTCCATCCTGAGGCTGTGGCTGAGGCTGTTTATGAGGTTGACGGTTTAAGCAATCATTTCCAGCTCATTGCAGAAATCTTGGATAAGAAGGACAGGCTAAGGGTCAAAGTTGAGGCTTTGAGTGACAATGAGAAGAGCTATAAGGAAATGGCTAAAAAACTAAAAAAAGCACTATACGACAAATCAAAAGAATTAAAAACTATGTTTGATGAGGGTTTGATTAACGATATTGCCGTTGAGATTGTAAAGCCTAATGGTTTGGAGCGCAACCCGCGAACCGGCAAAATCAGGCTTATTGTGGATGAGAGAAACTAAACCCATTTTTCACACCTGCGAGGTGTGAAAGAGGTAGTGTGACAAATTACTCTTAAATCTATTTGAGATAGCCTCTGTAAACAGGGCGGTTTTGGAAAGCGCCAGAAACTTGATTTTAAAGACTTCGAGGATGCAGTTATCTGGTCTGCTGCTATGCATTCGGGATGTAATGATGTGGTTACAAGAAATGCCAAAGATTTCATTTCTTTAGATATACCCGTGTTTATGCCGGATGAACTTATGAAAAGCTTGATGGCTAAATAGTAAAGGTGAAAGGTTTGATAAATGTCAAATATTGAGATACGACCCCAAATTGATTCCGACCCCAAATTGATTCCGACCCCAAATTGATTCATTCTCAATGGATGAAACCGAAATGTCAGGGTGCTCATAAAAGTATCTAATTATATATTCAAGGTCTTTTTTGTTCTGAGATAACTCGACAACCTTCTCAAGAAGCGTATCGAAATAAGACCGATTTTCGGTATATTTAAAAATATCGCTCTGAAGCAGGTAGCAGAAAAACTCATAGGGCATCAGCTGTTTTGCCAATCTCCCCAGCTCGTCAAGGTTTAAATCAACACCAATCTCCTTTAATGCCTCAATGAAATAAAAATCCGTACTGTAAATGGAAGCCAGTCCGACAAACAGAAGCTTTTTTAACTCGGGGTTATTAATAAGCACAAGGGAATCCTCTGTTATAAAATTTAAGTGCTTAAAATCACTCCTGATAAACTCAACAATCTTGCCAATATCTTTTTTCGTTCTTAAAAGAATCATAATGCCACTTTGCTCGACCCCATTATCCAAGAGCTCGCTTAAAGTTTCTCTTAGCTGATTTCTCATAAAATCATCCTTGTCAAAGTCCTTATCTTCCTCTTTTTTAACAACGGCGCTAACAAAGCCATTTCCTTTTGTTTTAGCGTCTTGATTTGATTTTGCGTATATATCTTCAAGGTCTTTGTCAAGTATCTTTGCGAATTCCACATCATTATTCCCTGTTAGATGCCCCGTTATTTTTTTTACATTACCAATACCGAAAACCATATTATTGAAATCAACTATTGTGGTTTTTGAGCGGAAGTTGTCGTTTATCGTATCATTTTTCATACCGCTTAGAGCATTGAACAGCCTATAATCACCGCCGCGCCACGCATAAATAGCCTGTTTTTTATCGCCCACAACAAACAGGGACCCTCCCTCTGATTTTGCATTCTCTATCAAAGGATACATAGCGCTGAACTGCTGTATTGATGTGTCCTGAAACTCGTCTATCAAATAGTGCGCAAGTTTCTCACCCAAAGAGCAAAAAGCATAACCTGCATAACCTTCTAAGCTCAATACCTCTCCTACTTTGTTTGAGATTGTACTGCCTTCAACAATATTCAAATAGGATTTGATTTGATTTTCAATGTCTCTTAATTTGGCTATCTGTTTTTGAAGTGACTGGTTTTTGAAGATTGTTTTTAAAATCTTGTAGTGAACATAAACCTCATAAAGTCTTGTTATGCTGTTTTCAAGCTCTTTGCTATCTTCATCCGAAAGGGTTTTACCGCTTTTTGTCAACGCCGCCGCATTAAAGGATGCGAGTTTTTCTAACTTTTGTTCTATCTTTTCCAAGTTCAGGTCTTTGTAAGATCTGATTTTATTACCGTTTAGGGCAGATTTGTTTTTTTCAATGATATCGTTTAAATTTTTAGACATTTGAGATATACGGTTTTTTATTTTTCCTTCAATTTCGTCAAAACTATTACCCTCAATAAAAGAAAATCTGTTTTTTATTATGCCCTTAAACTCATCAAAAGATATCACATTGCAGAATTTGCCCTTATCTTTTAAATTGTAGAGAGAATTTGCAATAATCTTTTCTGCGTTCATACCGTTTTCTCCCAGCTGAAGCAAATTATTCAACATTTCAAGCAGCTCTCTCTCGTTGTTTTCATCACTAAACAGTTCATCTATGCTTAAATCAAATATTTCATCACTATCAAAAGAAACATCATAGCTCGGATTTACACCCATTAAAACGGAAAGCGCTTTGTATATTCTGTTCATAAAAGAGTCAATAGTCGTAACATTAAAATCACTGCTGTTTTTAATTATCTCTATAAGCAGCGACAATGCCTCTTCGCTGCTTAACTTAAAGTCGTTTTTGTTAATATTATTCTCATTATAAATTCCGGGACTCAAAATATTTTTGTGTCTCAATAGAATAATTTAATAAAATTTATGGTCTTTAGACCACAGGCAGGATTGATGTGGAACTCAGTAAAAGTAAC
>JALVTR010000028.1 GCA_027035885.1 Desulfurellales bacterium
TTGCATTGTAAAAAAGCAGCTTTGATAAGCACCCGCAAGCGGATGAAACAACGGTAACAACAGCAGTAGCATGAGTGGTAGCAAATAGCCACTCAGCCAAAAAAACAAATATTTGCCTGACTTGCAGTAGAAACCTGCAAGGCAAGAGAGCCGATACTCTTGCAATTCAAAAAACGGGTTGTGTAGCTGCACAACTAAAAAAATAGCACGGGTTTGAAGAAAGTATAACCTATAAACGATGAAGTAAAAATGCGAGGCTCAGTTGCTTATCAAGTCCACCAAGTTTTTGCTGAGATAATCCACTTCGGCGAGAGTAAACACGAGGCAAAAGCACAAGCCCGCTCTGAAGGCGCAAGAACTTGGCATGATATAGGTAAAAACATAGGCATATATAGTTACAGAACCGCCGATCAATATAGGGACATAGCAAAAGAAGCCCTTAAATATGTAAAGGAGCAGTTTGGCATCAAGGATATTGAAAAGCTATCATCGGAGCATATCCAAGCCTATCTTGAAAATAAAATCGCCGATGGCATTAAATACAGCACTTTTCAAAACTATGCGGCAGCATTGGAAAAGCTTGAGGTTGCCCTTAATGAGTATGCAAAAAGCCACAACACAGATAGAGAGTATCACTTTGACTTGTCTTCTGTAAGAGAGCAGGCAAGAGAAGTGCTTGAAAGAACTCAAACCACCCGTGCTTATGAAAACCCAAAAGCCCTAATTGAGAATATACAGAATAGCGATTACAAAATCATCGCACAAGCCCAATATGAGGGCGGTTTTCGCATCAGCGAGCTTAATCACATGTCTAAGGAGAACTTCAAAGACAACAACACCTTCCAGGTAATTTCGGGCAAAGGCGGTAAGGATAGGGAAGTCCCTCTTTCTTCTCAAACCTATAAAACTCTTAAATCCCTCTTGAATAAGGCAGATCCTGCTGATGGCAAATATAAGTTTGACATGAACGACTATCGTAACACCCTCAAGGAAGCAGCCCAAGCCTCAAATCAAGAATATACTGGCTCTCACGGCTTAAGATGGAACTTTGCCCAAGAAAAATTCTCTGAACTGCAACAACAAGGTAAAACCTACGAACAAGCCCTACAAGAAGTATCCTACCTTTTAGGGCATGAGAGAGCAGACATAACAGAACACTATCTACGTTAGAGAGTTAAAGAAGAGGTGATTATGAAACCTAAAAACTATTTTGCCGTATTTGCTAAAATGCCTTTAGAGGCAAAAATCTTTACTCTTCAAAGAGCCTTAAACTGTCACCCTGATGAAGCAAAAGAAATCATAGAAAAGCTTGAAGACGAACTCAAATACCAAGAAACTCTACTATCCCTTACACAAAGAAAAGCCCATATAACAGAAAAAGAAACTGAACTAATCGATAAAATTAAAAGGATACGACTATCAGACCGCCGCCGGTCCAAAGAAGGCAAACAAGAAAAACTAATCCGCTTAAGATACTTTCACGAAATAGAAAAACTTAGAAAAGAAGGTCTTGGCTGGCGTAAGATTGCAGAATACATACGTGTATACCACCACAAAAAGATAAGCCATGTAACAATCAGAAATGCCTACTTAAAGATAAAGAAACAGATGGAACAAAATAATGAGAATAGATGAAAAACTAACGTTTGAGTTTTCTAATTCTAAACTATCTAAAATCAACTTGAACTTTCCAGATATGTCTATACCCATCTGTGATGCAAAGACTATTATCTATTTATACACACTTTTTCAGGCATTCTTGAATGGTTATCTGGAGAAAGAAAGAGCATATTTAAAACTCTGCAATGCTTATGAACACAATATCTTAGGCATAAGGGTTGGATTAACTTTTGAAGACTTTGCATATTTTGAGTCTAAAAAAATATCTGAAAGCAAAAAGCAATATCTGCAGATTAAGTTAACCGACGGAAATACGATTGCTACGGGGAAAAACAACAATCTCAAATTCACCAAGAAGGAATTTGAAAAATATCTTGATGTAGAATTCCCTTTGCAAATGCCGGAAGAACCCCTAACATTCACACGCTTTCAAACTCAATACTATTTTAACATTTTGCAAAAGGTATCATATAAATGGTGATATATGCTTTGCGATAAATACAAAAGAGAGCTTGAGCAAAAAGAAAAAGAAATACTTGAGTATAAAGCAATAATAGAGAAACTACTACAGCACTGTGAGAAGTCTTTTATAAGCCAACAGCGACTCATAGATGCTTTACAACAAAAAAGAGCAAAACAGATTGAAAACGCCCTAAAAAACGGCACTATTAGCCCTAAGGGTGCAGAAAAGGCACAACGCAGATTCTTAAACCTTATTGATGAGGTTTACGGCTCTATAATCGATGAGCATGACAATGTGAAAGAATTAATCGATAACTACAATAAAATGTAAAGATATAGCCTTGATTCATACACACTTATTATGTATTATTGTAAGCAGGGAGGTGAAAAATGAACTCTGCAGGTAAAGAGCGAATTAGAACAAACCTGTCATTGGATAAAGAAGCAAAAGAGAAGGCAAGGAAGATATTTGAAAAATATGGCCTTAGTTTAAGCGAGGCTGTAAACATTTTTCTTTATCAAAGCATATACTCCAAAGGTATTCCTTTTAGGATAGAGATACCAAACAAAGAAACTGTTAAGGCTATGGAAAATGTAAGAAAAGGAAAGAATTTAGAAGAGGTTACGCTTGATCAGCTTAAAGAGGAATCCAAGCAGTGCTTAAAATAAGGAGAGAAAAGACTTTCGTGAAAGATTTAAAAAAAGTAAAAATGACAGATCAGCAGTATCAGAAATATATATCCTACATAGCAAAACTCCAAGAAGGTGAAGAGCTCCCAAAAGAGGCATATGATCATCCTTTGGTAGGTAATTGGAAGGACTTTAGAGAATTCCATTTAGGCGGAGATTTGATTTTAGCTTACAAAATAGACAAAGAGTATCTTAACCTTGTAAGAATAGGTTCTCACGCGAAAATATTTAAAGATGATTGACCAAATAATATCAAATCACTTTAAAACAACCTCAATCTCACAATCAAGAGCTTCTGCGTATTTTATGAGTGTGTTAAGGCTTGGAGCATAAGTATTATTAAGGCTTTCAAGTCTTGATATGTTTGACTTTGAGGTTTTCATTATCTTTGCCACCTCTTCTTGAGTGAGTCCTTTCTTTAACCTTGCAGACAGAAGTTCCTTTTTTATCCTAAAAATAGGAGCCAATCTATCGTACTCTTTTTTCACTTCAAGATTGCTTAAAGCCTCTTTTTTGAACTCTTCAAAAGTCGGCCTACTCATTATCCACCTCCCTTTTTCTACTTAAAGCAATTTCAAGTTCCCTCTTTGGAGTTTTCTGAGTTTTCTTAATAAAAGAGTGCAAAACTATTATCTTATTGCCCTTTTTATAGCAGTAAATACTTCTCCTTATACCTTCGTTTGACTTCACTCTTATTTCAAACAGTCCTTTACCTAAAGGTCTTGTAAAAGGTTCACCGAGATCTACCCCAAAGATTTCCATGAGTTCAAAAACATGCAAAAGTTTTCCCAACATCTTAGGAGGAAAGTTTAAGGTATTCTGCTTCACCTTTTCATTGAAAAACTCTATTTCCCACTTCACCATAATATATTATCAAAAATGATAACAAAGTCAATATTTAAATGGTTGTTGCCTTAGATACAGTTTAAATACTAAAATATAATTTGACTTTTTTTGAAATGTTTGTAAAATACAACTGTTCGGTATAAAAACTAATTAGTATGTTGGTGAAAGTATGGACGCTAAACTAAAGTTAAAACAAATGAGGAGAGAACAAATAATAAGAGCTGCGTTGAGAGTTGTAGTAAGGGAAGGGTATCACAATCTGAATATGGAAAAGATAGCAAAAGAAGCTGGCATGTCAAAGGGAGGCGTTGTTTACTATTTTAGCTCAAAAAAAGAACTCTTTGAAAATGTATTTATTTATTTTTTTGACTCAGTTTTTATGAGGAGTAAGAAAGCAATAGAAAACATAAAAGATCCTATCGATAAACTGGTGTCTTTTGTGTGGATTTACAATTGGGACGATAGCGACGTTTATTCGGGTTATTCAATTTTGTTTGATTTTATGTCTTTGGCTCATAGGGATGAGGATTACAGAAAAATTTTCCATTCCTGGATAGAATCATGGATAAAGCTCTTGAAGGTTATATTACTAGAGGCCCAGGAAAAGGATGTACTATCGACAGATGCAGATATAGATGGTTTAGCCAAAGCCATATCTTCCATTTACCAAGGAATAGGCGAGAGATGGTATTTAGATAAAGACTCACACACAACTGAATGGGCTATAAGTTATTTAAAGAAAAGCATTCTAGGACTTATAAGACCCTATTTAAAAAACTAAGAGAGGTGGATGATGGCTGTTTTTGGTTCAACGGATGATATGTATGAGGTTTTAGGAAATCTTTGGAAGGAGTTGTTTAAAGACAAAGAGTGGGCAAGTAAGTTTAGGGAGTCCAATCTTACCATAAAGTTTACAATTGATTCCCCTAGTGGAGAAATTTGGTTACTACCTGACAAGGAAGAAAGCGTTGTCTGTGGTAAAGTTGATAGAAAACCGGATATAGAAATGTTTTTAAAAGGAGATGATTGTCATAAATTTTGGATGAAAGAACTAAACCTTCCACTGGCACTTGCAACTGGAAAAATAAAAGCTAAGGGTCCAGTTAATAAGATTTTAAAATTTCTACCCATGCTTAAATCTGCTTATGAGATGTACCCCAAAATAGCGAGAGAACATAAGATAATTTAATAGATACCAAATTTAAGGAGGAGTGGGTAGATGTACGAAGAATTAAATATGGAACTTACAGATGAACACAATATGATAAAAGAAGAAGCTCATAAATTTGCAAAAGAAGTATTAAGGCCAGCAGGTTTAGAATTAGATAAAATATATGATCCAAAAGAAATGATAAAAAGCCCTGTATTATGGGAAACACTGAAAAAAGCATACGAACTCAAATATCATACTGTATTACTTCCGGATTCTTTAGGTGGAGCCGGAGTTGATCCTCTTGGAGCCCACATAATATTTGAAGAATTGGGGTGGGGGAGCGTAGATTTGGCTATATCTATAAGTGTTTCTTCTCTTCCTGCCTTTGGAATACTCATGGTACCAACTGATAGATTGTTAGAGGAGGTTTTATTTCCTTTTTGTAATGATAAAGATGCTTCTATTATTGGTTGTTGGGCGATAACGGAGCCTGATCATGGTTCTGATACACTTTGTCCTTACACACCTCAATTCCACAACTCTGAAATTAAAGGGCAGTGTAAAGCTACATTGGATGGAGATGAATGGGTAATAAATGGACAAAAATCAGCGTGGGTATCGAATGGTACAATAGCCACTCACGCCTTATTATTTGTTAATATTGATCCTGCGCAAGGAATGGCTGGAGGGGGTATTTGCATAGTTCCACTGAGTTCCGCAGGAGTTAGTAAAGGAGCCCCACTAAACAAAATGGGTCAAAGGGCTTTGAACCAAGGAGAAATATTCTTCGACAACGTCAGAATACCTGAAGAATACATGCTGGTTGGACCTGACGCCTATGAAGGTATGGTAGACATTGTTTTAGCTACCGCCAACGCTGCGATGGGAGCTTTTTTTACTGGTTTAGCTAGAGCAGCTTATGAAGAAGCCTTAGAATATTCTAAACAGAGGGTTCAGGGAGGGAAAATTCTGTTTGAGCATGAACTGATAAAACATAAACTATTTGAGATGTTTATGAATATTGAGGCGGCAAGAGCCATATCGAGATCGGCTATGGTATACAATTATACAAATATTCCACCTAAAGTAGAATACTCCATAGCATCTAAGGTTTTCTGTACAAATGTAGCATATAAAGTTACCAGTAATGCTCTTCAAATATTTGGCGGGTATGGGTTGGCGAAAGAGTATCCTATTGAGAAGTTTTTCAGAGACGCTAGAGCTGGGTTGATAGAAGATGGTAGTAACGATAGTCTTATGTTGACAGGTGCACATCACTTATAGACTGAAAAGAGGTGTGATATGAGTGTGTATATAATAGGTGTAGGAATGACTAAATTCTCCAAATTTCCAAACAGGAATGTAAGAGATTTAGCAATAGAGGCAATAGACCTTTGTTTGAAAGATGCAGGTTTAAGCAAGAGTGATATACAAGCGACTTTTTTTTCAAATACGTTTTGGGGATTGTTCTCCAGCCAACACTCTATAAAAGGGCAAGTTGTGCTTCGCTCAATGGGTGTAGGTTCAATACCTGTTGTAAATGTGGAAAATGCTTGTGCGGGAGCTTCTACAGCCCTACATTTAGCAGTAATGGGAATTAGAGCAGGTATGTTTGAAGTTGCCTTAGTTGTGGGATCTGAAAAGATTTCGCATAAAGATAAAACTTTATCACTGAAGGCTTACGCATTTTGTATGGATGTGGGAAATTTTAAAAAGCAAATGGAATTATTCGAGGATATAAACAAAACTTTGGGATTCAAGGACGAAACATCTTTTGGGTACAATAGAAGCGTATTTATGGACGCATACGCTACAGGGGCAAGATGGCATATGAAAAAATACGGAACAACTCAGAAACAGCTAGCAATTATAGCTTCTAAAAATCATTTCCATGGCTCTCTTAACCCTAAAGCTCAATATAGAAAACCGATGACAGTAGATGAAATTTTAAATGATAAAGCTGTATCTTACCCCTTGACTAGATCTATGTGTGCTCCTGTGGGCGATGGTGCAGCTGCTGCAATAATCTGTTCCGAAAGTTATTTAAAGAGATTAAATAATGTACGCCCCGTGAAAGTGTTAGCTTCTGTATTAGGATCAGGAGCAGAGAGAGACATGGAAGGAGAAGATATAGGAAAAAGAATGGCTAAAAAGGCTTATGATGAAGCTGGAGTAGGACCTAAAGATATTGATGTTGCTGAACTCCATGATGCTACTGCTTATGGGGAGCTTCACCAATGTGAGATGATGGGTTTCTGTACAGAGGGAGAAGGTGGAGTATATGGTGAATCAGGAGCCACTAAATTAGGAGGAAAAAAACCAATTAATACAAGTGGGGGGCTTGAGAGCAGAGGCCATCCTATAGGTGCTTCTGGATTGGCACAAATACATGAGATAGTTACGCAACTCAGAGGGGAAGCAGGAGAAAGGCAGGTTAAAAACGCTAGAATAGGTTTAGCAGAAAATGGTGGAGGAAATATAGGAGTAGAGGAAGCAGCTATGTGTATACACATTTTACAAAAAGTGTAAATGGAGGCTGTTATGGGTGGACAGTTTATTGAGGGATTATTAGCTGACGAAGTAGAGAAAATGTATAAACTTATGCCAGAATTCCCCGTATTAACGTTTGAAAATGGAAAATTTAAAGATGAGATTATTACATATAGAGATCTCTTTGTAAAATCAAAACTTCTGGCCAAAAGGCTTATTGATACTGGAATAAAGAAGGGGGACAGGTTTTGTATCATCATGAGAAATCATCCTGAATTCGTTTATGCATTAGTAGCGGCTTCTATAATAGGTGCAGTTGCTGTTCCAATAGATCCTAGAGCTAACTCGGAAATGTTAAGATTTCAAATATTGGATTCTAAATCTAAGGGTATAATTTTTTCTAATGAATTCTATGAAAGTGTAATTAAAGCTATTGATGCTATACCTATAGAAAATATCGGGATCGTATACAAAGACGGATTTAAAGATCCAAGAAGGCCAGATTATCCCGATTTAGAGGAGTTTTTAAACTCATATGAAGAAATAGAGATAAGAGACAGAAATAAGGAACTTAGTATTCCTGTAGAGATAATTTACACTTCTGGGACAACGGGCAACCCTAAAGGTGTTGTCATAAGAGGTGACAGAGTAATAGTTTTTAAATTATTGGCTCAAGTTGTATGGAAGTATAGTACAAAAGATAAACTATATACAGGTTTACCGCTAACTCATGGTAATGCTCAAGCCGTTACTTTGATACCAGCTATTACCTTAGGGATACCGGCCGTTATAAGTAGGAAGTTCACGAAAAGCAGAATATGGGATATTTGTAGATACTATGGTTGCACTTCTTTTTCATTATTAGGTGGTATGATGACAGGTATTTATAGCGAACCTAAGACGCCTACGGACTCTTTTAATCCAGTTAGAGTTGTAATAAGTGCTGGAACTCCCAAAACAATGTGGAAGGACTTTGAGGAAAGGTTCAAAGTAAAAATTCACGAATGGTACGGATCAGTAGAAGGTTGTTTTGCTCATAATCCTCCCGGGGTTGGACCTATAGGTTCATTTGGTAAACCTCTTGAGAGTCTAATGGAGATGAAAGTAGTTAGAGAAGATGGCACCGATTGCAACCCTTATGAGACGGGAGAAATTATATGTAAACCTGCTGGAGGAACTGCGAAAGTTGAGTACTTTGGAAATAGAAGAGCTTCCGAAGACAAAACCAAGGATGGATGGCTTTGGACAGGAGATATGGGTCATATAGATGAAGAGGATTGGTTTTACTTTGATTTCAGAAAGGGAGGCGGACTTAGAAGGCAAGGTGAATTTGTACAGCCAGAGTATATTGAGAAAATATTAGCTGAGATTGAGGAGATAGATGATGTATGCGTATATGGAATACCAGCGGAATCTGGAGCACCAGGGGAGGTAGATATTGTGGCGGCGATAAAATTACGTGAAGGTGAGCAGCTAAACATAGGAAAAATTTTCAGGGAATTGAGAGAAAATTTAGAGAATAATCAAATGCCTTCTTATATACAGGTAGTAGATGAAATTCCTAAAACACCGTCTCAAAAGAACTTGGATAGAGTATTAAGAGATATGTTTACGAAAGATTCCCCTAACGTCTTTTCCTATGAGAATTACAGAGAATGACGAGCAATAGAGGTAAAGTATGCTTTTAGAGAAATACAGATATGTTCACTTTCCACCCACAATTTTTCCAAACATAATAGTAGATCCAGATAAATGCAAAGGATGTAAAATTTGCGTAAATAGTTGTCCGACCTCCTGTTTGCAGTGGGATGAGAGAAAAAGGAAGCCTGTACCTACTTCTTTAGGAGGAATGAGTTTAGCGTGTATAGCATGTAACAACTGTGAAGCAGTTTGTCCAGAAAATGCGATAAAGGCTATAGGGTTTTATTTTGTCACTAAGGGTAGGTATAAAACCGATAAAGGCAAATACGGAAACATGTCTTACCCTTTTAATAAAAGCGAAGACAAGCTATACGAGCTGGATGAGGAGCTAAACGAAGTTGAAAAGGTAATATTTAAAAGAAGAAGTGTTAGACTTTTTTCTGATAAACCCGTGGAAAAAGAAAAAATTAACAGAATTTTAGAAGCAGGGAGATTCGCTCCATCGGCAGGAAATTGCCAACCTTATAAATTTCTGGTAGTCACAAATAGGAAAATAAATGAGGAAATAGATATCAAATGCTCCAGGGTGTTGTATAAAATAAAGAATTTGTACGTTATTAGAAGTAAATTAAAGAAAACCATAGTTTATATTCTTAGTTATATTTCTCCCGGAAAATGGGATCAAAGACCTATAGCAGCTATGGAAAAAGTACAACAACTAGGAGGAGTTATAACCTTTAAAGCACCCGTAGTAATCCATATTCTAAAAGATGTTAGAGGCATTTCTGAACCTGATATAGATGTAGGTATAGTAGCTCAGAATATAGTACTTTCTGCGCATTCTTTAGGCTTAGGAACTTGTATTATAGGGTTTATACCGAGCGCAGTGCCTTTTTTACCATCAGTAAAGAAACTCTTGGGAATAAAATATCCCTATAAATTATCCCTCTCTATAGCGGTAGGATATCCAAAAGTTAGATATGACAATAGATATGTCTCAAGAGGCAAAATACCTATAGAATATATAAGCTAGTTGAGATGGTTAGAAAAATCAGCAAACTTTTCCCTTTAAAAAGAGTAGCCATAACCGGTGCAGGAAGTGGTTTGGGTAGGAGATTGGCACTAGATTTTGCTTCCATGGGATGGAAAGTCGCTCTCTGTGATATAGATGAAAAATCATGTAAGGAAACCCTTTCAATGGTTAAAAGTAAAGGAGGAGAAGGATTTTCTTTTAAATGCGACGTATCTAAATGGGAAGATATCTACTTCTTTGCTTTAAGTACGGTTGAAAGATTTAAGGGCATAGATATAGTTATAAATAACGCAGGAGTTATTGTGGCAGGCAGAATCGAAGATATACCTGTAGAGGATTGGGAGTGGATTTTATCCATAAATCTTATGGGTGTAGTCCATGGTTGTAAAGCTTTCATTCCCATTCTAAAAATGCAAAGAAAAGGACATATAGTAAATATTGCTTCTTCCGCTGGAATTGTGTCTTTGGCAGAAATGAGCCAATATAATGTCACAAAAGCTGGCGTTATTTCGTTATCTGAAACTTTAAGAATGGAACTTTCACCGTTTGGTATAGGAGTTAGTTGCGTGTGTCCCACTTTTTTTAAAACAAACCTTATGAAAAATTCTAGATGGGGCGATACAAGACAAAAACAACTTACTCAAAAGTTTTTTGATAAATCGTTGTGCACAGTAGATGAAGTAAGTAAAGATATAATAAAAGGAATAGAAAAAAATAAAATGTATGTTATAACGCAATGGGATGGGAAGTTATTGTGGCGTGCAAAAAGGATTAATCCGGTTTTCTTTTATTTTCTGCTATCCTTGCTGTATAAAATGTTTCTTTTATAAGCTTACAAGCTCAATATAATGTCTCCGCTATTTTTATCTCCTTTTCCTACCGCAAGTCTCTTTCTGTGAGGAAGAAGTAATTCGCACAATTTTTTACAACAAAATATAAATAGTGTGGTAAAAATAACCTAAAATAGCTCTATAAACAGCTAAAAAACAGGGAATTTTTCTGACAAATTGCTTTATTTTTACAACATTAGATTAAAAGAAATATAGTTCATGTAATATTTTTGTCTTTCCAAAAATATATATTTATTATATGATTTTTATATGAATATTAAATTTGAATTTGACCCGAACAAGAGTAAGACTAACAAGAAAAAACACGGTATAGACTTTATTGAGGCAGAAAAACTTTGGGAAGACAAAAACCTGTTGATCGTTCCTGCAAAGAATGTGAAGGGAGAAAAGAGGTTTGCCCTTGTTGGTAGATTAAATGGTAAATGTTGGATGTGTATTTTTACGTTAAGGAATAACGCCTACAGAATAATAAGCGTCCGTAGGTGTAGAAAGAAAGAGGAGGAGCTGTATGAGAAAAAAAGCAAATAAAATAACCGATAAAGAGTTCGATAATCTTTTTGATAAGGGAGAAGACATAACAGAATACCTTGATACAGATAACTCCATGTCTTTAGATGAATTTGAGGGTAAATACAAAATCAAAAGGGTTAATGTTGATTTCCCCTTGTACATAGTTGACATATTAGATAGAGAGGCAAAAAAGATAGGGGTTACAAGACAGTCTCTGATAAAGATGTGGATATCAGAGAAGATATTTGAGAAGAACGGATAAAAATATGCTTATAGCTTACCGTCTACACAGCTGCTTTAATGTTTCTTGTGATCCCGCCCCATACTTTGTGTAAATCCCAAACTATGATACAATGATAATGTTTTCTGTATCATCAAGTGATAACATGACTTCAAGAGAGACAAAAGAACCAAAATTAGTGAAGGAGATTAACATGA
>JALVTR010000029.1 GCA_027035885.1 Desulfurellales bacterium
TTGCTGATAAGATAGTCTGTGTAGAGTTCAATGTAATCCTTATAGTCTCTATAACCTTTGTAACCTTTCATAATACTCAATGGGAGCAATTTTAGTTCCATTGGTGCGTAAGGTCAGTTATTAAATTTTCTTGTTTGATAATTTTTCGTAAAAGTCTTTTCCATTTGGAGTCGGGTTTGGTTTCCCAATCTCCAAAGATTTCCCTTAATCCTGAGATATAACCCCTTTCAGCTATATAAGTCAAAGGATTGTGCCAATAGTAATCATCTTTATATAAAATCCCATCCCCCTTGAAAATCTCAAGACCAACACACTGGTCTTCTTTTAGACAAATATATATCTTTTTCATCTTGCCCCCCTATCAAACAAAAAGGTTTCTAAAAAGCTTACTAACTCGTATGCCAGCGCAAACAGTAAAATGATTAAAACAAATTCAAGAACACTATTGCTCATATAAGCCTCCTCTTACGCTACCTCTTTAGCCCAAACCTTTTCACTTGCATTCCACTTAAACCCAAGCTTTTTGAGTAAAGATGAATTTTGATAAGTTTTCCCCGTTGCAATGATTTTTTTATCCTGCTTTTTTATCTCTACCCCGCTTTTCTTTAGCGTTTCAATCAACTTTTCTACATCTTCCTCACTCGGCCCTTTAGCAGGTTGGTTCGCGGACTTCTGGGTGTATCTGTTGCCGTCATACATACCCAGAAAGACATCGGCATTGAAGCCAAGCCTGCTCAGAGCCTTCGTGAGAGTGTCTGTTTCTACCTTTTTTGCAAACTCATCGTCATTGATTTTAATAGCGTTGTAAATCTCGAACTCCCCGGCAGGATAATAAAAAGTGGCTTTGTAAACCGCCATGGAAGTCTCGCCGACATTTACTATATCAAGACGGGTGTCCTTTAAGCCCCATGTTTTGCCGTAGGGCCCAAAGATACTTGTCGCCACCTTGATTTGATAGTAGGCGTCGATTGTTGTGAAGTTCCTCTTGCCGTATTCAACTCTTTTTAGATACTTAGTGTCGCTTTTCTCAACATTTTCCCATAACTCCAATCCATCATAACTAATAGTCTTTGCCACCATTTTTAAACCTCCTAATTTTAATTTTCTTCATCTTTTAAAGCTTCCAAATGCTTAATATCAGTTTTTATTTCTTCCATTTCCTTCATGAGCTTCCTAAATTCCATCAATAACCATAAGGTTTCTTTTTTGATTCTCTCAACTTCATCCATAACCATAACAATCCTCCGTGAACGAAACTTAAAAGAACATGGGTCTCAGAATTGCCCTGTCCAGAAAAAGCACGAATAAAACTATCATTCCTAAAATAACCAACTCCATATAACCGCCTCCCTTAAAAAATTTTAAATTTTGGGTTTTGAATTATGGATTTTTGATTAAAAAATAATAAAGTTTTTAAAAAGGAGCTTTAATCCAGATTTTCACCAAGAGCTTCTTTAACCTTATTACAACCTTAAGAGAGGGCGGGAGCCCTCGAATAAAAGCAGGGTTAGTCTCGCTTAAGTTTAATTAATGAGTCTTTTATCTCTTCTATTGTTGCGGTTTCCTCTTCCCATGTGTTGATATTTAGTAAATTATTAATAAATTCAATTAAAGCTGGAACCAACTCCCTGAAATTAACGTAATTAATGTCGTCCATATCAAACACTGTTCCATAGCTTCCTCTGATGCATACCTTTCCTTTTTTGATTGCGAAGTAAGCATAATCATTATAATATACCCAACCATTATCCCACCACGATGCTTTAATATTAAACTCTTTGTTGGTGCCGAATCCTGAAACTTGGTCGGGGGTTATCTCTGTCAGCATCTTCATGATGGTTGCAATATCATCCTTTGCTTGGAGAGTATTTCTTTTTCTTGTCTCCATTCTTTTCATTATCTTCCCAAACTTCTCAGCCCAATTATTTTTATCCATTTTTTTACCTCCTATATTTATATTTTTTTTTAAGTTAGTTTAAAACGAAAAAAAAGAGAAAAGGGAAGGGATTAGATTAAAAGATTAAAAAAATGATGTATTCCTCGGCCGCTACCCGAGTCAGTTAGATAGTGGGCGTTCCTTCCACTACCTTTGTCCAGTCTCCTGCAACAGCCTGCGGACTCCTGCCAAACGGCAGGCTTCGGTCGCAGTGACTGGATTACCCGCAGATAAAACTCATATTAAAAGTATAAGTCTGTTACAACTCTAAGTCAAGTACAAAAGCGAGAAAAATGGTACAAGGACGGAGATCACTGGAAAAACGCCTTGTTTTTGTATTTATCCAAAAACTCTTTCAATCTTAAGTATTTGCTATACCTATAAAGAACCGTTATGGCGTATTTAAGGCTAACGTCCCCGTAGAGTTTGTAAGCACTGTCATTTTTGTTTATATTGTAAGGCATTATTTTTTGAAAGTTAGGGTCAAACACAAAAGCTGGAACTTTGTCTATGTGATACTTCCTAAAGGGTAGGGGATTAACGTCAAAAGACACGTTATACATTTTACACCTCAACCCTTTACAGCCTGGGTCAACCTTCACCGCCTTATAAAAAAACCTTATTGTCGGCTTTATGTACTTTACACCGCCTATAAAGCCCCTCATTACTATTTGTATATCTGGCACGTTAAGCATGGCCACCTGTTTCACATACCGCCTTATCTCGTACATGGGCATGGATGAGGATATAAAAATAAAAAGCTTGTCATGTGCACCTATGCGTGAAAATTCAACCTTTTGTCGTTCGTTTTTAGGAACGTATTTTTTAAAAGCTAAGGCGAACTGCTTTGAAGTAAAAATATCTTTTTCATAAGTGTTTAGCATGGTTTGCATTTGTTTTTTATTGAAAGACTTATAAGCCTGTTCTCCAGCTTTTTGCATTTGCTTTGCGTATTTATTCTGCGTGTTAATGTGTTTGTATTTCTTTAGGGCGTTTTTCTCTATCTTAGGAATATTGATAACACTGAAAGAACTACTGTCTGTAGCATACGCACTTAAACTCAATAAAACAAAAAGCAAAACAAATAATTTACGCATAAACACCTCAACGGTTAAAAGATTGCTCTATTTGGGTTACCGCCGTTGTAAGGCCATTTACAATACTATTAAAATCTCTTTGCAGTTGAGGTGAGCTTAACACTGCAACAGTCACCGCCACAGCAATGATAAAGGCTATAATATGATGATGCGTCATAATCTCTCCTTAATCCAAAATCTAAAATTTAGCATTTTTTTATAGCCCTATTCCCATACAACACATTCTTTCTTTAAACAAAACCCATAAGAAATTATCCTCAGCACCCCATCCTCCAGTTATAGGCGGATTAGCCCCAGCTCCCCAAATCAAATCACTTCTACCTATAGGCAGAACCCATGGGCTTCTCAACGGCCTTGCTTCCTGCAGCCTGTAATGACTTTTTATCCAAATAGGCGTAGGAAATTTATAGCAAAAGCTAACAGCGCTATCCCAAATTAACAGCTCTCTTGAAAGCTTGTAAATCATTCTTGCAGCGATAAGGGCATTGCCCATAGTCTTATCCTGTCCACTCCAATGCCCAGTTAAAGGATACGCACTGCCCCAAGTGCCAACGCACCAGAATAAGGGATCTAACGGTATTCCAATTGTGGACATAACAGCATCTGCCGCGCAGGCTATCTGGGCTATGGGATTAGCAAAAAGCAGAGCTTCTGGATTTAATAAAAAAGCGGTTATATCAGAGTTCCAAGTGGGGTCGATTTCCGTGATATACGCGATATCGAACTCTAAAGGGCTAAAACAAGAGTAATCCGTAAACATCCCAACAAGGGCAAAAACATCCATCCAAATATAGTGAGCTTGAGCAAAGGTTTCATTAGAATTTCTACCTTTACTACTTGTCGAACCATTTAGAAAACCTACGTGCGTTAAGCCAATCCCCAATGTAGGAAAACACCAAGCATCCTTAACTGTCTCTATTAACCTTGCTGGATCCCAGAATGTTACCTTAATACCAAACCTCAACTTAGGTGGCTTGCCACAGATGCATACAGGCGAACCTCCAGGGGTAGGAGGCGTATCTATTTTAGTTTTAAATACCGTAATGCCACCAATTTTTACAGGAAATATGCCCCACCAGTCTATGTCGGTTATAGGGTCAAAAAACTTTCCCTTGCAAACAGCATAACTGTTATTTGGTATGCTTGCTACCAGCAGCAATACTGTTATTATCGCTAACAGGAATCTCTTCCACATAGAACTTATCCCCCTTTTGATAAGCTATAGACGGAACAGCTTTAATGTTAAACTTCCTAATTATCCTCTTATCTGCATAGAAGATAGGCAGTTTTACCTTTTTCTCAAGGGTAAGGACATCCCCTTTGCAGATAAGAAGCATGGACTTAATTTTATTGTAGTATTTAGAATGCATAAACCAATCAACCTGCTTTTTGCTGTCACCGTTGATAATTACATAAACAAACGGCACTTTAAAGTAATCTAACGGGTTAAACGTATAGCCTTTTGGATATAAAACATCGCCTTTTGCGTCCCTTATGGTGTGGTTGAGGGTATATCTCATATCCACTGTGTAAACAACATGCCTTTTTGACTCTGGCAGGTTAGTTGACAGCCTATTTTCATAGTCATGGAAGGCCTCTAAAAACCTTTTCTTAGTAAAAAACTTACGCCAGTTTTTATGCTTTAAGTTGTTTATAATCTGAGTTAGAGCATCCTTCTCTTTAATAGACCACGTTGCACCGTAAGTGCCTAAATTCACACACGCTTTGCTTTGAATTGCTATAAAGAAAAAAAGAGAGGCCAGAGCAAGTCTGGCACATGTTTTCTTATTCACTCTCTCCCTCTTCTGGGTTTATGCCTAACTGGTCTCTCACCCATGCAGGCACTCTGTATGGTACTTCCGCATACTTACACATATCGTCAACTATCTTATGCATCTCAAGGATGGCGTTTTTGTACTCCTCAACATACTTTGCCACTTTGTCGAATGGGTACTGTAAACCTGCATTTCTCCTTAACCTATTCAATGCCCTGTCTGCCGCTTGGGCAATAGCAAGGATAGCTTCCGTGTCTCTTGTCCTTGCAAATACCACTCGGGTTTCTCTCTGTTTTGCAAGGGTTTCCTTCCTCTCCTGCATTGCTTGGAACATCTTTGCTCTCTCTTCTCTTGTCATCTCTGCCATGACTACTACCTCCTTATCTTGATTTTAAATTTATCATCTGGATTAACTGGATATTTTTTTACGTTAAAGCCGCCGTTCTTTTGAAACTGGTAAATACTCCAGTTTTCAGGCGAAAGTTTATGCTGAAAATACATAATGCCTCTGTAAATGTTCCTTTCGACTATGTTTAAGGCCGTAACTCCAGTAGCAACAGGTATCCATTGGGGACTCCCCTTATGTATAAGAATAACCTCAGGAACAAACCTTATATTAAATCTTGCAGCAACTACATATCGCTTATATATGTTAATAGGCATAATCTGCCAGCCGTCCTCTTCTTGTAAATACGCAAGTATCTGCTGTTCAATCTCACAATACTGACATCCTGGCTTATAAAAGAAAAGTAAGGCATAATCATTTCTGTTTGCTTTCATGGTTTTGTCAATATCGTACTCCATTAATCCCACCCTCATGCGGATGCCCGGTGCGTTTTCTGGGTAGTCTTTATACAGGTTCAAGCTTGGCGTTTTCTGTGTAACATAACCCACAACGTTGGAAAAGGCATAAGCTTTGCGCCTTGCTATGTCCTGCAGAATTAGGTACTGCTTAACGTTTTCTGGTGTAGGGTTTTGAACTGCCTGTTTTAGAGCAAATTCCAGCACCTTATGGAATTGGTCAGGATACATGTTCCACAACTGCTTATAGGTATAAGTTCTCATAACAAAACTCTCGGAAGCTTGCTGTTTCTTTTTCTTAAGTCTTTCTTTCTTGGGAGGGTTCTGATACCAAAACCACCCTATATAAGGATTATAGTTATTAATGCCCGCATAAGCTGGTATAATAATTGCAAAGCTCACCAAAAAAACCAATAAAATCTTTCTCATACCCAAAACTCAAAACTCAGTATTTAAGTTTACCCCTCCTATATATAGGGAGTTGTGTTACAGATTTAATACATCCCGCCTTTCTCTTTGTAGTCCTTTAACGGTAGTCCATCACCTTTAAAGAACAGTATTTGTGCTATTCCTTCTCCTGCATACAGCCTTACTGCTGAATCATTAAAATTAACTATACACAGCCTCAATACGCCCACAAAGCCAGCATCAACAGAAGTAGCGTTGACAGCAATCCCCATACTGGCAAGAGATGATTTACCCCAAATAAGCCCCGTTATGCCTTTCGGCATTTTAACTTTTTCAATGGAATACCCTATAATATAACTATGTGGCAGAATAATAGGGTTGTTGTCTTCGATTTCCTCAAACACGTCTTCTTTTTTAGCCTTTATGTCCAAAACCTTTGTTACACTTTCCATTGGAAGCAAGAATTTTTTATTTAACCTTAAATCGTAGCCGTAAGGCTGTAAACCGTAAGAAAATACGTTTCTTTTGTTCACAAATTTCACATTTTCCCTTATAAAGGGCTCTATCATGCCGTTCTCCTCTGCCATCTTTATAATCCACTTATCAGGCTTGAGCATTCCAGACCTCCACAATTGTATTCATCTTCAGCCTCCCTACAATATTGGTTTTGCTATTGATATTATGTTTTTAATAGGCACTAACCCGTAATACCTGCTGTCGTATGAGTTTTTGTCTTTGCCGTAGGCAAAAAAATAACCTTTTGGAATTTTTCCGTTAAACTTAAAGTGCTTAATTTTTTCGCCATCTAAAGCTTTTATCTTTGCCGTACAGAGATACTTTCCGTTGCAATAAAACCTTCTGCCCCTTACTGATAACCTGTCCCCAGGCAGGCAGGCCACCTGCTTAACCAATATTCTCGTTTTAAAAGTCTTAAGCTCATTTTGTATCTCCCTAATGTTTGATTTAGGTATAGGGAACAACACATATTCCCACCTTTTTATCTTCTTAAAGTGATTTGTAATGTAAAATAAGTGATACCCCACGCTATCGGTAGCTGAAAAAGATAAATGGTTGAAGAAAAAATGCAGGAAAATTAACGATACAATAACCGTAACAACAGCTACTATGTGCTTTTTACTTTTCCACATATATTTCCACTCTCCTACTTTGTTTTGCTGTTTTTAACGTGTGATACTTGCCGTAAGACGTTAATTCCACTGCTTTAAAACCATGTTTATTTAAAAACTTTACAACCGCCTCAGCTCTTAGCTTTGCAAGTTTATCATTATAGGCTTTAGTACCACTACAGTCCGTATAACCTTCAACATAAAGCTTTTTATCTTTAAAAAGCCTCAATTTAGCAAGCAAAGATACTTTTTGCTGAGGCGTTAAAGTGTAAACATTAATAGGGTAGTGCAGGGTTAGAATAAGAGTTCTTTGATGATCTTTGCTAATCCATTTTTGATGAGATAACGAGGGACTGTGCCACGCTTTGGCACGGCCCTCAATACCCGCCACTCTTCTCAGTATCATGTACTTAATCACATCGTTGAGAGTAAAACGAGTGTACCGATTAGGCCTACGAACAGCCGTGGGGAGAGGCGGACGCCCACGACTGTTGACAGGCCTAACGGGAGTTCTGTAGTATCTGCCCATGACGAACTGATCTGTTTGTGCATAACTAACGATGTCAGAACGGTAGGTGTAAGGAATACTATAAATCGTAAAAGCTCCCGCATGGGCATTTAGAGATAAAACCGACAAAAGCAAAACAATTAAACTAATCAAGGGCTCTCTCCTTTCTAACTCTGTTGTGTATGCTTGCTACAATCAATGTTACTAACGGTATTACGATCATTAGCATTGAGGTTAAAGCAATAAACACAATACTTTCAGGCAAAACATTTTTAAACTCCAAAATCCAGTTGTAAACTGGAACAAAGTTTACCTTTGGCAAATGTTTGTGCAAAAATAAAAGTACGGAGTAAACATGTCCAGGCGTAAGCTCCACAAATATCCAGTTGTATAGAAGAAACACAAGAAACACCTTTAAGGTTATACCCGCAAACATGCCACCGAAAAGGTTCCTAATCATGCCTTTTGATATAGTACCGACATAGCACTTGTGTAGACTGCTCAAAAAAATCGCAAAACCAAGAGAAAAGCCTATTGCAAGTAAGAAGGCATAGACTTCATCGAACAGAGTTAGATGACTATCCCCGAAGAGAGGAATGATTTTATCGAAAACGCCCAATGCAAGAGGCGTGAGAAGAGCGGTTATGAGCCCGTTAAGCATACCGTTTTTAAAGCCAACCGCCATGAAATCTATTCTTTGCTTCAGGGCAAGAAAATTTTTATCAAGAGGCTTATCCATATCTGTTTCCATCGCAGCCATGTGCTGAATCTCTTCTATTGCCTGTAGAAGATTAAGAGGCTTTTGGAAATCCCCCATGCCAGCCACTACTACAGTATCGTTTCCACTGCCTTTATCAGCCACGCTAATACCTCCTTAAAACACGCTCCCAAGCAGTCCACCAGAGTAGGCAAAAAACAAGGAAATAAGCAAGAACGATACAAACGCTTGCACATTTTCCCTGCGGAACAGCATCCAGAAAGCAAAGCCGAAGAAGCTCACGCTCAGGATTTTAGCGCCCATACCCTTAAATACGGTGGCAAATAACACAGCCAAAAGACCTGTGTAATGTTGAGCGGACATGTGGGACAACGGGTTTAAAAAACCAAGAAAGCTAAAAAACACGTTTACCCCCTCTATTTGATGTTTATTACGTGTCCTCTAAGCATACACCTGCCAGACAGAACAACCGCATTCTTAGGTTGGTTTTTAACAATTAACAATCCGTGCTTTAAGTTTTGCTCAAACTGCTTTTTCGTTATTTTGCCAAGAATAAACAGTCTTTCCTGCTTTTTAAGAAAATCGTTGAAATTAATAGCTACTATTTTCGGTTGATAGTGCTTATGATAATAGTAAAGACTACCTACAACAACTATAAGCGATACAACAAAAGACACGATAATATTCTTAAGCATTTTACAACCCCAAGTCTTTTAATATCTTTTTAGGCTGATAGCCAAGAATAAAATCCCCCTTGTATGTGATAATTGTAGGTGTGCCTTCAACCATAAGCCTGCGGTTTATAGAAATGGACTTGTTTATATAATCCTTGCCTCGTTTACATGTTTTACCTTTAAAGTCGTTGTTTATGTAGTCTTGAAAATTCTTGTGCGAACATATAAAGTCCTCTATGTCTTTTACGGCAGGTGCACCATGGACAGGGAAGAAGACAAGCCTAATGCCAAAATTGTGTTTTTTGGCAAGCTTCTCCAGCTTAGACTTTGCCGCCTCGCAGTATGGGCATAATGGGTCAACTATGAAATATACGTATCTTTTGGCCTTTGGGTTAAATGAAGCCACGACAAGGCTGTTGAGGCTCTGCTTTGCCTCAGAAAACTTGTTCTTTAGAATTTCACTCTTAACCCGCCTTATCTGCCTTTCCGTTACCTGCACTCTATGGCTGAACATTTCGCCTGCTATGACAAAGTTTTTGGTGGCGTAAACAGGGACAAGCTGACCCTGCATATCCAGTATCATCTCACATAAACCGTAAACGTTTCTTTCGGACATAATCCTATACGGTGGCATGGGAACATTCGCATTTAAGTTAATACTCTTACACACGATAGGAATTTGCTGAGCGAATGCCCCTGACGTTGCCAACAACGTAATGGCAGTAGCCACAACAGTCTTTTTTGCTATCTTTTTAAGCATTAATCTCCCCCTCAATTTAAAATTTAAAATTTAAAATTACTCCGAAAATATCCACTTCGGCTCGCCTGTAAAGAAGTAAACATACCTTCCCATTTCAAGCTCGTTTTGGTTATTTACATAAGGCAGTATCAACACCCTCATAGTAGTCGGCGGAACAACAATAGGCGTCTTAGGTTGTTTGACGAGTTTGCCTATTTTGTTTAAGAGTTGTTGTTTGTATATGCTTGCTGTTTTTTCGTTTGCACTGCTTTGAGTGTTTATTGACATCTGTTTTAGCTGCTTCTGCGCTTTGTCAGGCGCGCCGTCCGTGTTGTGAATGCTCTCATTGTAAGCCTCGCTTAATGACACGCATTTGCCCTTATAATAATTCGGACAGGAAAAACTTGAGTGATACGGGTTCATAAGGGTACTGCAACTTGATAGTAGAAAGCCTAAGGCAACTGCCGCGGTAATACCCAAAATTACTGTTTTACCAACGGTCATCAACCTAACAACGATTGACCGTTGAACTAACAACCATCGACTGTTGACTATTAAACCAATTATTTTGAACACTGTTGACCTCCGACACATACATTTTTTATCTTTAGCATTACGCCTTTGGAGATAACCACCGTTACACGCCTTGTTGCGCCAACCTCGATAACTGGCAAGGTTTGGTCCGCAAGCTTCATGTAAAAATCAGCGAGTTTCTTTGTTGCGGCAGATATGCCACCACCTATAGCCGACTTTGCTATCTCGCCTGAGTTTATTGTTGAGGTTGTACCTAATGTAGACGAATACATTGTAGCAGATGAAGTTTGTATAGCATTGCCAAAGCCCGTTAGAAAACCCGCCAGAGCAGCCCTTGCAAGAATAGCACCCATTTTAGACACAACTCTACCTCTTAAGCCAATCTTGCCGTCCGAACCCACCACAAAGCCTTTGACAGGCTGATCGATAACGGCATGACCGTCCTTTGCTATACAGGATAAACTCACTAATCGGAGCATAACCCTTTCAGAAGCAAGGTTACCAATACCTTCAGCGATAATGAAGCAACCTTTTAGGTTTGCACGAACACGGTTTGGTAAAATAGCTGGTGCACGGACACGAAGTAAAACAGGAACAGGGTTGGATTGTGCACCGTTCATTGTGGGTGCGTCAAGGCCACTTAAGAGGCTTGCCTGCATAAAAGAAGGGGGCAAATACACGCCGTTGACGGTTTGCTTTTTTTTTATAGAAGGGGACGCCTCTTTCTGTGCTTCTGCGTTAGCGGCAACGCCGATTGCGCCGATAACCTCAGGCTGGGGCTGTATATTGCGTTTATGGGCAAAACCGCTCCCGCTGCTGGAACTGGAAAGGCCTTGAGAATAGCCGTTGGCAGGAGCGGGAGGCGGAACAGAAAAGGAGGTATTGGAGGTATTGTTAGAAAGTTTATTGAGATCTCCTCGTTTGTTGAGGTTTGTTTGTTGCTTGTTGTTTGTTGTTTTAGCAAGAAGAGCTTGACGTTGAGACATTGTAAGTTTCTGTTGTAACTTCCGTAATTTCTTTTCAAAATTGCTTAATTTATGATTAACCTTATTGTTCAAATTTTCTTGCAAAACACCCGGCTGCAAGGTAATGCTTATTTCTTTATTGTTGGCATTTGAGGCTTGTTGCTGTTTGCCGCCGTGGCGGGATATATAGTATCCGCTGAGAGCGATAACGATTATTATAAGAACCGTGGACATTATGCTTATCTTTTTCTTGGACTTGTGATCAAGTTTTGACCAGAAATCCTTTATCACGCTATTCTTTTTACTGCTCATTACCGCCTCCCCTTGCAACTATAAAGAGATAAACGGGATTGTCCTTTGAAACCTCAAAGCCTGTTAGGGCAATGG
>JALVTR010000030.1 GCA_027035885.1 Desulfurellales bacterium
CATATGCAAAAGAACAACTTAGAGAGATAGCCGAGTTTGCGGAGAAACATGATATTTGGATAATTTCTGATGAAATTTATGAGGATATAGTTTTTGATGGGTATGAACCAATTAGTATAGCCTTATTGTCGGATTATGCCAAAGAAAGAACATTAGTTGTAAATGGAGTGAGTAAGACATATTCAATGACTGGATGGAGAATAGGCTACACATGTGGGGACAAAGATATAATTGCTTCTATGATAAAATTGCAATCACAAAGTACAACAAATCCTACATCCATTGCACAGGATGCAGCTATTGAGGCTTTACTTGGTCCGCAAGATAGCGTAGAGAAAATGAGGAAAGCTTTTGAAGAAAGGCGTGACTATATTGTTGAAGAACTCAATAAGATAGACGGTATCTCATGTCATAATCCAAAGGGTGCATTTTACGTGTTTCCAAATGTTTCATCTTTTTATGGTAAAAAGCTCGATGGTAATGAGATTAAAGGTTCTATGGATTTTGCGACATTGCTACTTGAAACAGAGCATGTTGCTTTAGTGCCAGGTATAGCTTTTGGAGCAGATGGATTTGTGAGAATTTCTTTTGCCACGGGTTTGGAAGAGATAAAAGAAGGTGTTAGAAGAATCAAGAATTTTGTATCTAAAATTAACTGAAAAAGATATTTATGCCAGAAGAAGATAAAAAAGATAATCAACAAGAAACAAAAGAAGATGAAGAAGTCATAGTTATAGAGGAAGAAGAATCAGAGCCACCAGAACCGAGAGAAGAAGGTAGAAGTGAGTCATACGAAGAAGGATTAGGGCCCGATAAAGAATTATTAGAAGAGGAATTAGAAAGGCTGAAGAAAAGTCCAAAGTGGATTGTCTATGCTGTTATTGCGGTAGTTGTGTTGGTTGTGGCAGCTGCCGCTTTTTTGTTGTTACACAAAAAACCCCCTCCTAAAAAGCCTATTAAACACGTTGCTCATAAGATAGAGAAGCCAAAACCTAAGAAAAAAAGGATGTTGCCTCAAGCTTACAATCCTATCGTAGATGTTCATTTCATAAACGCCGTTCGTTTACAGGAGGAAGGTAAATATAAAAAGGCTTTAGAACAGTTAAAAAGAGCTACTTTTGATTTATATGTGTCATATTATGGAATTGGATATATTTACTTAAAAATGGGAAATATTAAAAAAGCCAAAGAGTATTTATTTGATAAGACAAAACGTTACTTGTTGCTTGCCATTCATAACAACCCAAATTATGTAAATGGATATGTTAACTTATTTAGGATTTATATGGCACAGAAGAAATACAATGAAGCAAAACGTATGATAGAACTTTTAAAAAAAAGGAATTTAGATAATAAAGATGTGCAACTTATGAGTATTTATTATAACTATGTTGTTGATAACAAAACCGATAATATGTTTGAGATGATGTCACAATATCCACATTCTCCACTTTTGTTGAGTCTTGCCGGAGATTATTATTTAAAACAAGGTAATGTAAAAACCGCCGCGAGTTACGTGAAGCAAGCTTTAAAATACTATCCTATGGGTAGTGAGTTTTACAATTTATCTTTAATCGAGACACAAAACGGTCACTACAAACCGGCATTAGACAGTATACCAAAGATGTATTATATGAATATGGATAAGATTCCATGTAAGAACTATTTAGCCTTTTTCTTACTTTTTAGAGCTAATAAGTTTAAGGCAGCAAGCAATTTTTTGTCTTTGAATAAAGAGAATGACACTACTTGCTTTGAGCATTTCAAGATAATACCTCAAGTTTATTCTCCTTTGACACTAAAAAATTACTCTTTGAGAATGAATTTTAACTACATTTTAGCCTCTGAGATATTGAATATGTATCTAAAACCCATAAACCTTTTACCCAGTAAAGTTACCTCAAGAATTAAGTTAGGATTTTTGTATCAACAGTTAGGATTACCAGAAAAAGCTGCAAATGAGTTTGAACAAGCAGCGCATTTTTCAGAAGCTGTTTTATTGAGTGAATATGCAAACAAATTTTATATACGAGGTGATTATAAAACTGCTCTTATGTATTACAAATCTGCTCTCTCTAAAGCGCCGACAAATCCACTTTTGACTTATAATGTTGCTATTATGAGTCTTAAAACTCATGATATTGATACAGCTAATTTGCTTCTCAAACGTTTAATTAACACATATCCTCAATTTCCTTTACCGTACATGGCTATGTTTATTATTCAAGAAATTAAAGGTAAACACATGAACGCCATGAACTATTTAAACACCTTTTCTCAAAGGGCTAAATCTTTGGATGAAAACGCTCAGAAGAAGCTACAATATTTAACAATTTTTTCAGATTACATTATAGACAAAGAAAACTTTAATAAAAGTAGAGTTAAAAATTTGGGAGAGTACGAAAGAAAGGTGTTTCTGTTGTTTGAAGCAGCATTAAATCAGGATGTTGACTACCTTTTTATTCAAAAGAATTTTGAGAAAACTATGCATTTGTATTGGAACCCTGATAATCTACTTACTCTGTGTAACTATTTTTATGAAAACTATCAAAATGATTTCCTTAAAAGGTTGATGGCTACCATGTATTTGATAAGCCATAAACCTCAAAAAGCCTATGAAGCTATGTATAATATCAGGGTATATTCCGCTGAAGACTATTATAAACTTGGCATTGCTTATCTTTTGGATGGCTATCCAGATATTGCTGATAATTTTTTCACAAAGTCCATTATGAAAGGGGTAGATTTCTATAATTCATATATAGCTAAAGATATAATCCAAGCAGAAAAAGGAAGTTTAACGGGTGTAAAATATTATCTAAAGATAATATTAAAAAAACAACAAAAGTTTGCTTGGCTTAACACAAGTGTTTATTTGACTTATAAAATAAAGTTAAAATGAAAAAGATTTTTAAGGCGACTTTTAAATTTTTAATATATTCATTTTTTATGGTAGTCGTACTTGGTATTATAGCAGGAGTCATATATATTGGTTCTATATATATGAGTATAAAAGGTGATTTCAATAAAATTGTAAATGTAAAAATGTTGCCTCTGCCAACAAAGGTTTATTCGGCTGACGGTAAGCTCATTGCTAAATTTGGTTTACAAAATAGGATCCCTGTAAGGTTATCCCAAATCTCACCTTGGATGAGGTATGCTATCTTGGCAGCCGAAGACGCCCGTTTTTATGAACATGGAGCAATTGATATCGTTGGTATAATTAGGGCATTAATGGTTGATATAATGAGTGGTAGGATTGTACAAGGAGGGAGTACCATAACGCAACAGTTAGTAAAAAATGTATATTTGACACCTTCAAGAACGATTAAGAGAAAATTAAAAGAGGTAATTTTGGCTTACAGGCTCGAGAAAGAGCTTTCTAAGAACAAGATTTTGGGGCTTTATTTAAATACGGTGTATTTCGGTGAAGGTGCTTGGGGAATCGAGGCAGCTGCAAGAACGTATTTTGATACACATGCAAGTGATCTTACTATTGCTCAAAGTGCTTTGCTTGCCGGACTTGTGGCTGCTCCTAGCTATTACAATCCATACAAACACCCAAAAAGGGCTAAGCAGAGAACAATTTATGTTCTTAAAAGGATGTATGAAGATCATTTTATTACTTTAGGGCAATATCAACAAGCTATGAACGCCAATATTTATTTAAAAAAGCCTTCAAAAAACTTATTTGGCTTAATTATTGCTCCGTATTTTACAGATTATGTTAGGACGTGGCTCATTGACCATTTTGGTGAAGAAGTGGTGTATAAAAGCGGCTTAAAAGTTTATACAACACTTGATACACGTTTGCAGAGATATGCATTTATAGCTGTGAAAAGTGGAATTTTGTCAATAAAAAAGAAATATAATGGTTTACAGGCAGCTTTAATCGCAATGAATCCAAAAACTGGATATGTAAAGGCATTGATAGGTGGATTTGACTATTCAAAGAGTCAATTCAACAGAGCATTACAGGCAGAAAGGCAACCCGGTAGTTCCTTTAAGCCAATAATCTACTTAACTGCCTTAACAGAAGGATATTTGCCAGATGATACAATTGCCGATAGACCTATTGTTTTTAGATTTGACGGTAAAGAGTGGAGACCACAGAACTATGAGCGTGTTTTTCATGGAACAGTTACATTGATGTATGCTTTGGTACACTCCGTTAATGTCGCGACGATTAATTTACTCAATGCCGTTGGGATTGGTAACGTAATAAGAATGGCACATGAGTTAGGAATAAAAGAAAAAATTCCTCATAATTTATCCATAGCCCTTGGTACTTTAAGTGTCAAACCAATAGAAATGGTAAGAGCCTATGCAGCCTTTGATAACTACGGTCTTTTACCTAAGCCTATTTTCATAACAAAGATAGTAAACAAATACGGTAAGGTAATATACACAGCTAAACCGCAACTGAAGCGTGTTTTTGATACGATCGATGGTTTTATATTAACGGGTATGTTGAGAAATGTAATCCTTTATGGCACTGGGAGGGCAGCACGTGTTATACACAGACCATTAGCTGGTAAAACAGGTACGACAAATGACTACAGGGATGCTTGGTTTATGGGTTATTCACCGAGCTTGGTATGCGGTGTGTGGGTTGGGTATGATGATAATAGGATGATTTTTAGAGGTGCGACAGGTGCAAGGGCAGCTCTTCCCATATGGATTAAATTTATGTCAGCAGCATTAGAAAACAAGCCTATAGAAACATTTCCCATCCCGCAAGGTGTAACGAGTGAGATACTGCAAATGCTTAACAGAAGACCTGAAAACCCTATAGACTTGCAAAATACCCAACCTACAATTCAACAGTTGTATGAAAACACGATAAATGAATGAAATTTTTATAGACAAAGTAGAATCCAACTACATCGGACATAGAGTCGATAAGCTCTTATCTGAAATTTTGGAAATTCCCAGAAACCGAATTCAAAATTACATAAAAGAGGGCTTGATAACTATATGCGATAAAGAGGCTGAAAAGAGCTATAGGATTAAGGGTTTTGAATGTATTAAGATAATCATACCGCCGCCAAAGGAATTAACAGTTACGCCAAGGGATGCCGATATAAAAATTGTATTTGAGGATGATGATATTGTTGTTGTTGATAAACCGGCAGGGCTTGTTGTTCATCCAGGTGCTGCGCATGAAAATGTTAGTGTAGTTTCTGCTTTGCTCTATAGGGGCGTTGAGCTTTCCGACATCGGTGCTCCCATGCGGCCTGGCGTTGTGCATAGAATAGATAAGGATACAAGTGGCTTACTCGTTTTGACAAAAAACGATAAAGCACATTTTGAGCTTGCTAAACAGTTTTTTAATCATAGCATAGATAGACGTTACATTGGTATTGTATCTTGCCATTTAAAGGATGGGATGGGTTTAGTTGAAAAACCAATAGGTAGGAATCTGAAGAATAGAAAGGCGTTTGCTATTGTGAGAAATGGTAAATCTGCTAAGACCTATTATAAAGTTCTCAAAAAACTTGCAAATTACGATGTTGTTATGTTTAAATTGTTTACTGGAAGAACACATCAAATTAGGGTGCATATGAAATATTTGGGTTGTGCGCTTCTTGGTGATAACGTTTATGGACAGGCTTCTAAGTATATAAAAAGACAGGCCTTACATGCATTTAAATTGGGTTTTAGGCATCCAATGACGGATCTGGAGATGGTATTTTATTCTAAGCTGCCAAAAGATATGTTGAAAATAGTTCTCGGAGGTTAATATGAGAAGGTTCATATTTTTTGTATTGGCGGTTTTTTTGTTGAGTTCTTGTACCGTTAACAACAATCCCCCCGTTATAACGGCACTTCCAATGGTTACAGGCTTGACAGCAAAGGGTGGCATTAGGGAGGTAGGTTTGAGTTGGAATGCAGTTAGTAATCCAGGAGTTAAAGGCTATGTTATTTATCGTGCACCCCAAGCCACAGGGCCTTATCAGGAAATTACACGTATTCCTGATAAATTGAAAACAACTTACGTTGATACAGGTGGATTTTTAAAGCACCTTGAAGACAATACAGAGTATTTTTATAAGATCGCTGTGTATTCAAGTAAGGGCGTAGGACCTGCAAGCAACTATGTTGTTGGTAAAACCTTACCTCCTCCGATTTCTCCTACAAAAATTAGTGCCACAAGTGGACTGCCTAGAATGGTTGTCATAAGATGGCAACCTCCTAATGATCACACAGTTGTTGCTTACAACATCTATAGGTCGACAAAGCCCAAAGGACCGTTTAAGAAAATAGGTAGTGTGAATGGCTATGTGAATACGATTTACATAGATAAGGGTTTGAAAGATGGTACTACTTATTACTATTCGGTTGTGTCTGTAAATTTCAAAGGTGTTGAGGGAGATATTTTGGCTGTTGCAAAGGCCACAACAAAATTTAAACCAATACCACCGGGAAATTTATCAGCTGTTCAGAGTGGAGCTGGGCAACTGACAATCTATTGGTTTCCGAGTATGACGGCAGACGTCGTGAAATACAAGATTTATAGGGGTGACACAAAGCAGTCTATGGCAATGGTGGGAGAGGTACCTTCAAGTGAACTGCAATTCGTGGATAAGGGCTTGGTTCCGGGCAAGACTTATTACTATTACGTAACAGCTGTAGATAAGGATGGAATTGAAAGCTTGCCATCAAAAACCTATGCTTTCGAAACAAAGCCACTGCCACTGCCACCCACAGGCATTTCTGTTAAACAGGTGGGTAATTCTGTTATTATAAGCTGGAATAAAGGAAGTCCTGACACTGTTGAGTATGAGGTATTTAGAAGACATTTTTTGATATTCACTAAAAAGATTGTAGTCACAAAGAATACGTATTTTACTGACGATACTGTATCCCCAAATACCACTTATTATTACTATGTCAAGGCTGTAGATAAATTTGGTCAAGAGTCCCAACCATCTCCAGAGGTGAAAATTACCGTTAGATAGATGTTTAAGCGTATAAAGAGCGCCACGCTAAGTGGAATAGAAGCTATATCCATAGATATTGAAGTTGACGCCACGCGCGGCATCCCATCTTTAAATATCATTGGATTGGCTCAAGGCGCGGCTAAAGAGAGTAAAGATAGGGCTATACACTGCCTTGCAAACAGTGGCATAAAACTACCACCTAAGAAAATCACAATTAGTTTGGCTCCTGCTGATATTAAAAAGAGTGGATCTGGGTTTGATTTGCCGATAGCCATTGGACTTGCTAGCGTTTCTTTAAACTTAGATTTTAATACAGATAAATTTATATTTGCGGCTGAGCTCTCTTTAGATGGCAAGTTAAAACCAATAAGCGGAGTGTTTCCTATAGGCGTTTTGGCAAAGAATAATGATTTGAAACTCGTCGTAAATAAAGATAACGCAAAAGAGGCCATTTTGAGCAAAGCTTCAGTTTATGCATTTGATCATTTTTTGGAGGTTTTGTCATTTTTGAAGGGTGAGTTAAAGAGTAATCCTGAAGTAGCGTTGGATAATTCCTTTTATAAGGGAAAGGCAAAAAGTCAGCTGGATTTTTCCGATGTCAAGGGGCAGTACAAGGTCAAAAGGGCTGTAATGATTGCAGCGGCTGGTTTTCACAACCTGCTTATGGTTGGCCCTCCAGGTGTTGGTAAAAGCATGATAGCCAAGAGAATTCCTACCATCTTACCAGATATGACGGACTATGAGATTCTTGAGACAACAAAGATTTACAGCGTTTGTGGTTTATTAAATCAAGATAGACCTATAATTTTGAAGAGGCCTTTTCGTGCACCGCATTCTGGAAGCAGCGATGTAAGTTTAATTGGTGGGGGTGTGAATGCTATGCCCGGAGAGATTACCCTTGCCCACAACGGCGTTCTCTTTTTGGATGAATTTCCAGAATTCAAAAGAAACGTTATAGAATCTTTGAGGCAACCTTTAGAAGATGGCGTTATAACCGTATCCAGAGCAAGTGCAAAGGTCACATATCCAGCTCGATTTCTCCTTGTTGCCGCTGCAAATCCGTGTCCGTGCGGATACTATGGCTCAAAGAAGCGCGAGTGTGCCTGTAGTATTGCTCAGATTAAAAAGTACAGAAGTAAGATATCCGGTCCGATTTTGGATAGAATCGATATTCAGGTGAACGTGTCTGAGGTTGATTATGAAAAGCTATCGGATGATAGGGTTGATTTGGATTCAAATACGATGAGGGGGATTGTCCAAAGAACGATGGATATACAGCGATTAAGGTTTAAGGACAATGGTATAAGCTACAATTCTCAAATGAACGAACAACATTTGAAAAGATATTGCCGTTTGGATGATAAATCACATGCCGTATTGAAGCTGGCTGTAGATAGATTTGGATTCTCTGCTCGTAGTTATTCGAAGATACTGAAAATTGCAAGGACAATAGCGGATATTGATGAAAGTGGCAATATCCAACCAAAACATATAAAAGAAGCGATATCTTACAGAGCTTTTGACTGGGATGTCTAAATCTTGTAATTGCAAGGCCTTTATGCTAAAAATAAACTTAGTTTTTGTTGTGGGGGTGAACGTTGAAATACGGAGAAAAAGCGATAGAAGAAGCCGAGCTTGAGGCTTGGCCAAATAACCATCCAGAGAACGATTATGAAATAAGCATAGAATTTCCAGAATTTACCTGCAAGTGTCCAAGAAGTGGGTATCCTGATTTTGCAACAATCAAAATAAAGTATATTCCAAATAAATACGTTATTGAGCTCAAGTCATTGAAGTTTTATTTGAACAAGTACAGGGAACGCTATATTTCACATGAGGATGCCACAAACGAAATCTTTAATACACTAAAAGAAACTCTAAATCCAAAGCATCTTGAAGTGATAGGTGACTTTACGCCGAGGGGTAATGTAAAAACAGTAATAAAAATTGCGTTTTAGGGGTGAACGGTGGGACTTAAGGTAATAAAGAAGATTATAAATGGAAATCAGGCTATATCGATAGGAGCTTATAAGGGCAATGCACGTTTTGGAAGCGGATATCCTGGTACACCGTCGAGTGAGATTTTGGAACATTTTAAAAACTACCCCAACGTTATAGCTCAATGGGCATCAAATGAAAAAGCCGGATTTGAGACGGCCCTGGGGGCATCCATTGCTGGTACGCGTAGCTTTGCCACAATGAAACATGTGGGATTAAATGTTGCGGCGGATCCATTGATGACGGCGTCCTATACAGGAGTGAACGCAGGTTTTGTTGTTGTAACGGCAGATGATCCTGGTATGCATTCTTCTCAAAATGAGCAGGATAATAGGCGTTATGCCAAATTTGCAAAACTCCCGTTGATTGAGCCATCTGACCCCTTTGAAGCGATGGCTTTTATGCAATATGCGTTTGTTGTTAGTGAAAAATTTGACACACCAGTGATTTTGCGCTCAACTACAAGAATCTCGCACTCCTTGGGCGTTGTTCAGTTTGACCCCCGCACACTTGATAATGAACAAAATTTGAAGTTGCAGAAGGATTTTAGGAAATACGTGATGATACCAGCAAATGCAATTTCAAGACACAAAGTAGTTTTGGATAGATTAGAAAAATTAAAGCTTTTTTCCAATGAAACGCCAATAAATAAAGTTGAGAAAGGCAAAACTAATTTTGGTATCATAACATCAAGTATGGCTTATAATTATATCAAAGAACTATTACCCAATGTTCATATGTTCAAGGTGGGCTTTAGCTATCCTATGCCGATTGAGAAAATAAGGGAGTTTGTTGACAAGCTTGATGAAGTAATTGTTGTTGAAGAATTAGAGCCTTTTATGGAAGAGGAATTGAAAATTGCGGGTATAAACGTTGAAGGCAAAAAGCACTTCCCCTACGATGGTGAGTTCAATTTGGATATTGTGGAAGAGGGGCTAAAGAAGGCCGGTTTGATAAAGGAAAAAACTACAAAAGTAATCTTTAATGAGCTTGAGCTTCCAAAGAGGCCGCCGGCTTTGTGTCCAGGTTGTCCACATCGACCCATTTTTGATATTCTCCACTCTTTAGGTAAGGATATTTTTATTACCGGAGATATTGGATGCTACACGCTTGGATGTTTACCGCCTTTAAGCGCTATGCATACAACTGTGTGTATGGGTGCAAGTATTTCTATGGGTATAGGTGCCTCTAAAGTTCAAAATAAGCAAAAAATCGTTGCTGTGATAGGCGATTCAACGTTTTTCCATACGGGTATTCAGCCCATAATCGATGCTTACATTAGCAATGCTAATATAACTGTGATAATTTTGGATAATAGGATAACAGCAATGACAGGTGGTCAGCCTGACCCGGGCAGTGGGTTTACACTGAAGGGTGAAGATGTGAAACCGATAAGGATTTATGACCTTGTAAAATCCATAGGGATTGAGCGTGTCTATGAGATTGATCAATACGATTATGAGAGTACCAAAAAACTTCTCAAAGAAGAAATAAATAAACCGGGCTTGAGTGTTATAATACCTACGAGGCCGTGTGTTTTGGAGCCGAAAAAGATTAAAGAGGGGCCGCTTATTGTGGTGTCTGATAAATGCACAGGTTGCAAGAGGTGTTTGCGTATTGCCTGTCCTGCCATAGATTTTAAGGATAACAAGGCAATAATAGATGAGGTGTTGTGTACCGGATGTGAGGTGTGCATGCATGTTTGTCCGATTGGGGGCGCCATTGTGAAAAAGGAGGGGAAATGAACATAAATAGCGTTCTCTTTGTTGGTGTAGGAGGCGACGGGATTATAACTGCTTCCAATGTTGTGGCTTATGCGTGTATGCTTTCAGGGTTTGACGTTAAAAAGAGCGAAATACACGGCATGAGCCAAAGAGGTGGGTCTGTGAGTGCCTCTGTTAGGTTTGGCGACAAGGTGTATTCACCCACTGACAAAATGGGCAGTGTTCAATTCATGCTGTCAACTGAAAAAGTGGAGATGTTGAGGTGGGTTAAGTACCTGAGTAGAGACTCAATAGTTGTTGTTAATGATAGGATTGTTCCTATAATTGGTCAGGCAATAGATGAGGGTAGCATTGATAGGATGATTGAAAGGGTAAGGGTTAAAAAATTGATTAAGAGAAAATTTATAGATGATGCAAATAAACTGGGCAATTCGAGGCTTGTAAATACCATAATACTTGGGCTTTTATCGCATTTTATGGATGTCGAAGAGAAATATTTTGTAGAAGCTATAGATGAGGTGTTGCCCGAGAAGTTAAGAACGATAAATCAATTTGCTTTTAGTTACGGTATAAAACTTTCAAAAGAATACGCATAAGAGGTGAATACTATGGAAGATACGAAGTACTCTCCTAAATTTGAAACTGAATTGTACAAATTTTGGGAGAAAAACAGCTATTTTCAGCCAAAAGGTGATCCGAATGCAGAAAACTTTAGCATAGTCATTCCACCGCCCAATGTTACTGGAGCCTTACATATTGGGCATGCATTGAATGGAACGTTGCAGGATATAATTGTTAGGTATAAAAGAATGAAGGGGTACAATGTACTTTGGGTGCCAGGCACTGACCATGCCGGTATTGCAACGCAAAATATGGTAGAAAAGGATTTGGCGGGTAAGGGCATAAAGAGAGAGAATCTGGGAAGGGAAAAGTTTGTCGAAAAGGTTTGGGAGTGGAAGGAAAA
>JALVTR010000031.1 GCA_027035885.1 Desulfurellales bacterium
CCATCAAAAATAATTTTATGCTATCAGCTTTCTCTTTCTCTATTTCTCCAGAGTATTGTTCAAGTAATTTTTTTGTTTTTGCATCTATTTCTCTCTCTTTCTGCACATCCTCTTCTAAAACATCACGTATTATATTTTTTAATATAGACACATCTTTATTAAGTTTTATATTTCCACTTTTTATAAGATTTACAGCTACCTTATCGGTTAATAATTCAATCTCCCTTTTTCTCAGTGCCATATCTACAACCCCTTTATACAAGATAATTTATAAAATCTCAAATTTTTATTCTGTTTTCCTCTCTTTTAAATAACCTTTTTATGTTTTCTCTATGTTTAAAAACTATCATAGCATATAAAGCTAAAAAGTATAACCTAACAATATAATCTGAACTTGAAAGGGCAATTAAAGTAGCAATTAAAAATGATAGCAATGCAGCAAGAGATGAATATTTTGTCGTCAGAAGTATACTTATCCACACAAAAATCCCTGCAAGGGAAGCTACAGGATTTATGGGCAAACTTGCACCATATGAAGTAGCAACGCCCTTTCCACCCTTAAACAACAGGAATATGCTGAAATCGTGTCCTAAAACAGCTAAAACAGCAGAAACTATATTTATATATTCATCTTTTGGAAAAATTAGAGAGAAAATTAGAACAGGAAGAACGCCCTTTGTAACATCTAAAGCAAGCGTTAAAATACCCTCTTTTTTACCAACAACCCTATAAACATTCGTTGCACCTATGTTGCCGCTTCCATATTTTTTAATATCTATGCCTTTATATTTTGCAATTAAAAAACCGCACGGAACACTACCCAACATGTAAGATATTAAACCTGCTATTAGGTAGTGTTCAATCAATTAGTTTTCCTCCCTTTTTCTTTGTCTCCTTATGTATGCTGGTATATCTCTCTCGTCTTCTATGGGTATCTCTGTCATTTTTGTTATTTCGTTGAGGTTTTTTGTATTCAAGGTTTTATATTCAGGTTTGTCTATCAATTTTTCTCTTGATGTATGAGATGTGTTATCTGAAAACCCAGTAGCAATAATAGTTATTCTCACCTTGTCACCTAAGCTCTCATCCAAGACAAACCCGTGTTTGAAAAGTGCTTTTTCATTCATATTTTTTTCTATTATTGATGTGGCTTCGTTAAATTCATCCATACCAAAATTTTTGCCAGCCGTGATATTCATCAAAATGCCTTTAGCACCTTTTATGGATGTATTTTCAAGTAATGGGTTGGAAATCGCCATCTCTGTCGCCCTTCTTACCCTGTTTTCGCCGCCTTCAGCTGATGCTTCACCTACACCCATTAAAGCGACGCCCTTTTCCCTCATAACCGATTCAACATCGGCAAAATCTATATTCATGATTATTTGAGAATCTGGTTGTTTGTATATTAATTCTACAATACTTTGAACTGCTTGTCTTAATATATCATCAACTCTTTTAAATGCCTCGAGCAATGTTAGATTTTTATATATATCTAATAATCTTTGATTTGGTATGATAATTATACTATCAACATTTTCTTTGAGGTCATTTATACCTTTTAGAGCTATATCTTTTTTTGTTTTACCTTCCATTTCAAATGGTTTTGTGACAACAGCAATGGTCAATGCGCCTATGTCTTTTGCAGCTTTTGCAATGATAGGAGAAGCTCCTGTTCCCGTGCCACCTCCCATTCCAGCTGCTATAAACACCATATCGGCACCTGACAGGACAGATTCTACCTCTTCTATGCTTTCCTCAGCGGCTTTTTTGCCCTTTTCTGGGTTGCTTCCAGCGCCCAACCCCCTTGTTAATTTCTTGCCGAGTTGTACTTTTGTTTCTGCAAGAGATACATTTAGGGCTTGGACATCGGTGTTTGCTGATATAAACTCAACGTTCTTGATACCATAGCTAACCATTGTATTTATTGCATTACTACCACCACCGCCAACTCCTATAACCTTTATAATTGCTCCGGAAGAATAATCATTTTTTTCTTGCTTAGTCATTATTTAAGCCTCCAAATCAAAACATTTCTTTAACCCAACTTTTCATCCTTTTTACTATTAAAGAAAACAAGCTGCCATCATCTTTCGATGTTCTTTCATCTATATTAAGCTCTTCTTCGTCCTTAGCCTTTTGAAAACCATACATGACGAGCCCCACTCCGGTAGCGTACATGGGATTATCAACTGCATCTTTCAAACCTATAATGCCCTGTGGCTTACCCAATCTTATAGGTAACTCAAACATTTTCTCTGCAAGATCCAACGAACCAAACATCAATGCAGTTCCCCCTGTGATTACTACGCCGCTTGCCAAAAGAGGCATTAACCCCATCTTGCCGAGTTCATTTTTTACAAGTGAGTAAATTTCCTCCATTCTTGGTTCTATTATTTCGCTCAACAACCTTTTTGGTATTTCCCTCGACTTTCTATCGCCAATTCCCGGTATTCTTATGATTTCATCTTCATCTACTAGGTTAGATAAAGCACATCCGTATTTTTTCTTTATTTCTTCTGCCTCTTTAAAAGGCGTTCTAAGTCCTATTGCTATATCATTTGTGACATGGTCACCACCTAAGCCTATAACAGATGTGTGTTTTATAGCATTTGAAGCGAACACCGCTACGTCTGTTGTTCCTCCACCAATATCTATTAAACCAACACCAAGATCTTTCTCATCTGGCAATAAAATGGAGTAACTTGAAGCTATAGGCTGTAAAACTATGTTTTTAACTCTCAATTCACTTTTATTGCAGCATTTAATTATATTTTGGATGTTAGTAACAGAACCAGTAACAATATGAACTTTTACCTCAAGTCTTGTTCCATTCATCCCACGCGGGTCTTTAATGCCAGGCTGGTCGTCAACTATAAACTCTTGCGGAATTATATGGATAACCTCTTTATCCGGAGGTATCATAACGGCCTTTGCCGCATCTACAACCCTCCTAATGTCAGATTCAGAAACCTCTAAATTCTTTATAGCTACAACTCCACTTGAGTTGTATGACCTGATATGTCCCCCAGCGATGCCTGTATATACGCTATCAATCTTAACTCCGCTCATGCGCTCTGCGTAAGCAACAGCTTTTTTAATTGATAGTACAGCTTCGTCTATATTTATCACAACACCTTTACGTAGTCCTTTAGACGGTGTTTGACCAATCCCTATAACCTTGATTTGACCTTCTGGTGTTTTTTTACCAACTATAGCGCAAACTTTAGTAGTTCCTATATCTAACCCTACAACAATATCATCGTTTAAAACCTCGCTCACTTCCCAACTCCTTTTTTCCACTTCAGAACAAATTTGTTATCAAAACATATACTTACGCTGTCTAATTTACTTTTTAAGGTGTTTAAATATGCCCACTTCTGGGATAGCCTTCTTAGCGCTACCTTTGGGCAATTTAAACTATTGACCACAATATTCAACCCATTGCTAAAATTAACCACCTGATAACCACCAGACACTACATCAATATAATTTATTTTTCCAATTTTGTCTAATTTTTCATATATAGTTAGGATAGATTTTAGAAGAGATTTGTTGTTTAAAATGTCTGATTTTGTTTTTATTTTGGGTAGGGAAATTGGCATATTAAGGTATTTTTTGTAGATATCTATTTTATCGCCATCGCTGTCTATTACGTAAATATCTTTGTTGTAATAAACAAAGGCCGCTGGTTTTTTTTCATTAATTATTAGATATATTGTGTCTGGGAATATTTTTGCGATTCTAGCCTTTTTTATCCATGGATTTGATATGATTTTATAGTAAATTTTAGATAAATTGTACGTTGAAAGCTCAGTATTTCCGCTATTTATGATGATATTGCTTATATTTTTTTTTGGTAGTATGTGATTTCCGCTAATTACGATGAACTTCAGCCTGGCAAATTTGTTTGAGACTTCAATGTAACTGTATAGCATAAGGGAAATTAAGAACAAAAACAATATTGCTGCCATTGATAGATAAATAAACTTCAAAATTACGCCCTTTTTGTCTTTTTTTTCTTGGATTTTTTCTTTTAAATTGCTGTAATCTTTCATGCTTTCTCGACCAATAGTTTCACTAACTCTTTAAAATTTATACCGTATGCAAGGGCAGCCTTTGGTAAAAGGCTTGTAGCTGTCATGCCTGGTATGGAGTTAATCTCAAGCACATACGGTATATTTCCCTCTAAAATTAAGTCCACCCTGGCATAGCTATTGCAACCTATAGATTTGTATGCCCTGTAGGCAACGCTTTGAACTAAGTTTGAAACACATTTGGGAAGAGGAGCTGGAACTATGTATTCCGTGGCCCCTTTTGTGTATTTATGATTATAATCATAGAATCCACTTTTTGGTTTTATATTAATAACTGGTAAAACAATATCATAAACAATTCCTACTGTAAGCTCTTCACCCTCCAATTTTCTCTCTATTAATGCACTGCCATATTTTCTTAATAGATTTTCTATATGAGGCTTTGCTTCCTTAGAATTGCTTGCAAAAGAGATATCCACAGACGACCCTTCTGATTGTGGTTTTATACAAATAGGATAAAAATTTATAGATTCTATCTGGCCCACGTCCCTTATAAGTAAAAACTCGGATGTCGGTATGTTGTTTGTCTTAAACATAGATTTCGTAATAAACTTATCCATGGTTACAGCACTTTCTTTGAATGAACAACCAGTATGTTTTATGCCTAAACTTTCTAATGCGGCTTGAAATTGGCCGTTTTCTCCGAATCCACCGTGTAAAGCTATAAAAACGACGTCTGGATTTGATTGGACTGTTTTGTTTATACAGTCTTTTATATTAGAACAATCTATACACTCAACATTGTCAAAGTTAGCCTTCAAGGCTTCAAAAACAGCTTTGCCGGTAGATAATGACACTTCTCTTTCTGAAGAATCTCCGCCACATACAACGACTACTTTCATATTATCTTAACCTCTTCTTCCAACTCTATTGAAAACTGCTTTAGCACCTCGTTTTTTGCCGAATCTATTAAAAATAAAACGTCGTCTACATTTACTAACCCTTTACCGATTATAAAGTTGCCGTGTTTCGGTGATATCATTGCTGTACCTTTTGCCCTACCCTTTAGGCCGCACTCCTCAATAAGTCTACCTGCTGGTAAATTCTGTTTAGGGTTTTTAAAAACACTGCCGAAAGTATTTCTTAAGTGTGCCTTATTTTTTCTCACCTTTATGCTACTCACAATTTTTTCTATTATTTGACTCTTTTCCTTTTTTCGGCATCTTATGCCAACTTCCAATATTATGCCGTTCAAATTGCTGTTTCTGTATGAGAAATTCAAGTTAGGTTTTTCAATCTTTAATTTTTTTTCTGGTGTCTTTATTAAAACGTATTCTAAAAAATCTAATATTTCATTACCAAAAGCCCCTGCATTCATGAAAACAGCACCGCCGACAGATGCCGGTACGCCTGATAAGAATTCTATACAACTCAGCGATCGATTTATCATGAAGTTTGTAAATTGCCTAATTGTGGTAGCCCCACCTACCCTAACAACGTTACCATTTATTTTTATATAGCCAAAATTGGGAGATAGTTTGTAAACTGTTTTTGTGTTTTTTATAAGCACATTGCTACCACAGCCTATAACTGATTTAACATTGTCCAAATCTCTGTCGTTTTCAATATAGTTAACGGTTATACATCCATTCTGGCGAATGCTTGTTAAATATTTAAGTGGTACTATTTTTGTAATCATGGACAATTTGTCTGATTATATTTGATACACTGCCTGCACCCAATGCAACCAAAATCCCTGTTTCCTTTATTTGGTCTAAATGCCTTTTTAGTAGATTAGCATTGTTTATGTAAACTGCGTTTCCGGAAATTGCATTTATTTTTTCTGTTAAGACTTCTGAGTCTATACCGTCAATAGGTGATTCACTTGCCGGGTATATGTCAAGAATGTATACCCTTGTGATGTTTTTAAAACATCTTGCAAAATCTTCCATAAGATAAGCTGTTCTTGAGAATCTATGGGGCTGAAATACGGCATATATGTTATCGCTTATAATTTTAGCCGTTGATAAGGTTGCTTTAACTTCGTTTGGATGATGGGCATAATCGTCAAAAATCTTTAGTGGGCCATAATCTCCTACATACGTAAATCGCCTGTCCACTCCTCCAAATTCCTCAAATGTTTTTTTTATAATATGTTCATCAATGTTCAAAATTTCTGCAATACCTATCACTGCCAAAGCATTAGATATGTTGTGTATGCCTAAAATACCCAAATTTACATTTTCTATCTTTCTTTTTGGTGTTTTTACACTAAATATCGACCCTTCTATCCCTAATTGTATGTCGTATGCAAATATGTCTGTTTTTTTCGATTTTACGCTGTATGTGATAGTTGTATCTCTGTTTTCTTTTAACTTATTCCACTGCCTAATAACCGGGTCATCCGTATTTATTATCCGTAATTGAGAGTTTAGCATAAAATCGTAAAATGCCACTTTTTCATTTTCAAAATTGCCATAAAAACTCAGGTGATCGTTGTCTATATTTGTGACAATACCTATATATGGGTTTAAAAATAAAAAACCTCCGTCGCTCTCATCCGCCTCCACTATAAAAAATTCTCCATTACCAACCATAACATTATTATTTATGTTCCTTAATTTGCCTCCTATAATAGCTGTAGGGTCTAAATGTGATTCTTTTAGAAGTGAAGCACAAAGAGATGTTGTTGTAGTTTTTCCATGAGATCCAGCTACAGCTATTGATTTAGATTGATTAACAAGATAGGCAAGTAGCTGACTCCTTTTGATTGCCGGTATATTGAGCTTTTCTGCTTGTACGATTTCAATATTGTCATTCTTCACAGCACTTGATGATACAACTAAATCTGTGTCCTCTGAAACATTTTGAATAGAATGGCCTATAGTTATTTTAATTCCAATTTTCTCCAATTTTTCAATGTAGTGGTCTTTCCTTAAGTCAGAGCCGGTGATATTATACCCTTTAGAGTGCATATATTGAGCTAAGGAGCTCATTCCTACCCCACCTATCCCCACAAAATGTATTTTTTTGGCGTTTTTCATTATTTCCTTTAACATTTTACCAAATTTCCTTTGTCGTCAAATCTAAAGCAAACCTCTTTTTGTTTTTCTTTAGGACATTCTTTTTCAAATATTATAACTTTAGATAAATCATTAGGTATTTTTTTAAAATCTTCGTCCGATTGTATTATCGGGATAGGCAACATACCCATTGAATTTGTTATAAACATTAATTTTTCAACAGCTTTCTTTGTTATATATAAAATAGGGAAAGCTATTGCATCTACCTGATAAATTCTGTTTAGGAATATTTGATATTCTTCTAAAATTATATCTTTTACGATGACTGCAAGCTCAGGATTTAACTGTTTAGCAAGGCCAATATTATCCAATTCTTCATCATATGGTTGATCAGAAATATCTACTAAAATTGTTTTATTTTCAGTGTCAAATATTCTTTTAATTTCTATTCGTTCTAAAATTTGGGATTTGTTCAACCTTTGCTTAATATGATGTGGCTCCACATACAAAAGGTTTAAACCAACTTCAATTATGTGCGAAGGAACTTCTTGTTTTTTCTTTTTAATAAAGCTTTTTTTCTTGTTTATGTCCATAACTACTCCATATTTTTATTAGGGCAATGATACTGACAGCCATCATTATAGAACATAACCATTGTCCCATCGTAAGACCGTATATGAATCCGATTTGTGGGTCCGGCTGTCTTGTAAATTCAATGAAAAACCTGAAAAAGCCGTATAAAAAAACAAATAGCCAGAACAGCATACCTTTGTAGGGTAGTAGCTTGTCCCTCATTTTTAGCAAAATGGCCAAAAGCACGAGACCCTCAAAAAACGCCTCGTAAAGCTGAGATGGGTGACGCGGTAAATATCCACCAGCTGGAAAAGCAACAGCCCAAGGAACGTTTGTTACTCTACCCCACAGCTCATCATTTATGAAATTTGCTATACGTCCAAAAAAAAGTCCTATAGGGACAATGACTACAGTCTCATCCGCAAGGTCATAAAAGCTTAACCCGTATTTTTTTGCAAGTAGTATGCCTGCTATAGTAGTACCTATGAGACCGCCGTGGAAACTCATTCCACCGTCCCAGATATAGAGCACTTGTAGAGGATGATGCCAGTAATAAGGCAAGTTGTATATCAAGACATAACCTATCCTTCCACCCAAAATCACTCCAAACACTGCATACAAAACCGCATCATCTATTAAACCTTTTATATTAAACTTTTTTAATCTTTTGCTTAGATAAAAATAACCGATTATAAATCCTAACGCGTAGGCAACGCCATACCATCTTAAGTGGATGCCTTTATAACTAAATATATCTGGGTTTATGTTAGGGTATTTAATCATCTTTCTTAATCAAGGGGAAATACTTAAGGTGTAGCTGTCTTTTTATTTCCTTCGCTTCTTCCTTGGCCAAAGAATAGCCTTTTATTGGTCCAACGTAAACTCTTGTATATTTTGCACCTTTTACTTCAACTTCTTTAGTAAACGCATTATGACCACATCTTCTTAATTTGATAACATTTAAAAGAGCTAACTTTCTAATTTTATTTGATGAAACTTGAATTACGTATTTAATTGCACGAATATATCCATGATATTTATGTGTAACTCTGTGATGAACTATTGTATATTTTTTTGTTACATTTATTCTTGCTTTTTGTTTCATCATTGTCATCTTCTCTTTTGGAGTTGTATTTTTAGTCTTTGCTATCTGCTTACTGCTATATACCTTTGCATTTTGTTTGTTTTGTAACTGGTTATTATTGATATTGTTTTCTGCTTCTGGAGTTATAATTTTTGGCCCCGTTTGCTCATTTTGCCCTTTATTTTGGATATTATTTGTTATTGATATCTCGGTGTTATTTCCTATCTTTTCTTTACTTTCACCTGTTTTTGCCTTCGTATTTATAACTTGCTTTTTAGAACTGACATTAACAGCCATCTTTTTGTTTTCTGTTACTTTAGGGACCGGAGGCTGTTGAACTTTGGTTATAACGTTATTTGGTGTGATTTGCTTTGGAGTTAGAATTTTGAAAATTGCATATCCTATTACACATCCAATTACCAGCAGAACAACTATACCAACAATAAGCTCAGCAGCTGTAAATTTTTTGTTATGACCTTCCAAAATTTCTTTTATTTTGTCTTTATTCTCTGGCCCACTCATTTTATTCTGTCCTCCTACATTCTTTTTTTGGCTTCTATACCAATAAGATCAAATCCTAACTTCAAGGATATCGCTACAGTTTCAATGAGCAACAACCTTGCTTTACGAATAGTTTCCTCAGATACTATTACCCTATGTTTATTGTAAAATCTGTGAAATTTCTCGGCAATGCCCAAAAGACCCTTTGTAATAAAGTATGGATCTCTCTTTTTGTAGGATTTTTCTAAAAGTTCTTTAAATTGAATTAAAGACTTTATTAAATCTATTTCCTCTTTCTCTTTAAGATTCCAAGCATTTTCTAAGTCTAAGTCTGTTTTATTACCCAATTGATTAAATATGGAATTTATACGCGCATAGGCGTATTGGACATAGTAAACAGGATTGTCGTTGCTTTGTTTTTTTGCTAATTCCAGATCGAAATCTAAATGTGAATCGGTGCTTCTTGAGACAAACATAAATCTTGCTGCATCTACTCCAACTTCATTAATTACATTTTCTAATTCAACAAATTCTCCCTTTCTTGTTGACATGGAAACTTTTTCTCCACTCCTTAATAAATTAACGATTTGAACAAGTATAACCTTCAGCTTTTCTGAGTCTATACCCATAGCTTCGATTGCCGATTTTACCCTCTTCACATATCCGTGATGGTCAGATCCCCAAATATCTATTACCTCATCAAAGCCTCTCTTTAAAAACTTGTTCCTGTGATAGGCAATGTCACTTGCAAAATAAGTAAAGACACCGTTTTTTCTCCTTAAAACCCTATCTTTATCATCTCCAAAATCTGTACTTCTAAACCATAATGCGCCCTCTTTTTCGTAAATCACACCTTTGTCTTCAAGGAGTTTAAGACTTTCTTCAACTTCATTTGATTGATATAAGCGTCTTTCATTAAAAATTTTATCAAAAGATACCCTAAACTTTTCCAAAGTTTCCATTATGTATTTTAATATGTTATCTGCAGCCCTACTTTTACAAAATTCTATAGCTTCACTTTCTTCCATTTTTAGTAAATTTTCACCGTATTCCATGATTAGCTTTCTTGCTAAGTCTATTAGGTATTCACCCTTATACCCATCTTCAGGTAAAGCATCATCCATGCCTAATAGTTGCTTGTATCTAACATATAGCGATTGACCTAAGAGCTCCATTTGTAGGCCTGCGTCATTTATATAATATTCTTTTTCAACTTTATGTCCGAAGAATTTTAAAATTCTTGCAATAGAGTCTCCTATGGCAGCTCCTCTACCGTGGCCTACGTGCAGAGGTCCTGTGGGGTTAGCGCTTACAAATTCAACTTGAATAAACTTATTTTTGTGTATTTTTGGTTTGAAGTAATTTTCCTTTTTATTATAGACTTCCATTAGCTCTTCTATGAACGCTTCCTTTTTTATATAGAAATTTATGAATCCAGAGCCCGCTATTTCTACTTTATCGAATATATTTGAATATAAGCTTTCTATAAATTCATTTGCCACATTTTTTGGATTCCTTTTGAGCTTTGAAGCCAAAATCATGGCAAAATTTGTCGAATAATCCCCGAACGTTTCATTTTTAGGATACTCAATAACATAATCTAAACTGTATCCTTTCTCTTTTAGATATTTATCTATGATTGATTTAATCTTTTCTCTCATTGATTATTTAACTCTCTTTTTTCTCCTTGTCTTTCTCTGAAGTATTTTCTGTTTTTGCCTCTATAGGTTTTTTTTCATCTACTTCATCAGCGTCTTTCATAGCCCTTTTAAATTCTTTTATACCCTTGCCCAAACCAGAACCAATCTCTGGCAGTTTTCTTGCGCCAAATATGATAATTAAGATTATCAAGACTGGAACCATCTCTTGAAAGCTGGGAAGCATCATACACCTCCATTGTTTTTTTAAAGTGTATTGATACAAAAAAAAAAGTCAATATTTCTCTGGACAATTTAATAGGTGTTTGTAGAATTGTGTTTGTCATGGATTATTCTCTTTGCAACTACGTTTATATAAACAATGAAAATTGCATTAGATACACCTTTTCAAAATCTCATTGCAGAGACTGTGAGGTTATTTGTCCTACAAAAGCTATTGTATTTTTTCCAAACCCAAAAATTAACTCAAATTTATGTATAAGATGTGGGTTGTGCTATTCTGCTTGTAAATTTTCAGCTGTTCAAATAGATAAATA
>JALVTR010000032.1 GCA_027035885.1 Desulfurellales bacterium
AAAACCTGCAAGGCAACTAGTTATAGGAGAGCTTTTCTAATGGAGAAACAAGACTTACCCGATGATTTTATCAAAAAATGCAAGAAGGTTAAAGCAAAAAGGCCGAGAACCGTAATTGAACACATTTTAAAGCATGGCTACATAACTACAGAAGAGTTAAAGAATAAATATAGATATAATCATCCTCCAAGAGCGGCCAGAGATGTTCGTGAACAAGGCATACCTTTAGAGACATTTAGAGTTACAGGTTCAGATGGTAGGAAAATAGGTGCATATCGTTTTGGCGATCCTAAAAAAGCAAGATTTAGTAAATTACACGGAAGAACTGCTTTTTCAAAGAAATTAAAGAAAGAGTTGCTGAAAAGGCAAGGAAATAAGTGTGCTATCTATTTAGAGGAATTTGACGAAATGGAGTTGCAAATTGATCATCGAGTACCCTTTGAAGTGGCTGGTGATGATCCTGACAATATGAACAATATTGACGATTACATGTTATTAAGTGGGTCAGCAAACCGAGCTAAGTCCTGGTCGTGTGAACATTGTGTTAATTGGTTGGAGCTAAAAAAGGTTGAAATTTGTAAAAAATGCTATTGGGCATATCCTGATAATTATGAGCACATTGCGATGAGGCCTATCAGGAGAGTTGATATTATTTGGACGGGCGAAGAAGTGTCGTCCTATGAAAAATTAAAAGAAAAAACCTTAGAGCTGCAAAAAGATATTCCTTCATTCATTAAGGAATTGATTGAAAAAAATCTAAAATGAATACCCTAACAATGTGCTGCACTTGACTACTATTCCGCTGCGCTCCTTGGCGGCAGCTGAGCTTGGTCGTTAGCTTGGTATGAGAGATTTATTTGACAAGGCGGAGCAATACTATAATACCAAATGGGTCTCAACTACTCACCACCTAAAAAAGTACATTGATAAGCCAATTACAAAAACTTGAGAAGCAATTAGCCGAGATGGTATAAATATTTTAGGGAATTATGGAGAGGTTGGCAAAGCCTTATTGTGATAGATGCCTGTATTTTAAATGAAATAAATTTCTGATTACAGGGGGAAAAGATGGCTTTTGTGCATTTACATAACCACTCTGAGTATAGCTTGTTAGACGGTGCAAGTAGATTAAAGTATATGGTCGAAAAGGCGAAAAATAGCGGCATGCCCGCCGTTGCCCTCACAGACCACGGCAATATGTTCGGAGCTTTGGAATTTTACAAAACTGCAAAATCAAATGGCATTAAGCCCATTCTTGGCTTTGAGGGCTACATATCACCCACAACTTTGGATGATAAACAGACAAAAGGCAATTACCACATAACACTCCTTGCAAAGAACAAGAAGGGTTATGAAAACCTCATGTATCTTTGCAGCATGGGTTTCTTAAAAGGCTTCTATTACAAACCAAGAATAGACAAAAACCTATTGAGGGAGCACTCAGAGGGTATCATAGCAGGCAGTGCCTGCCTACATGGTGAAATACAGTTGAGACTTTTAGACAACGACTTCGAAGGGGCAAAGAAAGCAGTCCAAGAGTACAAGGATATATTTGGCAAAGACAACTTCTTCCTTGAAATCATGAGACACGGCCTTGAAGACCAAGAGAGGATAGACAAAGAGATAATAAGACTGGGTTTGGAAACAAACACACCCATTGTTGCAACAAACGACTGCCACTACCTAAACAAAGAGGATGCTATAGCCCAGGATGCACTTCTCTGTGTTCAGACAAACAAACACTTGGACGATAAAGACAGAATGAGAATGGGCACACAAGAGTTCTACTTCAAAACAGAAGAGGAGATGCTTGAGCTCTTCAAAGACAATCCTGAGTTTGTCTATAACTCCAAGACAATAGCTGACATGTGCAATGTTGAGCTGGAACTTGGTAAACTTGCTCCTCCCCACTATCAAACACCTGATGGCTCAGATGAGAAGGAATTTTTAATAAAACTTGCCTATGAGGGATTAGAAAGAAGAACTCAAGGCTTTGATAAAGACAAGAAAGAGCTTTACAAGAAAAGACTCGAGCATGAGCTTGCCATAATAGAACAGATGGGTTTCTCAGGTTATTTCCTCATCGTTTGGGACTTCGTCAACTATGCAAAGAGAAATGGCATACCTGTTGGCCCTGGCAGGGGCTCTGCAGCAGGCAGCCTTGTTTCATACTCCATTGGCATAACAGACATAGACCCCATCAAATACAACCTACTATTTGAGCGCTTCCTAAACCCAGAAAGGGTAACAATGCCAGACATAGATGTGGACTTCTGTGCAGAAAGGAGAGATGAGGTTATACACTATGTTAGAGAGAAGTATGGGGAGTATAATGTGGCTCAGGTTATAACCTTTGGAACGATGAAGGCAAAGGCGGTTGTTAGAGATGTTGCCCGTGTTATGGGTTTTCCTTATAAAGAGGCAGACAGAATTGCTAAAATGATTCCAAACGACGAGGATTTGAGTGGTGCGGTAAGATCCAACCCCCAACTTAAGCAGGAAGTTGAAAAGGACGAGAAGGTAAAGAAGCTTTTTGAGATATCAAAGACGCTTGAGGGTGTTAAGCGCCATGCCTCTATCCATGCAGCAGGTGTGGTTATATCAACAAAGCCTATATACAAAAGCTGTCC
>JALVTR010000033.1 GCA_027035885.1 Desulfurellales bacterium
AGGTCTTTCTGTTTATTTGCATCGTAAACCAATTTATTAATTTCTTCAGAAAACTTGGACAAACTATCGCTTCTCCTATTTTGAACGTACATCTCAAATCCACCTGTCATACTCATACCCATAATCGGGGGTGGATTGAATACATAAATGAGCGCATCCCTGTTCCTGAGAAACTTAAACATCAAAACATGCGCCAGATATAGGGAACTAAGTTTAAACCCTTTTCTCTTACTCCAATCAGTTAGTTGGACAAAGCTTATAGCAGCATTGGGTTCAATACCCATGGACGCCAAATCTATGCCTGCAACGGACAATTCGCTCTTCACATATTTCAACTTCATCAGTTGTTTTTCCACTTCGTTATTTAAAACATGCTCGGTTCTTTTAAGCGATGACCCTGGAGGCAGGTATGTCATTATAAAAATTGCACCCTTGTCCTCAGGTGGTACCAAACCTGTAGGAATCTTTTTGCCTATGCCAACTATAAGCAAAATAATACCGGCATATATTAAAACGTTAATCAATGATATTTTCAGCATGAAGCTAACGGTCTTTGAAAACTTACTTGTAAGCCATGAAAAAAACTTTTGAAACAACTGTACCGGTTTTATGGGTTTTATCTCACCTTTAAGTAAATGGGCACACAAAGCAGGCGTTAATGACAAAGCCATAAATCCAGATAAAGCCATAGAGATGGATAAAGTAACAGCGAACTGTTGAAACATTTTACCCGAAAAACCACCAATAAATGCCGCAGGTATGAACACGGCAGAAAGCACTAAAACTATAGCTATGATAGGTGATGTGATTTCTTCCATCGCCTTTATAGTTGCTTCTTTAGTAGGTAAATGCTCTTCATGTATCACTCTTTCCACATTTTCAATAACCACTATGGCATCATCCACAACAAGACCTATGGCAAGAATTAGGCCAAATAGTGTTAACAGGTTTATAGAGAATCCAAAGATGTAAAGTCCTGCAAACGAGCCAAAAATTGAAACAGGTATTGCTAAAACCGGTATCAGAGTTGCCCTGATATTACCTAAAAAGATATAAATCACAATACTCACCAATATCAAAGCAACAAATAGGGTGTGTACAACCTCGTTTATTGATTTCCTAATAAATTTTGTAGGATCGTAAGGCGTGTAATACTTTATATCCTTTGGAAAGCTTTTCGATAGCTCTTTTAGTTTCTCATCTACTGCCTTTGACACCTCCAAAGCATTAGCGTCCGGAAGAGCAAAAATACCTACAGGTATAGCCTTTTTACCGTTAAAATACGTTGCCACACTGTAACTTTCACTACCAAGCTTTACATCGGCAACGTCCTTTAATCTCAAAACAGAGCCATCAGGATTTGCTCTTATGATTATATTCTTAAACTGTTTAATCGTTTTTAGCCTACTTTGACCTTTTAACGTATACGAAAAGACAAATGTCTTCTTCGTTGGCTCTTGCGCTACACCGCCTGCTGAGTATTCCTCGTTTTGCTCTTGAATTGCTTTATACACATCCATTGGCGTCAGATTGAACTCTGCCAATCTGTCGGGCTTTAACCAAACACGGACAGAGTACTTACGCTCACCCCAAATAATCGCATTTCCTACGCCCTTAACCCTTTTCAACTCATCCAAAACGTTGACCAAAATGTAATTGGACAAACTCTCAAGCGTCCTTTTCTTACTTGTTGACACAAAGGCATATGCCTTAAGTAAATCAGGTGAACTTTCCCTAACCTGGACACCCAATCGCCTAACAACTTCCGGTAAACTGCCTAACACATTTTGTATTCTATTACTTACATCGATTTTGGCTATATCAGGATTCGTACCAACTTTGAAATAAATACTTATCGATAAACTGCCGTATGAGGCAGTAGATTTCATGTAAAGCATATTCTTAACACCGTTTATCGCTTCCTCAAGTGGTGCAGCTACAGTTTTTAGTATCGTCTCTGCATCAGCCGAAGGATAATATGCTTCAACGGTAATTCTTGGTGGTGTAAGCGTAGGGTATTCTTTAACAGGTAAACTCTTGATGGAAAGAACACCAGCAAAGACAATTATTATTGCAACAACGATAGCAAACCGAGGTCTTTCTATGAAGAACTTTGATATCATTTGACCGTTTTAACTACAGAAATTCTCATGTTTGGTCTGAGCTTCAACAGGTTGTCCAAAGCTATGACTTGTCCAGTTCTCAAGCCTCTAACGATAAAATAATTTTTGTACTGACCTAAAATATGAATAGACTTCGGCACAACCTTATCTTTTACAATCAGGTATGCAATTGAACCCCTTGTAGTCTGGAGCACAGCCCTTTGAGGAATTAAAACTTCATTTTCTTCGAAAATCCCAAAGAGCTGCACATCGGCAAACTCATTTGGAAAAAGCGATAAATCTCTATTCCTAAAAACAGCCCTTAGTTTCAAGGTCTGCGTATATCGATCTATTTTTCTGTCTATAAAATCTATCCTTCCAGGGATTTTCTTGCCGTTCACAATTAAATCAACTTTAATATGGCTTTTATTTTTCATTATCAAGCCAATGTCACTGTCAGGAATAGAAAATTCAGCATAGATAGGCTCAACTTTGACGATTTC
>JALVTR010000034.1 GCA_027035885.1 Desulfurellales bacterium
TGAAATACATTAGAAAGTGGGATATACAAACTCTTGATAGAGTAGACTTTTTTTTAGCTAATTCTAATTTTGTAAAAGAAAGAATAAAAAGAATTTATGATAGGGACGCCAAAGTTATTTATCCTCCAGTAGACACCAATAAATTCAAATTATGCAGAAACAAAGAAAACTTTTATATTACAGCATCGAGATTAGTGCCATATAAAAAAACAAAATTAATTGTTGAAGCTTTTAATGAAATGCCTGATAAAAAGTTGATTGTAATTGGAGCGGGAGAAGAATTAAAAAAAATAAAAGCAGTTGCAAAACCAAATATAAAAGTGTTAGGTTACCAACCAGATAGTGTTCTAATAGAATATATGCAAAATGCAAAGGCTTATGTATATGCGGCTATTGAAGACTTTGGCATAACTCCGGTTGAAGCTATGGCATGTGGAACACCAGTAATAGCACTAAATAAGGGCGGAACAGCAGAAACCGTAATAAACGGCACAACTGGAGTTCTGTTTGAAAATCAAACAAAAGAAAACATAATAGGAGCTGTTAATTTCTTTGAAAGACAGAAGCTCGATTTTGATATTATCAGAAAATATGCCTTGCAATATGATAAAACGCATTTCAAAAGAAACTTTTCAGAATTCCTAAAACAAAAATACGGCATTCCACTCCCTAAATAAAATGTTGAATAGGTATTATTTGACAAATTGGTAGTTTTTTAATATACAACCTTTGAACTTTAAAGAATATGGGGCTGTAGCTCAGCCGGGAGAGCGCCACGCTGGCAGCGTGGAGGTCGGGGGTTCGAGCCCCCTCAGCTCCACCATTGAGGAGTTTGTTATGAAGGCTTCTATTGAGAAGGTTTTTTCGGTATTCGATAGTATTAGAAACATAGATTTAGAGGGTTTTTTGGATGACGCAAAGAGAAAAATAGATGAGTTAAAAGAAAATCCCACTCATTTTACATTATCAGCAATTCTACAGCTAAAATTGGCATACGAGATGTTTGATTGCTATTTAAAGAAGGAGTGTTCTTTACCTTGGAAAACGGTTGTTGCAATATTTAGCGTGCTTCTATACCTAATAAACCCATTTGATGTTATCCCTGATTTCCTACCCGGTATAGGCTATTTAGACGATGCTGTGGTTATAGGCTTATCTTTGAAACTCTTTAGAGATGAGCTAAAGGATTTTGCAATTTCACGCGGTTTAAATTTATCAGAATATGGATTAGATTAATTTATAATTCATCATAGACGTAAAAATCAAACTTATAACAGATATTCTAAAGTATTTCCTCATTTGAGTAACTTTATGATTTTCCCTTCTATTGAAACAACACCCTCGTTTGATAGTTTTTTCAATATCCTCGAGAATGTCTCGGGAGATATTCCTATACTCGATGAAATCTCTTTTTTGGGCAATCTAAGCTCTATAATCCCATTACCATTATCCCCTCTGCTCAAATATTCCAACAACCTTTTTTCAGCATTATCAATAGATAATTGTTTAACTTTCTCTGTTAAATAATTCAGTCTTTTTGCAAACATTCCCAAAATTTTCATAGCAAATTCTGGACTCTCTTTGATTTTATCAAACATTCTCTTTGAATTTATGGCAAGTAACAAGCTATTTTCAATTGCCATTGCGCTAACTGGATAAACATTTTTTAAAAACAGAACAATTTCCGCAAAAAACTCACCCTCTTGTGCTATGTTAATCGTGATTTCCCTGCCCTCTATGTTGGTTTTAAAAATCTTTACGGCACCTTTCAACACAAAAAACAGGTCTTCACCATTGTCGCCTTCTAAAAATAATACCTCACCCTTTCTTTTACTTATAAGCATAGAAATCTCATTAATATCTCTTAAAAAATAACTATCTTCTATATCCAAAACCTCTAACATACTATACAATGCATCTCGTTTGTTCATTTCTTGACCTAAATCAATTATTTAATATCATTTTTAGTATATAGTTAGTACAAATAAAAAGCAAGGAGGTGCTTTATGTCAATGTTTTGTTTTCAATGTCAGGAAACATTAAGAAATCAGGGATGCACGGCAAGAGGTGTTTGTGGAAAGGATGAAAGGGTAGCAAACCTTGAAGACGTGCTTGTTTACGTAACAAAGGGTTTGGGTGTAGTATCAAAAAAGGCTGGAACGGTTGAACCAAGGGTAGGAAGGTTTATAGCAAAAGCTTTATTCACTACGATAACAAATGTAAACTTCGATGAAGATAGGATTACAGAGGCAATTAGAGAGGGTTTGAAGTTAAGGGATGAAATCAAAAAGAAATACGATATAAGCGACGATGGCTTGCACGACAGTGCTACTTGGAATGCAACAACAAAAGGGGAGTTTTTAGCAAAATGGGATGAGGTAAAAATTCCTACTGAGCAAAACGAAGATATTAGGTCTTTAAAAGAGCTTATCATCTACGGCTTGAAGGGTTTGGCCGCCTATGCTGAACATGCTGCTGTTTTGGGTTATGAGGATCAGGATGTTTGGAACTTTTTATCAGAAGGTATGGCAATAACTACGGAGGATTTAAGCGTTAATGAGCTTGTGGGCTATACAATGAAAACGGGTGAGGCAGCTGTCA
>JALVTR010000035.1 GCA_027035885.1 Desulfurellales bacterium
TCTCATCAGTTGGCGATAAACCCAAACTGTGCAATAGAAGATGCATCCCTGCTGTTCCACTTGTAAGTGCCACAGCATACTTCACTCCAACAAAGTCTGCAAACTGCTTCTCAAACTCCATTGTTTTGAGCCCGTAGTTATCCATTTTGACTTTAAAACTTCCGTAACTGTTTCGATTTCTTCCTCTCCTATGGTTGGCAAACTCAAAGGCAAGAACTCTTCTCTTTTCTGCACGGCAACCCCCCTTTATCAAGATAAACAAAAGATAAACACGCACTATTTCTAACATAGCCTTTTCTTTGATTCAAGTCAACACACCTATTGTTCATTTCATAGGAAAGCATGCTACATCCTAAAGATCTTGGAAGATTTAAACCCATCAGTTATAATATAAATGGGCTTAGTAAACTTATAAGAATAATTTAAGTATATTACTCTCACCTATTAAATCAAATCCTTCAAGGGGATGACGCAAGTTATTTTATATTGTCCAAAATCTTGCTTTTTTGTTTTGACTTTGGTATAAAACATTTGGTATGAGGTGCGGAGATAGGATTTTTTATGTAAATTTTACATATTTTTTCTATACATATTATTGGTTTTGGCAACGCGGAGGGTAACCTTTTAAGTGTAGCTTTCTTTAGCCGTTTGGATAGGTACCCTCAAGGTAGTCAATCCAAACGGCTTTTTTATTTTATTTTTGTGGAGGTATAAGAATGATTATTGTAATGAAGCCATCCTCTAAAGACGAGGATGTCTTAAGGATTAGCTCAAAGGTTGAAGAGTTGGGGCTAAAGGCACACATATCAAAGGGTAGCAGGAAGACAATAATTGGTATTATTGGGGACATCGATTCAAAAGCAGAAAATTTAGATCCAGTAGCAATGTTTTCTTTAGACCCATCAGTAGATTTGGTTTATAGAGTTTCGAGACCTTATAAATTAGCGGCAAGGGAAAGTAGAGCTAAGGATACTGTAATAGACATAAAAGGTGTCAAAGTTGGGGGCAATAGTTTCACGATTATTGCTGGTCCTTGTTCTGTTGAAAATAGGGAACAATTGTTAACTACCGCAAGGGGCATAAAAAAATGTTCAGCTCATATGTTGAGGGGAGGTGCATTTAAGCCGAGAACATCCCCTTACAGCTTCCAAGGGTTAGGAGAAGAAGGCTTGAAACTTTTAAAAGAGGCGTCTGAAGAGACAGGACTTCCGATAGTAACAGAGGTAATGAACCCGAGAGATCTGGATGTTGTTATGAAGTATGCGGATGTTCTTCAGATTGGGGCAAGGAATATTCAAAATTTTGCCCTTCTTAGAGAAGTTGGAAGAACAAACAAACCAGCTCTGTTGAAACGTGGTATGGCGACAACTATTCAGGAATTCTTGATGAGCGCAGAATATATAATGAGTGAGGGTAATGCTGACGTGATTTTGTGTGAAAGGGGAATTAGAACCTTTGAAACAGCCACGAGAAACACACTTGATATATCGGCTGTTCCGGTGCTAAAAAAGGAAACACATTTGCCAGTAATTGTAGATCCTTCTCATGCTGCAGGAAAGAGAGATTACGTCCCTGCACTTTCGAGGGCCGCAATAGCCGCTGGAGCAGATGGTTTGCTGATAGAAGTTCATTACAACCCACAGATTGCTGTATCAGATGCTGCACAGCAGTTGACCATTGAAGAGTACTGTAATTTAGTTGGAGATTTAAAGAAAATAAGTGGAGTTGTAGGGAAGCAAATCCAATAATCTAACGTTTGACACAGATATTATATTGATTTATATTAAAATAATTCTTAAGAGAAAGGTGGTCTTATGGACGGTGTAAACGTTGGGTTGTTGGGTGTTGGAACTGTTGGTAGTGGCGTTGTAAAAATACTTACACATAATGCTGAAATTATAAAAAAGAGACTTGGATTCAGTCTAAACCTTAAGAAAGTGTATTCTATGGCGATTAGGGACGATGCTAAAGATTTGCTTGAAGGTAAAATAGCTTCGAGCGCAGAAGAACTTTTTGAAGATGATATTGATATAGTTGTTGAACTTATTGGGGGGACTGGATTTGCCAAGGACTTTATTTTAGATGCCATAAAGGCGAAAAAAAGTGTGGTTACTGCTAATAAAGCTCTTCTTGCAGAATATGGATTTGAAATATTTTCCAAAGCCTTTGAAAGTAAAGTTGATGTAGGATACGAAGCCAGTGTCGCAGGTGGTATTCCTATTATTAAAGCAATAAAAGAATCTCTTGGTGCAAATAATATAAAATCGATTAAGGCTATTGTAAATGGTACATGTAACTACATTTTGTCAGAGATGTTGTATAATAAAATAGATTTTGATGATGCTTTGAAGGATGCCCAGAAAAATGGATTTGCTGAAGCTGACCCAACTTTCGATATAGAAGGCATAGATTCTGCACATAAAATGGCAATTTTAAGCTCTATATCCTTTGGTGACAACGTAAAGGCAAAAGAGGTACACACAGAAGGTATAACAAGAATATCTCAGTTGGATATAAAGTTTGCAGAAGAATTGGGCTATAGGATTAAGCTTTTAGGTATCTCGAGGCTTATAAATGGAAAAGTGGATGTCAGGGTTCATCCAACTATGGTTAAGAAAGACGACATTTTGGCTAAAACTGATGGAGAATTCAACGCTATCAAGGTTCTAACAGATATGGATGATGAAACAGTCTATATAGGAAAAGGTGCGGGCAGCCTGCCCACGGCGTCGTCTGTTGTATCTGATATTATGGATATAGCGAGAAATATAAAATACAATTCGCGCCTACGTGTTCCCTTGTTAGCATTTCCTTTTAATTACGTTAAGAAAAGAGATATTTTTAACATTGAAGAGCTTGAGATGTCTTATTATTTAAGATTTACGGTTAAAGATCAGGCAGGCGTTCTGTCAAAGATTTCGGGTATTTTAGGCGACTACAATATTAGCATTAAGAGTGTTATACAACTAAACAAGGGTGAATATTGGGTTCCTTTGATAGTTTTTACCCATAAAGCCAAAGAATCTTCCATTAGGCGGGCTTTGGATATTATAGAAAAAATGGACGTGATAAAAGAAAAAGTACTTTTAATTAGGGTGGATAACGATGAATAAAAAGTTATGGGGTGGAAGATTTTTAAAGCCTATTGACAATGTTATGGAAAGTTTCTCTGAATCTATAAGCTTTGATAAGAGACTATATGAATACGATATTGAAGGTTCAATAGTTCACGCTCAAATGCTTGCGAAACAGGGTATCATAACTGAAGGTGAAGCGGATAAAATTATTGAAGGCTTAAGAAAAATAAAACATATGATTGACGATGGAGAATTTGAGTTTAGGGTTGAAGATGAAGATATACATATGAATATAGAGAGAAAACTTATTGAATTGATAGGGAAAACAGGTGGTAAGCTTCACACAGCAAGGAGTAGAAATGACCAGATAGCCCTTGATATTAGGCTTTTACTTAGAGATGCTACATTAGAGATTGTAGATAAATTGGATGATTTACTAAGAGCTATTGTGGGTTTGTCAAAAGAATACACGAATATTGTTATGCCGGGTTTTACTCATCTTCAGCATGCCCAGCCAGTTCTGTTTTCACACTATTTGCTTGCATACTATGAAAAATTTAAGAGGGATAAGGATAGGTTTAGAGAAACTCTAAAGAGAATAGATATTTTACCTCTTGGAAGCGGCGCTTTGGCCGGAACAAGTTTCCCTATAGATAGAAGATACGTTGCTGAACAACTTGGATTTTCAAAAATTTCCAGGAATTCAATGGATGCCGTGTCAGATAGAGACTTTGCAATAGAATTTTTAAACGATATTGCGATTTTTGCAATGCATGCATCACGTTTCGCTGAGGAAATGGTTATTTTTTCATCCCAAGAATTCGATTTTGTAGAGTTACCTGATGAATTCTGCACGGGTTCGAGTATAATGCCGCAGAAAAAGAATCCGGATGCTATGGAGCTTATAAGGGGTAAAACTGCAAGAGTTTATGGCAATCTTGTTCAAATGCTTGTTTTAATGAAAGGCTTGCCTTTAACATACAATAGAGACATGCAGGAAGATAAAGAATCGTTGTTCGACTCAATTGACACTATAAACGGTATATTAGATGTTTTAATAGGTTTTGTACCAAAGATAAAACCGAAGGAAGAATCTTTAAAAAGGGCTTTAGAGAGAGGTTTTATAACTGCTACAGACTTGGCTGATTATCTAACTCGTAAAGGTATGCCTTTTAGAGAAGCACACAAAGTTGTAGGGGAAGTCGTGGCATATGCCGAGAAAAATGATAAAAAATTGAATGAGCTGTCTATAGATGAATTAAGAAATTTTTCTGAGCTAATAGGAAGCGATGTTTTAAGTGTTTTGCACCATGAGAAAGCTGTTAATTCAAGAACGAGTTACGGTGGGACGGCAAAGGATAATGTAATTAAGATTATAGAAGAGATAGAAAATGAGTTAAACACAAGAGAGGATGGCAAGAGCATTGAATGTCCGAGATGTGGATATCCTGTTAAGGTTTACAGAAACCCAACGCCAACTGTGGATATTATTATAAAGGTCAAAGACAAGATTATTCTAATCAGGAGAAAGAACGAACCTTATGGTTGGGCAATTCCTGGTGGTTATATTGATTATGGTGAATCTGCTGAAAGTGCAGCCGTAAGGGAAGCAAAAGAGGAAACGTCATTGGATGTTGAGTTGAAAGGTTTGCTTGGCGTGTATTCGAATCCTGAAAGAGATCCGCGTTCGCATACTATTACAACGGTTTTTATAGCGCAAGCTGATGGTAGGCCAAAAGCAGGCGATGATGCAAAGGAGATAGGGCTGTTTGACGAAAATGACTTGCCGCAACCCATAGTTTTCGATCATAGTAGGATACTTATGGATTTTTTTGAAAGACAAAAGAATGTCTACAGAGATTGAACTTAAAAGTTTAGATGGGTCAAAGAAAAAGATAATAATAAGGGAAGGCTGCTTTAGTAATAAAGTCTTGAAGTTTAATAACCTAAGATTATTTGAGGCTACAAGAAAGATACTCGAAAACAGGGGTGTAAGAACAACAGAAGAGATAAAATCATTTTTAAAACCATCTTTGTCTCAACTTTACAACCCGTTCCTTCTAAGGGATATGGACATTGCAGTTAATAGGGTTATTAGGGCAATTAGTAGAAATGAAGGAATTTTTATAGTGGGCGATTATGATACTGATGGGGTTACAGCAACAAGCTTATTGCTCAGGTTTTTTAGAGAGATTGGTGTAAAAGCGTATTTTTATATACCAAAGAGAGAAGATGGCTACGGGCTAAGCGTTGAAGCTATAAAAAAAGCTTTGAATCGGGGCTCAAGCTTAATAATCACAGTAGACAATGGTATTACAAGCATTGATGAAGTTGAATTTGCAAAGAATGTAGGTATAGATGTTATTATAACTGACCATCATGAACCCCAGGAAGAGTTACCTAATGCATATGCAGTTGTTAACCCTAAAAGAAGTGACTCAAAGTTTCCCTTCAAAGAGCTTTCGGGCGTAGGAGTTGCTTTTAATTTGGTTATGGCATTGAGAGGTCAATTGAGAAAAAGGGGCTTTTTTAGTGAAAAGGAAGAGCCAAACTTAAAGAAGTATTTAGATTTGGTTGCTTTAGGTACGCTTGCGGATATAGTTCCTTTATTGGATGAAAATAGAGTATGTGTGAAAATTGGTCTTTTTAATAATACACATTCAACAGTCGGACTTGAAAGCTTAAAGAAGGTCTCAGGGATAGATGGAATGCTTACTTCTAAACACGTTGGCTTTGTTTTAGCTCCAAGGATAAATGCTGCTGGGAGGCTAAACGATGCATCTATTGTTGTTGATATGTTTATGAAAGACACAGTTGAGGAAGCTGAAATAATAGCTAAAAAGTTGAATGAGATAAATGTTCAAAGAAGAAAATTGCAGTTAGAAATTATAAAGGAAGTTGAAGGAATAGTTAAAAACACAAATGACCCGATTATTGTTGCTGCAAAAGAAGGTTGGCATAAAGGTGTTATTGGCATTGTAGCAAACGCTATAGCCTATAAGCACAAGAAGCCAACAATTATTATAACTAAAGGTGATGATGTTGGTGTTGGTAGCGGTAGAAGTGTCGGTGATATTGATTTGTTTTCAGTTGTAAAGAAGGCTTCTCACCTTCTGGAGAAATTTGGAGGCCATAGAATGGCTATCGGTATAACCATTAAAAATAGATACCTTGATGATTTTAAACAATCTTTAAATGACATAGTGAAAGAAAAATATAAAGATTATCAACCTGTTTTTAAATATGAAGTGGATTGTGATGTCTCATTTTCTATTTTTACAAGGAGGTTTCTTGAAGAGTTGGTTTTACTTGAGCCACACGGCCCTTTGAATGAAGAACCTCTATTTATTTGTAGGAATGTGATAGTTAAAGATAAAACTTATATTTTAAGCAAATACCCTAAGTATTTGTTGGGTGATGGGACGTCTAATTTGTGGATGGTAAGTTTTGACAAATTGGACCTAAATATAGGATACGTATATGATATTTTATTTACGGCGACAATAAAAAATGGATATCCGACTTTTACATTAAAAGATGTTTTTTTTATTAATCAAGGAGGTTAGTTGTGTTACTTTCTGAAAATGCATTAGTGGTGTTGAAAAGTAGATATTTAAAAAAAGATAATGAAGGAAATATCGTAGAAAAGCCAGAGGAATTGTTTGAAAGGGTTGCCAATGCCATAGCAGAAGCGGACAAAAACTATGGTGCAAACAAAGAGGATATAGAAAAAACTGCATCTGAATTTTATGATATCATGACAAACTTAAAGTTTCTTCCAAATACACCAACCTTGGTTAATGCTGGAAGGCCGCTTGGGCAGCTTTCTGCATGTTTTGTGTTGCCTGTAGATGACTCTATGGAAAGCATATTTGACGCTGTTAAAGCAACGGCTTTAATACATAAATCGGGTGGAGGCACAGGGTTTTCCTTTTCTCGATTAAGACCCAAAAACGACATCGTATCGTCAACAATGGGTGTGTCAAGCGGACCTGTATCGTTTATGAAGGTTTTTGATTGTGCTACGGAGGCTATAAAACAGGGTGGTGTAAGGCGTGGTGCTAATATGGGAATATTGCGCGTTGATCACCCAGATATTTTGGATTTTATACACTGTAAAGAAAAAGAGGGCGAATTTAAAAACTTCAATATATCTGTTGCCGTAACAGACGAATTCTTGAAAGCCTTAGAAAACGATGACGAATACGAACTTATTAACCCTAGAACAAATCAGCCTGTTGGTAAACTAAAGGCAAGCTTTGTATGGGAAGAGATAGCAAAGGGAGCATATAAAAACGGCGAGCCAGGAATAATATTTATTGATAGAATTAATGAGAAACACCCACTTTCAGAAGAAGTGGGACTAATAGAGTCTACTAATCCTTGCGGAGAGCAACCTCTTTTACCTTACGAAAGCTGTAATCTTGGTTCCGTAAACCTTGGAAAGTTTGTTAAAGAAGATATGAAAAATCTTTGGGTAACGGGCGAAAATAATTCCAATTACAATGATATAGTAGATTGGGACAGTTTAAGGAAGGTTGTTTATGTAGCTATTCATTTTCTTGATAATGTCATAGATGTTAACAGGTATCCACTAAATGAAATTGAGGAGAACACGAGAAAAAATAGAAAAATCGGCTTGGGTGTTATGGGTTTTGCAGATTTACTGATTGACCTTGGTATACCTTATGATTCTGAAGATGCTATTGTAGTAGCTGAAAAAATAATGAAGTTTGTTGAAGACTCTTCAAAAGAAGCATCTAGAGAACTGGCAAACAAAAGAGGTAATTTTCCAAATTACAACTACAGCATTTATGCAAAAAATGGAATGCCTATGAGAAACGCAACCACGACAACAATAGCTCCTACGGGTTCTATATCAATGATAGCAGATGCTTCAAGTGGTATAGAACCTATATTTGCACTTGCATATTACAAGCAAGTTTTAGATGGAAAAAGATTGCCATACGTTTATGAGAGATTGTTTAATATACTCAAAGAAAAAGGTATATACACAGAACAGTTAGCTCAAAAGATTATTGACAACAGGGGTAGTTTGGTGGGGATAGAAGAGGTACCGGATGATATAAAAGAGATTTTTGTCACAGCTATGGATATATCATACAAGGCTCACATAGATATTCAGGCAGCTTTTCAAAAATACACAGATAATGCCGTGTCGAAAACGATAAATATGGCAAATTCTGCCTCAGTGGATGATGTTGAAGAGGCCTACGATTATGCTTACAAAAAGGGTTTAAAAGGAATAACAGTTTACAGGGATGGGTCAAGGCAAGAGCAAGTGCTAGTAGTGCCTAAAAAAGAGGAAAAGGGACGTCAGAATATATTTACAAGGCCCATTGCTTTGAATGGATTTACAGAGAAAGTGAAAACTTCAAGAGGAACGCTTTATGTTACAGTGAACACTGAAAGCGGAAGGCCTATCGAGGTATTTGCCAATATAGGTAAATCTGGAGGCGATATATCTGCTCTGTCTGAAGCTATAGGCAGATTGATTTCAATAGCCCTACAAAATGGTGTTCATGTGAAGAGTATAATAAATACACTTATAAGTATAACTGGCGCACAGCCAATTTGGAACAACGGAAGGCTCATAAAATCTGTTCCTGATGCCATAGCACAAATTTTGAGGGATCATTTCTTAAACGGCACAGGAAAAGAGGTAAAGGAACCCAAGAAATTTGTAGGAGAGGAATGCCCAGAGTGTGGTTCTCCTTTGGAAATTGTTGAAGGTTGTGCTGTTTGTAGAAATTGTGGATATTCAAGATGTGGTTAGGGGTAGGGGCGATGGATTTGGAAAAGGAAATTAAAAAACAATTTGACTTGATAAAAAGGGGAGCTGTGGAGATAATAGACGAAGAGGAGTTAAAAGACAAACTTAAAGATAGCATAAAAAATAATAAGCCATTGAAGATAAAAGCGGGTTTTGATCCAACTGCACCAGATTTACACCTTGGCCATACAGTTTTAATACAAAAGCTTAAGCACTTTCAAGATCTGGGTCATGAGGTTTATTTTTTAATAGGTGATTTTACTGGAATGATAGGTGACCCTACAGGAAAAAATGAAACGAGAAAGGCATTGAGTAGGGTAGAGGTGGAAAGAAATGCCCAAACGTACAAAGAGCAAATCTTTAAAATATTGGATGAAAAGAAAACCAAGGTTGTTTATAACTCGCAGTGGAATTCAAAACTTACAGCAGTTGATATGATAAAATTAGCATCAACTATGACAGTGGCAAGGATGCTTGAAAGGGATGATTTCTCAAAACGCTTTAGCTCAAACAAACCCATTTCCATACACGAATTCTTATATCCATTGTTGCAAGGATATGATTCTATAGCTTTGGAATGTGATGTTGAGCTTGGTGGTACGGACCAAAAGTTCAATTTACTTGTTGGGAGACACCTACAAAAGCTATGGGGACAAAGGCCACAGACTGTTATTATGATGCCAATTTTGGAAGGTTTGGATGGCGTTCAAAAGATGAGCAAATCGTTAGGTAACTACGTAGGTATAACCGATGAGCCGAATGATATGTACGGCAAAATCATGTCTATATCAGATGAGCTGATGTGGAGATACTACGAACTTTTAAGTGATATCTCAGAAGAAGAGATAAACAAAATGAAAAGGGGTGTAGAAAATGGCCAACTACATCCAAAAAAGGTAAAGGAGACGCTCGCGTTTGAGGTAACAAAAAGATTTCATAATGAAGTTTTAGCAAGGCAGGCTGCAAAATACTTTGATGAAATGTTTAAGAAAAAAAACGTACCAGATGATATAGAAACAATTGATTACAAAATAGGCAAAGAGAGTGTATGGATAGCGTATCTTTTAAAAAATATAGGTTTTGTAAAAAGCACATCTGAAGCTAAAAGAATGATAAAGTCAAATGCGGTTTCCATAAACTCTAAAAAGATAACAGACGAGAACCTGAAACTACAAAAAGGAGAATATATAATAAAGGTGGGTAAGAAGAAAATAACAAAGGTGGTATTAGGGTAATGCTAATTGCCTTTGATATAGGCAATACCAATATTGTAATAGGTGTATTTATGAACGACAAATTCTTAAATTTTAGGCTTAGCACTAATTTGAAACTCACACAGGATGAATATTGCATAAATCTTTATAATTTATTTAACCTTTATTCCCTTGATAGCTCAAAAGTAGAAGGGGCGATAGTCTCTTCTGTTGTACCTCAAATTACACCGAAGGTTATCAATGCTATAGAGACGGTGTTTGGCACAAAGCCTTTAGAAGTAGGACCTGGTGTAAAAACAGGTATGCCTATAAGATACAAAAATCCATCCGAAGTTGGAGCAGATAGGATAGTTAATGCGGTTGGAGCATATGGAGAATTTAAAGATGCTTTGATAGTGATTGATTCTGGAACGGCTATAACATTTGATGTTATAAATAAGAAAGGTGAATATATAGGGGGTGCCATAGCCCCTGGAATAAATATTTCAGCCGATGCCTTAGCCGAAAAAACTGCGAAATTGCCCCGTGTTTCTTTACAAATGCCACCAGAGGTTATTGGCAAAACTACAATGCATAGTATTCAATCAGGGCTGTTTTATGGTTATTTATCGCTTATTGAAGGCATGATTAAACGTATTAAGAAAGATATGGATTACGAATGTACGGTGGTGATAACTGGTGGTGATAGTGCGTTGTTTTATAGGCATTTGCCGGAAATTCAATATTATAGGCCACATCTAACACTATTCGGTTTAAAGGTAATTTATGAAAAGAATATTTGATATATCAGTGTTAGGAGCTGGTAGTTGGGGCACTACAATAGCAAACCTGCTTGCAAAAAGGGGTCATAGGGTAACGCTGTGGGTAAGGAATGAAGAATTACTTGAAAAAATTAAAGAAAAAAGGGAAAATGGAACATATTTAAGAGGTATAAAGATTCACGATTCTATAGGATTGGAAAACGATGTAAATAAAGCTGTGGATGATAAAGATATTGTGGCAATAGCTATCCCTGTTGTTTTTTTGAGAGAAACGTTGAGCCTAATGAAATATAAGATGGAATCTTACGTAATATCTTTGTCTAAGGGTATAGAGA
>JALVTR010000036.1 GCA_027035885.1 Desulfurellales bacterium
GCTACATCGAATGTTGCACCTCCCCACATTTCAAGTGAGAATATATTGTTCAAATGGTAGGCGTATAAATCTGAAATATTTGACATATCCATAGTTCTCAGCCTTGTAGCAAGTAGTGATTGATGTGCGTCTCTAAAGGTTGTATCTGTGATTAATACCTCTTTTGACTCTTTAATTTTCTTTAATACTCCGCTGACGCCTTCATTATTCAGTGTATCTTTCCAACCATTTGGAATATCTGAGCCAAATCTTTCCTTATATACAGGGATTTTAGGTAATGTTTCTGCGTTTATACTTGAACTTGATGGATTGTTTACTATGTTGTTCGCTAGAAACTTTAAAACCTTTGTTCCTCTATCCCTTCTCTTTGGGATTCTGTAGAGCTCTTTTGTTGTATCTATAAAGTTTGTATCAAAATCTCCACTTATAAATTTTGGGTGTTCTACTACGTTTTCCAAAAACTGTATGTTAGTTTTAACGCCTCTTATTCTAAATTCTCTTAGAACCCTTTGCATCTTTTTAACTGCTTTATCAAAGGTTAGCGCCCATGTGGAGACTTTAACCAATAGTGAATCGTAGTAAGGAGAGATTCTTGCACCAGCGTATGCACTGCCAGCGTCCAACCTAACGCCAAATCCGGCTGGACTTCTGTATGCTTGTATTTCTCCTGTATCTGGTAGGAAGTTGTTTTCTGGGTCTTCTGTTGTTATTCTGCATTGAACTGCGTATCCCTCTTTTCTTATACTGCTTTGTGAGTATATGCCTATCTGTTCATCTGTAAATTTTTTTCCTTCAGCTATCAAGATTTGCGATTGGACTAAGTCAACCCCAGTGATTAGCTCCGTTATTGTATGCTCAACCTGTATTCTTGGGTTTACTTCCAAAAAATAGAAATCATTGCCATCAACCAAAAATTCAACCGTTGCTGCAGATGTGATGCTTGATTCATGGCCTATTCTTAAAGCTGCCTCGTATAATTCTTCCAATATGTTTAATTGTAAATTTGGAGACGGCGCTATCTCTATCATCTTTTGATGTCTTCTTTGAATTGAACAATTCCTCTCATACATATGCACTATGTTTCCATAATTATCAGCCAATATTTGTACTTCTATGTGTTTAGGGGATGGCAGGTATTTTTCTACTAAAACCTCATCCCTGCCGAAGGCTTTTTTGGCCTCTCGCCTTAAACTGTCAAAGCTATCATCTACATCTTTATCGTTGTAGGCAATTCTTATACCTCTACCACCTCCACCGGCTGTTGCTTTCATCATTATTGGATAGCCTATTTCCTTTGCTATTTGTTTTACATCTTGAGGGGAGTTAACGTTGCCCTCTGAACCTCCAATGATAGGTACTTTGCATCTTTTGGCTAATTGTTTCGATAATAGTTTATCGCCAAACAATTTTATAACTTCTGGTCTTGGTCCTATAAATATTAATCCTGCATCAGTGCATTTTTGGGCAAACTCGGCGGATTCAGATAAAAAACCGTAGCCTGGGTGTATGGCATCGACATTGTATCTCAAAGCCACATCTATAATCTCATCCATATTAAGGTAGGCTTCAACAGGACCTAAACCTTTTCCCACGCGGTATGCTTCGTCGGCTTTATATCTGTGTAGAGAATATTTGTCTTCTTTTGAATAGATAGCTACCGTTCCAATGCCTAGTTCGGTTGCAGCCCTAAAAACTCTTATGGCTATCTCTCCCCTATTGGCACAGAGTATTTTTTTAATTTTCATCCAGCCCCCCCTTTTTTTATTTGCGATTTTTCACCTTATACCAAATAATTGTCATATCGTCAATGTTGCTATTATTTCAAAGATTATATCTAATGTTTAACAAGTATTAATAAAATAAAAAAATTTTTACTAAATTTTACAATGTTCACCAAAAGAGCTTAAAAATATCGTAATTGGTTGTTAAAGCCTCTATTTATACGGAATACATTTTGTTTTAGATGTCAAACATTTTTTATCGTTTTTCACAATATAAAACTAAAAAACAAAAATTATTATCTTGACAAGATTTTTCTAATACTCTATAAACTTATTAACAAATTATTAAGGAGGTGAGCTATGAAGCGATTGTTAAGCTCGCTAGTAGCGGTGTTAGTAGCCTTGAGCTTCTTGGCAAGCGCAAGTTTTGCTAAGGAAATTAAGGTTGGTGTTGTATGGCCTATGACAGGTCTTGTTGCAGCGTTTGGTCAAAGTGCTTGGAAGGGTGCAAAGTTGGCTCATTCTATGGAACCTGCAACGAAGAATGGTTGCAAAATTAAACTTATTCTGTTGGATAACAGAGGTATGAAGCTTGGAACAGCAAATGCAGTGAGTAAACTCATAACAGATAACCACGTAAAAGCCATTATCGGAGCTATTACAAGCTCTAACACAATGGCAGGTGCACCAATAGCAGAAAAATACCACATCCCTATGATTACATCTTCTGCTACAAACCCACTTGTAACAAAGGGCAAGAAGTATGTCTCAAGGGTATGCTTTATCGACCCATTCCAGGGTAAAGTTGCTGCAAAATACGTTTGGAACAATCTCCATGCAAA
>JALVTR010000037.1 GCA_027035885.1 Desulfurellales bacterium
TTTTCTACAGTAATTGCCTGCGTTGACAGCAGAGATCCATCAAAAAAAGTTTATGATTATGCTAAATTCTTCTCAAAAAAATTTAACGCGCCTTTAAGGTCTGTCTTCATAAATAACAGAAAGAAAGAAGAGGATTTAAGCTATTATGGCGATGTGGATGTAGTTGAAGCGAAAACGGTAACGGGTGGTCTTGAAAATTACATAAAGCAGTTTAAAAAACCTCTTGTTTGTATAGGAGCTTATGCCAAACCTAAATTAATAGAGATAGTTTTGGGTAGCACTACAGAAAACTTGCTTAAAAAAGAGCAAGAAATAGTTTATCTGGTGGTTAGATGATGGCTAAGGATATTCAAAAGGAATTTTTAGAAAACAGGAACAAAAATCGGGACATTTGGCGAATTTTTAAAATTGTATCTGATTTTACAGATGCTTTTGAAGAATTGGATGATATTGGCAAGGCGGTTGCCATCTTTGGAAGTGCAAGGGCAAAAGAAGGTAATTTTTATTACAATAAAGCTTTCGAAATTGCTGGTAAGTTGGCCGAAGAAGGTTTTGCTATAATAACAGGAGGTGGGCCTGGTATAATGGAGGCTGCCAATAAAGGGGCTAAAGACAACGGGGGTTTATCTATTGGGTTAAATATAGAACTACCAAAGGAGCAGGATTTAAACCCTTATGTCACATTACCTCTGAGCTTTAAGTATTTCTTTACGCGCAAGGTTACATTTATGAAATATGCTGTGGCTTTCGTTGTTATGCCTGGAGGCTTTGGAACGATGGATGAACTGTTTGAAAGCCTCGTCTTAATACAGACAGGCAAGATCGGGCATTTCCCCGTTGTTTTGTATGGAAGTGAATTTTGGAGAAGGGTGCTGGAACTTTGTAAGTTTCTTTATAGTCGGGGGTATATTTCTAAAAAGGATTTCGATATTTTAACTGTTACAGATGATATAAATGAACTTGTTGATTTTGTAAAGAGAAAAACCCTTAAAATTTCCAATAGCTCTAAAATATAATAATGTGAGAGATTTAATAGAAGAAGCATTGTATAAAGCCGTATATTGTGTTAGGGCAGATAAAGTATGTGGGAATTTCTGTAGAATGGGGAATAGGATTTTTTTTGCTGGAAAATTAGAGTATGAACTTGAACGATTTAAAAATAAGTATGTGATTGCTATAGGCAAAGCTGCATGTCCAATGGCAAAGCATATGTGTAGCATTATGGGATTCGATGATGGTTTAATAGCCACAGATAAAAAGTGTGATATTAACTGCAAAAATATCGCTGTTTTTAAATCTTCGCATCCTTTATCCAATGAAGAAAGTGTCAAAGCTGGAGAGTATTTAATTAACTTGGCTAAGAACTCAAAAAGTGATGATTTGTTTGTGTTTTTAATATCAGGTGGAGCTTCCTCTTTGATTGAGAAACCAAAAGTTAAGTTAGATGAGTACAAAAATATTGTAAACTACATGCTCCATAATTATTTTCCCATTGAAGAGATGAATGTAATAAGAAAAGCACTTTCTCAAATAAAAGGTGGTAAGCTCTTGAGGTGTATAAATGGTGAGGTCGTTTCATTTGTGATATCGGACGTTATGGGTAATGACCTATCTGTTATAGGCTCTGGTTTGACATATTACGATAAGTTCACACAAAAAAATTTCTCTGAAATTTGCAAAAAGCTAAAGGATTTTGATGTATGTGAATTTGATTACGATTCACTCAGTAAGGATGAGTTTCTACTTAAAAGAGTGACGAATCATGTTATTGCCTCTAATTCTGTTGCTTGTTCATGTCTTGAGGAGTATTTTATGTCCAAAGGATTTAATGTTTTAAATTTGGGGTTATATATGAAAGGTAAAGTAAAATGGGCTTCGGAGATGCTTTTTGATACAATAAAGAAAGCTGTTGATGGTAATTTTGGTATAAAGCACCCTTTTGTGTTGGTGTTTGGTGGTGAAACAACTGTAGAGGTGAAAACCGAGGGTAGAGGAGGAAGGTGTCAACATCTTGCTCTACTCATAGCTCAGAGGCTAAAGTCTTTATACGGTGACTTTGCTTTTGTGAGTTTTGCAACGGATGGAAAGGACGGTAATTCTAATTATGCAGGTGCTATAATTGACAGGTGTGTTTTGGACAAATCCACCAATTTGGATATTAATTATTTTATAAAAACATTTAATAGCTCTAAATTCTTTGAAAAAACCGGAGGTTCGATAAGCTCTTTTGACACTATGACAAATGTTGCGGATATTGGTTTTTTTGTGTATGAATAATTTTGACATGAGATGCGTTAAGTATTATATTTGAGCAAAAAGCTATGGAGGTGCTTATGTCTCACGGGCATGAAGGTAACGAGCATAGAAAATTAATGGGCTTTTATAACGCAGCTAAATGGTCGATGGACGGGGAGTGCTATTTAGATGTTTATGCTGATGATTTAAACGATGAAGAGGAAGAGTCTTTAAGAAGAAGACTTGAGGATTTGGGTATAATTTTCGATGTTTCACCAAAAGGTGTTGTAAAGGGTTATTTTGAAGGCAAATACGAGAGGGTTTTCCCTGTTATGAGGCAACTCTTAAAAGAGGGATGGAGCTGGTAAATACGTGTAAATGGGAGTGAGCTGGATGGCCGCTGAGCCGATATTGGCTTGGAGGAAAGTCCGGGCTCCTTTAGGGCCAGGGCGCCGTTCGAAAGGGCGGTTGGGGTGACCCAAAGGAAAGTGCCACAGAAAAGAAACCGCCCTGCATCTATCTTTGAAAACTTCGCTCTTTCTTTTAAGAAAGGGTTATTAAAATGAACTACCGTATAGGAGTTTTTCAATGTATGGAAAGATGGGCGCAGGGTAAGGGTGAAACGGCGGTGTAAGAGACCACCGCTGTGGGTAGTAATATCCACAGGTACGGTAAACCCCGCTCCGGAGCAAGACCAAATAGGAAGACCTATGGATGGCCCTACCGTTCGCCTTTTAAGGTGAGGGTCTTCGGGTTGGTCGCTTAGATAAATGGTCATCCATCCGATTTCTTTATAAGGAATTGGAGGACAGAACCCGGCTTATAGGTTCACTCCCTTATTTTTTTATTCTGTTTTTTGATAGGCGATTGCCATTCTAAAATGGCATAATTTGAAGTTCGTGTTTAAGCGTGAAATGGATTCTGTAGCTCCTAATACAAGGTATCCACCGGGATTTAAAATATCTTTATAAAAAGTTTCTATTACTTTTTGCCGTGCATTGTTATCAAAGTAAATTAATACGTTTCTGCAAAATATTACGTCCATCTTGCCCACTTTTCTATTCAAGTATGCCTCAAGAAGATTTACATTTTTAAATACGACTTTTCTTTTTACAAAATCTTTTATTTTGTATTTTCCTAAACCTGCGTTCTCGAAATATTTTTTCTTCATGTCCGTGGAAAGTTCTTTAACGGCATATTCACCATAAACACCTTCTTTTGCCTTTTCCAGTACTTCATTTGATATATCTGATGCGAGTATTCTTGCAGGTATATTTTGGCCGTACTTTTCCATCAATGCTATTGTTAATGTGTAGGGCTCCTCACCTGTAGAGCAGGCAGCGCTCCATACGTTTATAGACCTTTTTTTCTTTAAAAGCTCGGGTACTATAACATCCCTGAAAGCTTCTATTTGGCGTATATGTCTAAAGAAATAAGTTTCATTTATGGTTATAGCATCGAATAAAGGAGGCAATTCTTGGGAGCTTTTTGGTGATTTTAAGTATCTTAGGTATTCTTCAAAATTTGAGAGATTTAATTCCTTTAACCTTTTTCTTAACCTGTTTGTAAGCAAATATTCTTTGGATTTTTCAAAAAAAATACCTGATTTTTTATATATAAATTCTCTAAGTTCTTCGAATGTTTTAGAATCCATTTTGTCAGACACTGTTTATGACCTCTCAAAATATAGTTGTTTGGCATTTTCTATATCTTCGTATAATTTAAAAGTGAAATAAGCTAAGTCGAAATGCTCTTTGAGTTTTACCTCATCTATAATTATTTGCCAACCTGCATCTTCCTCTAAGATGAATTTTGCATAATTGCCACCAAATCCTATTCCTTCTGAGTAAGTTAAAAGATCTGCTACGTGCACTACAGATACTAAAAGTCTATTATTTGCTTTTTCTGGTGAGTGATGATTTGTAACTACATCTATAACCTCTTCAGGTAATCCCCAAATGTTAAGTAGTTTTGAACCTAATTGACAATGATTTATGCCATAGAGTTCCATTTCTGAATCTATAAAAGAGAGCCCTTTTTTGTAGGCATTATCAAGAATTTCATCTAAACAATCTGGTGTATATAGGTCAAGAAGGACTTTTCCTATATCATGTATAACTCCGCTGCTAAATTCTGCTGAGCTGAAGTTGAAGCTTAAGATATTGGATATGATTTTTGCTGTTACGCCACAACCAAACGAGTGTTCAAGGAACTTATCTCTGTTAAAGTTCTTATGTAGGGGTAATTTTTTCACGCTTGATAAGATTACGGATATCATAACTATGTTTTCTACCTGAACAAACCCAAGTAGGTTTATTGCGTGGTTTAGGGACGTCACTTCCCTCGATAAACCATAAAGAGATGAGTTTGCAAATTTTAGTATCTGTGTAACCAAGCTCGGGTCTTTCTTTATAACTTTTTCCAAATTCCTAGATGTGGTATTTGGATCTCTAGTTAGCCTGATAATCTCAAAAGCTATAGCAGGGAAAGCGGGCAAATCGTCTATATTTGCTAAATTCTCATAAAGCTCCCTAATCTTGTTCATTTGAAAATTCTATAAAATAAAAATTTTTAGTCAAGTTTTTATTCATTCTAAGGCGTCATTCCTACTCTTATAGCACCCCAGTGTTTGCCCTCAACATAAATGGGCGCAGATATGTCATACATGGCATTACCCGTGTCTCTCATATACGTTTGTATGAGTATGGGTTCGGTATTCCTTGCAGCTGCAATGCCAGTTGAGTCGTTGAAAATCCTCATTGATCGGTTACCTACAAGGTCTTTTTCATAATCTCCAGTTAGAGGTTTATCATATATAGAATTGTGAGAGGGTAGATAACCGTTATTATCTACTAAAGCAGCAAATTTAAATTTAGGATTCATGGATAGATATTTATCTTCGATTGGCTGTATATATTTTTTAACAAAGTCTGTGAATTTTGTTTTGTATTTTTGAGGATTTGTGTTAGGTACGGGTATGTAGTTTCTATCCCACACATCCGCTAATGTTATTGTTCCATTTTTTAAGCCCTTTTCGAAGACTTTTTCGATTTCCTGTTTTGTTTGTGTTATGGTTTTAAACACATTTTCAAATTCGTGATCAATTTTTATCTTTTTAATAACTGAAAATGTTACATCTGCTATTTCTGATAAGTCGACACTTTCTTTTGATACGACTCCCAATCTATCGACCGTTTCTTTTGTGGATTCAACAACATTTGAAACCGTGCTTGTAACTTCTTCTATAGATGCTGATTGTTGTTCTACAGATGCAATTATGTTATTTAGCATTTCCTTTGCTTGGTCTATATTATTAACAACATTTTGAAAACTGCCGATTAATTCTTTAGATTTTTCCCCACTGCTCTCTATGCGTTCGGCTATTTTTAAGTTTTGCTCTATTAAATTGGATGCATTTTCACTAACACTATCTATCATTTCTTTAATTTCTGTTGCATTTGACTGGGTTTTTTCTGCTAATTTCCTTACTTCGTCTGCTACAACAGCAAATCCACGTCCAGCTTCGCCAGCACGGGCTGCCTCAATTGCGGCATTTAGCGCTAACAAGTTAGTTTGGTCTGCTATATCGTTTATAACTCTTACGATGTTCGTAATATTGGAGAAATTACCATTGAGTTGGTCAATCAATTTCTTTGAATGTTTCATCATTTGAACGTTCTTTTCTATGTTGTTACCGACAGAGGATATAACGTCTAAAGCGTGATTGGCCATTTTATCTACGGCATCCATGAATGTGTTAAACTCTTCTATATTTTCTGTTATATTGGCAACGGCTCTTGATGCATCTTGCATAGTTGTGTTAATTTCTTCAAAGTTTTTCATATTTTCGTTTATTTCATTAATTGCCTTTTGAAGTTCAAAATTGAATTTCGCATTGAATACAGTAGCCTTTCCTGCGGCAGTCAATAATTTTTTGAATGTTTCAGATAGCATTCCATTAAATTTTTTTAGGAAAGATGATAAAAACGGTAAAAGGGGAGTTTTTATTTCTTTTTTTAAGTCCACTCTTTCTGTTTTAAGCAGATTTTCTAATTTTCCGTTAATATTTTGAATGCCTTTGACCAATATAACATAATAGTAAGCAAAGTTACTTCCGGCGAATACAGTAAGGCCTATGACAAAATACCAGAAAAAACCTTCAATGCCCAATTGATTCCAAACTATACCCCCTATCAAAAATAATATAAATGTTACTCCCGTAAATATAAATAGTTTTTTAACCATACATTACACCCCCATAACTAATCGTTAAAATTATATCAAAAAATTATAAAAATTATAAACTTTTTCGTTGTACCTAAATTCGTTTGTCATTTGCTTTTTAAATTGTATAATTAAACATGCTTGAATTGTCAAGGGCGCTTTATAAGAAGAGTCATAAATGTATAGAAAACGAAGAATATGAAAAAGCTGTTGTCTATTTACTTAACGCGATTAAAGAAGATGGTAATTTTATCGACGCCTATTTGGATTTATCCTATTGTTATGCAATGATGGACGATTTTGAAGAAGCTGAGTATTATTGTGATTTAGCTTTGGAGAGAAATGCAAAAGAAGTTGATGTTTTGCTAATGCTTGCTTTTGTATACCATAAATTTGAGCTTTTCGATGATGAAATTGATACACTGAACAGAATTCTAAATTTAGGTGTTAATGACGATATTCTACTCGATATTTTTTTAAACCTTGGTAATGCGTATTACGAAAAAAACGATATGAGGAATGCGATAGTTTATTATAAAAAAGTGATTAAGTTGGAACCGGAGAGCGTGGAAGCTTTTGTTAATTTAGGCAATGCATATTTTGCAAACGAGGAGTTCGATAAGTCCATTGAATCTTATAAAGTGGCATTGCAACTCGACCCTGAGGATAGCAATATTTATTCTAATTTAGGTGTTGCATATATTGAGGTTGGAAACAAAAATGAAGCAATAAAATACCTGAATCAATCTGTAATACTTAATCCATACAACGAATCTGCGCACTACAACTTGGGTATTCTTTATGCCATGAATAATGAGAGCGATAAAGTTATTGAACAGTATGATAAATTGTTGGAATTAGGAAGTGATATGGCTCCCGCATTGCTAAAAATTTTAGACTTAAAAGAAAAGTTTACATATGATCGTCTACATTAAGAGATGTTTTTTATGTTAATTATCAGTAGCTTTGTTTAGTTGTTTATTTACTATTTTTATACCCAACATTTCAAAAAGCTTGGTGCTTTCTCTCTGTGAGCTGATGGGGTTGAAGACGACTTCACTTAAGTCTTCTTTTACAAGCCAAGTTAAAAGTTTCAATGAATGCCCCTTACCTCTTCCGTAGAACGCATTATCTATTGTGTATTCAATGTCTTTCCCGTCCTTCGTTTTTGTTAAAATTTTTACCTTTGTAACATCCCTTATTCTTTTTGCTATGTTTCCATTTTCATCCAAAAGTACGGCTTTTTTCTGAGGTTTGTCTGTAGATGGTTCGTAGTGCAATGTAATTATCTCTAATCCAGGGATTTCATCTTTGAGCTTTTTCTCTATTGTATCTATCGTGTCGTGTGCAATGAACATGTTTCTTTCTTTAATTTGTAGCGTGATATCCGCAATGTATATGCTTCCTGCTCGCCTTATGTATATTGTCTTTAAATTGTCTACAGCCGGATGAGACATTATGATGCTTTTGGCCTTCTCGACAATTTTTTTGTCGATTGAAGCGTCCAGCAAGGTAAATAGTGAATTCTTTATAGTCTCTAACGCCTCTTTCGAGATTATTAAAGCTATAATTGCCATAGCCACCCTTTGAGCGTGCATTATTCCAAAGTGATGCATGATTATGCCCAAGAGTGCAATCATGGTACTCCCGGCGTCTAACGACCAATCAAGTAAATCTGTATTCACACCAGGTGAGTTAAGTTTCTTTGATGCTTTGGATTCAAAGATAGCAAAAGTTGATTGGCTTAAAAGAATGAGAGTGAGAAAAATTATTAAGTATGTTGTTTTAAAGTTTGAAGTTAAGGGATGATTTTTTACTAAAGCTTCTCTGAAAATGTAAAAAGCAGCGTAAAGTATTATAAGACCACCAATCAATGAAGCTAAATCCTCAACCTTATGTAATCCGTAAGGAAATCTTTCACTTTTCTTTCCAGATATTTTTATGGATATCAAAATAAAGGTTGAGCTTACAACATCTGATACGCTATGGATTCCATCTGCGACTATAAGGTTATTCTGTGATATAAAACCGACAGTAAGTTTAGAGAGAGCGAGTATTACATTCAATATGACGGATCTAAAGAGCCATTTTTCCTTTTCAATCATCACGAATTGAGTATATGTTCAAAAAGAGACTTTGTCAATCTGGATAATGTCAACTTTTTCTCGTTATCTCTTCCTTGTTCACAAGCATAGATAAATCCTCTTTCTTGTTTGGCGTAAAGCAAAAAAGCTTTCCGCCTTTATTTTAATATTCAATACCGAATAAGTCATCAGACTTATCTGGTATTAACTGTGAGTTAGGAGGGTTTACACAAAATGTGGGGCGGGATCGAAATGACCGAAAAGTTTTTAAAAAAGAGTCGTTCTACCCCTTCCTGAATTTTTAGATTCATACAAAGCTTTATCTGCTTTCTTCAAAGCACTTTCTAAATCATCCCCTTCTTTTGTCTCTGCTACGCCGAAGCTCACGGTCACATTAAAGCCTTCTTTAAAGGTATAATCCTTTATATCCTTTCTTATCTGTTCTGCTATTTGATAAGCTTTATTCTTATCTGCACCGGCAAGCATTATTACAAATTCCTCTCCACCTATCCTAAAGAGAAAATCCTCTTTCCTTATGTGTTTTTCCGCTATTTTCACAACTTTTGTTAGGACTTTATCCCCAACATCGTGACCATATGTATCGTTTATTTTTTTGAAGAAGTCTATGTCAAACATTATTAGCGATATTTTATAGTCTTTATCTTGAGCCTTTTTATGCTCTGTTGGGAATAGATTCTTTAAATATCTTCTATTGAATGCGCTTGTTAGTTCGTCTTTTATAGATGCCCTGTAAAGTTTTTCTTGGTTCTCTTTCTTTTCAGTTATATCTATTAAAATGCAAACAAAACCAGATAACTTTTCTTTGTATTGCAGTTGAGATATGTACATCTCTAAAATTCTCTTTTCTTTTCCCTTTATTTCCATCTCTATTTCTATTGATTCTGGTATTTCTTTGTGACTTAGTTTGGATTTTTCAAATATTTGCTTTAGTCTGTTTTCTAAGTTTTTGAGTTTCTCATTTCTGGAGGAGCTGCACTCATCTGTATCCTTTATCTCAAACAGTTCTTTGAAATCCTCGTTGCACTCTAAAATATTTCCCTTTTCATCCGAGAAAAACATTGGGTTTGGTATCATGTAGATGAGTTTTTGCTTAAACTTGTTATCTTCTTTAATTCTTTTTATATATTTATTCGTTTCCATTATAGACAAGGATATCAGGTATATAAAGATAGATGTCATGAGACCAAATGATAGAATAAGTATAAGCAAAAACCATTTATTTCTTTTTGACATTATAGCATTCAGTATTTTATCTCTCTTCTTTAGCTGGTTTTCAAATACAGTAACATAAAACCCTGTACCTATCATCCAGTGCCAAGGCTTGTAGTATTTAACGAAGGATATCTTTTTTGCTACCTTGTTTGTGCCAATTATTCTGAAATAGTATTGCTCAAAACCTTGACCTTTAGTGAAGCATTTTTCAACCATACCTTTAAAAAACTGGTTACCCTTTGCACCCCTTAATCCTAACGGTACAGGTTTATCTATATCATTCATCGGTTTATTGGGATTGAGTAGTCTTTTGGTTATAATTCCTCCGTTTTTCTTTTGCACGTATATAACAAAGAAGTACCCTTCTTTTTTCAATCCATACCTAAAGTGATATAGCCTATTAAGCACATACTTTTTTAAATCGTTTTCAAATTTTCCATAATCTGCAACTGCCCCTATAATCCATTCCTTGGATTTGTACAACGTATATTTTGATACGAATTCTGGGTTTTCATCGCTTAGTAAAGTCTTTTCATCTATGTTAAAGTTTGGTTTCACTATAAAAGCTTTGGATTTTCCATCGATTATAAATATTCTGATATGCTTTCCACGAAGCCCTTTGTTTATACTTTTTATGATTGTGGGTATTTCTGTGCTTTCATCTAAACTACTTGCTATATTTTCAGCTATGTTTATGTAGCTGTCTAATTCCTTTTCTATATCGATTCTTAGGTTTTTCCTTTTTGCACCAATATCTATGTAAACATGATTTACCAAATCTTCCAAGTGATCTTTGCGCGTATCTATATATACAGATAGGTATTCTTTTAATATTTCTTTTTTTAGTATGTTTATATTACGTTGGTATGTAAAATAAACTATGGTGATAAGTATTATTGAAAATAAGGCAGAAACTGCAATGATGTTTATCCTGAAATTGCCTTTCATAAAAATAAGTTTATATATTTAGGTTTAAAAGTAAAGTATTAAATCTTACGTAATACGAGCCTAATACAGTCCTGAAATTGTAATAGGCTTACCTCTTTTTATAAAGTTGCATTTGTCAATCGTTTCTTGAAAAAAAGCTTGTTTTGGTGTATAGAATTAATATGACCAGAGTAAATTTTAGGTGTTGGATAATATGACAACCAAAGGAGATAACGTAGAAAGTTACGATGATTTAGTAGGTCAACCCCACCTTTTTAAAAAAGATAAACC
>JALVTR010000038.1 GCA_027035885.1 Desulfurellales bacterium
GTTGATATAGATACACCAAGTATCTTGGCAGCCTCAGAAACGCTTAACATTTTATTCATGCTAATATTATATCAAAAACCTACTTAAAAGTCAATAGGTTTAAAGAGAAAAGGATAGGTTTTTGATAGCTGTTATTTAACCCTTAGAGTACACCGTTTTAATTTTTATTTCTTGTTCATCCCTTATTACAATATCCCTTGTTAATAGCCTATCTCCATTAATAACCAACACCTCTGACGGTAAAAATCCCAACTTTTTCAGTATTTTACCGACGCTTATCGGAGTTTTAAATTGATGAAAGTTACTTTTATCCACAACTACCTTAACCACTAATTCTATTTTTCAAAAACAATTACACAAGTCAAATAAAAAATTGAATTTTTATTGTTTATAGGATAGAGTTACACTGTATGTGTGCGTTTATAGAATTTTTAATCATCTTCTCGATTGTTTTGACAATGATAGAAATAATCATAAGTTCCGGTGGTGTTTTAGCTTTTAGCGGCATTGTTATGTTTCTTACGGCTATGGTTCTCCTATCTATCTGGCGTGTGCCCGTACCAACAATATTTCTTAGCATAACTGTACCAACATTTATTGTCCTTTTTGCCTTAAGCGTTGTGATAATAATATTAGCCTGGAAGGCCCATAAGAAAAAGCCAATTATTGGCGAAAAAATCCTAATAGGCAAAAAAGCAAAATGCATAAAAACGATAGATAAAGGTAAAGTAGGTATAGTGGAGGTTGATGGGGAAATGTGGACAGCTGTCTCCAATGAAAGAATAGAAAAGGGTGAAACAGTAAAAATAATTAATCAAGAATCCTTAAAATTAAAGGTAAAGAAAGGGGTGTAACATGTTTTTGTTTATAATTTTTGTCATTCTTATTGTGATTTTACTTATGTCAGTAAGGGTTGTTAAAGAGTATGAAAGGGCTGTGATATTTAGAATTGGTAGGGTCGTCGGAGCAAAAGGACCTGGAATCTTCTTCTTATGGCCAATCATTGACAGTATGATAAAGGTCAATTTGAGACTAATGACCGTAGAAATCCAGCCTCAAGACGTTATAACAAAAGACAATGTAACTATAAAGATTAGTGCTGTTGTATATTTTAAAGTAATTGATCCAGTAAAAAGCGTTGTACAGGTAAATAACTATTACTATGCCATAGAACAGTTAGCACAAACTACACTAAGGAGTATATGTGGTCAGGGCGAGCTTGATAAATTATTATCAGAAAGGGAAAAGATAAATACTGAAATTCAGGAAATTTTAGACAAGCATTCTGATAGTTGGGGCGTAAAAGTTACTCTTGTAGAACTAAAACAGATAGATTTACCACAAGATATGCAACGTGCAATGGCTCATCAAGCTGAAGCAGAAAGGGACAGAAGGGCAAAGATTATATCAGCAGAGGGTGAGTACCAAGCTGCACAAAAACTCAGAGAGGCAGCAGAGATAATTTCACAATATCCACAGGCAATACAACTTAGATATTTGCAAACGCTGAACGAAATAGCATCAAAAGACAACACAACAACCATTTTACCTATACCATTGGAAATTTTACATAGCATAGGAAACAAAGAAAATAGTTAAAAAAGATTGACTTTTTAAAACTTTTTATAAGTTGACCATGGATATCATTAAAAGAGATCCATATTTAGAGCAGATTATAAATATATCAAAAAGATGCGGTGTGAAAGCGTACCTTGTTGGCGGAGCTGTAAGAGATGCGCTTCTAAACAAGCAAACAAATGATTATGATTTTGTTGTTTTTGGAAACTTAGAAAAATTTGCTCATGCAATAGGCTCAGAATTAATATGCAAAGCAATAAAATATACAAAAAAAATAACCACTTATAGGATTTTCTGTAGCCTTAAAACTATAGATATTTCTGAACCAAGAAGCTCAAGCTTAGAAGAAGACTTACTGAAAAGAGATTTCACCATAAATTCCATAGCATACGATTTAGAAAAAGGCAGATTAATTGATCCTTTAGGTGGCATTAATGACATTGAAAAAAATACTATTAAAACAAATACAGATAACTCAATAAATGATGACCCTCTAAGAATTTTAAGGGGTTTTAGATTAGCTGCTCTATTTCGCTTTGATATTGAGTCAAGAACCCTGAAATTGTTCTCAGATAAAATGTTTCTTATAAAAAAGGTATCAGCGGAGCGTATAACTGAGGAATTAAAGCTATTCTTTAATTTTAACGAAACTTTTGTATACCTGTTACTCATGGACAAGGTTGGTCTCATTGATACCTTATTTGATGATTTGTCTCTAACAAACGGATGTTTGCAAAGCTTAAAACACCTATACGACGTAAAAACTCATTCCTTAAGCGTATACAATTACATAGAATGGGCTATAGAGAGAATACAAAAAATTCTGGGAAAAACGTATAGAAAATACTTAGTGCACTTAGCAGCGGAAAGAGACACGCTAATGCCAGCACTTAAGCTTGCAGCGTTATTCCACGATTCTGGTAAGCCGTTTACAAAGATAGTCGTGGATGGGGTTACAAGGTTTCCAAAACACGAACTAAAAAGTTCTGAGATATTTGAAAAGTACGCAAATATATACCCTTTTGGAAAGAAAATATCAAAATTAACCAAATTCTTTATAGAAAATCATATAAAACCGTCGAACTTATATAAAATATGGAGCATGGGCGAGTTAGATGATTTAACAAAAATTGATTTTTTCATGCGCTACGGAGAACACGGCATAGATTTATTGCTTTTTGCTTTAGCAGACACATTAGCGAAAGGAAAGATTAGTGCATTAAAAAAGGAAGTGTATTCAACATTTTTAAAGGAAATGACCCAATTTTACTATTCCATAGAGCAAAAACTAAAAGGAAAAACATTAATAGATGGACACGACATAATAAACAACTATCCAAACATAGATAGACTCAAAATAAGAAAAATCTTGAATCAAATAAAGAAACTTCAACTCATAGGTGTCTTGAAGACAAAGAAAGAAGCCTTAAAAATAATCCAGCGTCTGATATAAACCTGGAATATTTTTTGCTACATAACAATCGAGAGCGAAAATGGAGGGGAAGTAGTGAGAAGACTTGTTTTATTTGCTTTAGTAGCTTTAGTTTTAGCTGGATGCACAACAACTAATATTGCAAGAAAATACGCGGAAATGCCAGAATATGTAAGAGAACAACCTTCAGCAGTAAAACAACCTATCCATCATGAAGGATCGTTGTGGACTCAAACATCGGAAAATTTATTCTCAGATGTTAAAGCAAGACACGTAGGAGATATAGTAACAATAGTGGTTCAAGAGCAAGCATCGAGCCAATATTCATCAAACCTCAAAACCCAAACAAGTTCAAGTATGTCCGCTGGCTTAAGTACTTTACTTGGATTCCAAAATAGAATCCTAAACAGATTTAAAACGTTGGGTGGAAAGAATGCAGGTAAAAATGGCATATTAGACACTGCTTCAAACAATCAATACCAGGGCAGTGGGGAAAATCAAGTTAACAACAAACTTATAGCAACAATCACCGCGAGAGTAGTTAAGGTATTGCCAAATCACAGATTATTCATCAGAGGAGAAAAACAAGTATTTACAAATGGAGAAGAAAACACATTGATAATCACGGGTATCATAGACGCTGACCAAATTTCAAACAATGACACAATAGATTCATCGTATATTGCAGATGCAAAAATATTCTTCAACGGAAAAGGCATTGTAAGCTCAACTAGGAATGAGGGATGGCTTGTAAAACTATGGAACATAATCAAGCCGTTCTAAGGAGGTAACATAATGAAAAAGGTTTTCTTAATAACAATTGTGCTTTTAGTTTCCATGAACAGTTATGCATTTCAAGTAAAAATAAGGGACCTAACTAACGTTGTTGGTGTAAGATATAACCAACTTGTGGGATATGGCCTTGTGGTTGGTCTTGCTGGAACTGGCGATGGGACAAGCGCGTATTTCACGATTCATTCCATAGTTAACGCCTTAAAACGTTTCGGGGTAACACTTTCTCAATCTAACATACAGAGTTTGCAGGTTAAAAACATAGCTGCAGTTTTGGTCACGGCAAACCTTCCACCCTTTGCAAAACAAGGAGACAAGATTGATGTTATCGTATCGTCTATCGGAGATGCAAAGAGCCTGCAAGGTGGCACACTTATCATGACACCACTTTACGGTCCTAATGGCAAAGTGTATGCCGTTGCTCAAGGTCCTATATCAATTGGCGGATTTAACGTGGGAGCCGGTGGTACAAAAGTAAGGAAAAATCACCCTACTGTTGGCAGGATTCCAAATGGTGCCATTGTAGAAAACCAAGTGAATGTAGATATAAATTCAAAAAGTAGTTTCGTCTTAGCACTAAAACAGCCAAGTTTTACAATGGCAACACGTATAGCAGAAACGATAAACAAATTCTACAGAAGACAAATAGCATTCCCTGCAGATGGTGGAAGCGTGAAAGTAATAGTCCCACCATTATACAAAGGTGATGTTGTCGAGCTTATATCCCAAATAAACCAATTATCAGTAAATCAAATATCTGTGCCTAAAGTGGTTTTGGATGAAAGAACAGGAACAGTGGTTGTAGGTGGAAATGTAACAGTAGAACCTGTAAGTATATCACACGGAAACCTAACTATCACCATCACAAGCACAAAAACCGTATCACAACCCAATCCATTAGCTAGTGGCAAAACAAAAACAGTTACAAATAACAAAGTTTCTGTTAAAGAAAGCAAGGGGAAATTTTTGACGTTCCCAAAAGGAGCAACTGTATCCCAACTGGTTCAGGCTTTAAACAAAGCTGGTGCAACGCCAAGAGATATGATGGCAATATTCCAAGCATTAAAAGCTGCTGGAGCTTTAAATGCAGATTTGGAGATGATGTAAGATGTTGAACAAGATAAGTTACATTCCGATAAAAAACAAGATAACAAATGTAGAAAATGTGTATCGTTTAAAAAAGGCATGCATAGAGTTTGAAGCACTGTTTATATCCCAACTACTCAATGAAATGGAAAAAACCATACCACAAAGTCCTCTTATAAAAAACAACGCTGAGAATTCCATTTACAAGTTTTTCTACATTAACGCTTTAAGCCAAAAAATAGCAGAGAATTCACCTTTCTCAATTGGCAAAACATTATTTGACTCATTAAAAAAGTACGTAACGTATAAAACGAAAGTGCCTAAGCAACTAAACAAAAAACCAATAAAGCTACACATAGAAAACAAGTTTAATCTACCTTCAAAATTTAAATCTCTCTCTAAAAGTAATGAAAAAATGAGAATAATACAAAAGGCTGTAGATGAAGCATCAAAGAGATTTCACGTACCAAAAAAGTTGTTGTACGGCATTATAAAAACAGAATCATCATTCAATCCATATGCTGTATCCAAAGCAGGAGCAATCGGTCTAATGCAACTTATGCCTCAAACAGCCCTCGAACTGGGCGTTAAAAATATCTTTGATATAAAACAAAATATTATGGGTGGAGCTAAATATATTGCTAAACTACTTAAGGAATTTAAGGATTACAAAAAGGCTATTGCTGCATACAATGCAGGCCCCGAAAATGTTAAGAAGTTTAATGGCATTCCACCATTTAGAGAAACTCAAAATTATGTAAAGAAAGTTCTTGCTTATGCTAATGAAAATTACTAAAGTTTGGGGTGAATATGCCGATTTAGATATAAGAAACAATGGAGGTGTAACATGAAAATAGGAACCTACATTGACGGGGCGTTAGAGAAATATATAAAGCAATCAAAAGCAGGGAAAACTAAACCGGTTAATATTAGCGAAAGTACTGTAGAAAATACACAACAGGTAAGTAAAAGCGAAGTTGATAAAGTAGAAATATCGCCGCAGGCAAAGTTATTGTCGGAGCTTTTAGGTAATGAAGATACAAAAGCAGAGAAATTGGCAAAGGTGAAGGCTCAAGTAAAAAATGGAACATACAAACCACCAATCGATGAGATTGCAAAGTCAATCTTAAAGGAGTGGAAAGGTGAGTAGCGATTTAATTTTAATAAGAAATGTGCTAAGTGAGCTTATTACCGTCTACCAAAACGCCATCGAGCTAATAGATAAAGAAAGGGAACATTTAATAAAAGTGGATAGCGACAAATTAATTGACGTGATTGAACAAAAACAAGTACTGGCAAACAGAATAAAAGAGTCAGAAGGACAACTCAAAAAAATACTGACAAGAAATGGAGTTAATACCATAAATGAATTTCTATTTTTTGCTAGCGAAAAGAATTTTGTAGACGATATCAGGGTTCTGAACGGTAAATTAAAATTCATACTCGATAAATTTAGACTAAAAAGCGACATAAACAAAATGATAGCACAAGAACATGTAGAGTTTTTTACTGGACTTCTAAACATCTACGCCAGCTTTTTTTCAAATGCAAACTACGACAAAGATGCAAAAACAAACATAGAAGCGCAAATTATGAGCGTGAGGGTGTAGATGCCAAGTATTTTCGATGCACTAAACATAGGCGTCAGTGGGTTATACGTATCCAAAACTGCAATTAATGTAATAGGTAACAACGTAGCAAACGTTAATACACCCGGTTACTCAGAAGAAAGGGTGGATATACTACCTTCAATGCCTATGGTATCATATGCAGGTGTATTCGGTACTGGTGCCAAGGTAAGCCAAATAATAAGCACAAGAAATACTTTGATAGACAAAAGAGTGAGAACGGCAAACGAAGAAATGAGCTATTACAATAAACTCAACAATACAATGGATGAAATACAAAGTGTATTCAACGAGGAAAACGGCGTAGGTTTAAAGGGTGCTATGGAACAGTTTTTTAACGCATGGCATGCTTTAAGCCTAAACCCAGATTTAGAAACAGCAAGGCAGCAGGTTATAGAAAAGGGATTAACCTTATCAAAAGCCATAAGAGATGCAAATTCATCCTTGCAACAAATCAGAAACGGATTGGATGATCAAACAGGGTACGTAGTTACACAAATAAATTCATACGCTAAGAGAATTGCTCAACTAAACTATGAAATAGCAAAAGCAGAGTTAGGCAGTAAAGATCATGCTAACACATTAAGAGACGAAAGAAGTGAACTTTTAGAAAAACTGACAAGTTTAGCAAATGTAACAATCTTGGAAGGTTCATATAATCAAAGCACAAAACCTGAAATGACAATACTTATAGGTGGAATGCCCCTCGTGTCCGGAAAAGATTACAATCAATTAGAAGCAGCAAAATTAGAAGGTGCAAAATACAACAAAATATACTTCACTGATGCATCTGGAAACAAAACAGATATTACACAAAAAATCACAAGTGGAACTTTAGGCTCAACTTTGTATATGAGAGATAAAATTATACCTCAATATCAAAACGACATAAACAATATTGCAACAACATTAATTCAGGAAGTTAACAAACTACATTCGGCCGGTTCAGGTCTAACTGCATACACGCAAGTTGAAGGAACATACAATGCTATTCCAACAGCTGCTTTAAGCATACCTAAAGCAAGCGGCTTGAATATGGCAGTTAAAACCGGTTCTTTCAAAGTTAAGGTCATTGACCAAAACGGAAATGACGTTGGGACGTTTACAGTACCTGTAAACGCAGACGACCATCTGATAAAGGAAAATGACAACGATACGAACTCCATTATTGGCAGATTTAACAAGTTATTACAAGGCTATGCACAGATGAGTGTATCACCTGCTGGAAACGTTCAAATAACAGCAGAGAATGGTTATAAGTTTGCATTTACGTATGACTCATCAAACTTCTTAGCAGCTGTCGGTATAAACACATTCTTTACAGGACATGGCGCAAGCGACATAAATGTAAATCAGGTATTGCAGGATGACCCAAGTAAAGTAGCAGCTGGCAAATCTCTAAATCCAGGTGATAATTCAAACGCCGAAGCTATTGCTCAGGTGCAACTTGATAAAGTCATGGTGAACAATACGCAAACGATTGACGAATATTACAACGCATTCTTGGGGACTATTGGCTCAACAAAGCAAAGGTACAATGAGGTATACAATGCAAAACAGGCGGTTTATCAGCAGTTAAAAACCACACAACAATCAGTAGAAGGTGTATCTTTGGATGAAGAAGCAGCAAATTTAATAAAATTTCAGACGGCATACCAAGCCGATGCAAAATACATCTCAGTTGTCGACCAATTAACAGAAACACTTATAAACATGGTTTGAAAAATGAGAATCACAGATAATATTTTATTTAACAACTTTTTATTCAATATAAACAAAATTAACCAGAAAGTTTATATAAACAACGAGGAAATGGCAAGTGGGAAAAGACTTTTGAATTTAGACAGCGATCCAATAGCGTTATCCAAAGTTCTATCTCTAAAAGACATCAACTCACGTTTCGACCAATACATAACAAATATAAATTCAGCAAATGCATTCTTAGACGCCGAGGATACAGCCCTTTCAAATGCCGATAATTTACTTCATAAAGCAGGAACATTACTCGTTGAAGGTGCAAATACAGTAAACAACGACGTGGAGAGCAGAACAGCAATCGCTGAGAACATAGATGCAATAAAGGGTGAATTAGTTGATTCTGCAAACACTGTTTTTCAAGGTAAATACCTATTTTCTGGCTCCAAAACTAACACAAAACCTATTCAAGACATAAATAACGAGGCAAGTGTAATCAGCTTAACAAAAGGAAACAATATAACAGATATAAAAATAGCTACAGGGGAAAGTTTCTCCGACATCAATGGATTAGAATCTGGAAACTACCAAATAAAAATAAATGGCGGTAAACTTTACTTATACAAAGGTGATCCTTCAAATCAAAACAATATAGTGCCAATAGATGCGGATTCTTCGGATGAATCCGATACTGGAGGTAATGAGTTAGGTGATTATATAAACCTAAATAATCCAAGAGTTAAAGAAAAAATTTTAAACGATGGGTGGATAAATACAGGAAGAGGATTAAAAATAAAAATTGACTTGGCATCGCCTAATGTAAACCTATCAAACCTCAATGCAAACGTTTCCATATACTACAAATCTGGTGGCCAAGATGTCTACATGGGTAATGATGGACAAAAGGACATAGAGTATTCAGACAAACTGACAAGCCCAATAAACTTAACGGCAAAACAGATATTTAAACCGTCTAATCAAACACTTGAAAATGACAATCATCTTATCGACGATACAACTCAAGATCCGATTACAGAATCCACAAAACTTGTTAATATAGATTTAGACCCAACGTTGGCAGATGCAATAAAAAAGGTCTCTACGGAGACAGGATACAAACTTGACGTTAATGATAAAATTGAAATTCAAGGCACTGACCATAATGGCAATGTTGTAAAGGGTGAATTTACAGTAACAAGCACAACAAGCATAGGGAGTTTAACAAGCTATGTCAAGAGCTTAGATTCTGTGGAAATACTCAACACAAACAAAACATTCACAACTTTTGAGGGGCAACTTGTAACAGCATCTACAACACTCTCTGAAATAAACGACCCAAATATTCAAGCTGCATTAGGTTCTACACTCACAATTGATGGATTTAATCACAGCGGAAATCAAGTGTCTTTTGACATATCTTTAAATAGCAATACTACGCTCTCAAATATAGCAGCTTCCATATCTTCACATCTTAATGTTACAACTTCAGTACAACACGGAAAAATCGTAATAGAAGATAACGATTCTGGCTCAAGCAAGCTATCAATACAAGCCTTCACTGAAAACTCCAAAGTCCCTATATTTGGTTCTTTTGTTGAAAAAAGCCACGGAGGCAGCGGAGGATTTAAAGATATAGATGCTTATGTAAAAGATGGCCATATTTATTTTGCTGACAAACGACCATCTACAAGTAAATTTAATTTAAGCTTCAAAGTAACCACGCAAAGCGGAACTGTAAAACCTAACATATTTGGAGTATTTAACGTATCAAAATTGGGTCAAGGTATAGATACGTTTAAAACTTTAAGAGATGCAAGTTACGCCCTAAGAAATCCACATTCGTTGAACCAAATAGGAAAACCATCACCATGGCAGGATATTTCCACATTCTCAGCAAAGCTCAGCGGTCAATATTTAGGTGATAAAGATGAAACATGGACAATAAAAGTTGCTAAAGTTGGCAACATCAATAACTCACATTTTACTTCAATCAATAAAAATCAAATAGAAACAGTGGCCGATAGCTTAGGTATTGGACAAACCAAAACTGCAGGAATGTTTGAAGTGACAAATGAAGAAGGTAAAGTCGTAGCTGTAGTTGGCCTTAAAATAGTAAGAACAGGATCCAATAGCTACTACTATGACATAAAAACAGTTACACCCAAAAACCCTGATGAACAAATAGACTTTTCAAGGGTTGATTCCATTGACCAAATAGAAGGGACAACAATTTACAACATGGAAAACACTTCATCATCAAATCCAAATGATCTTGCGGATAAGTTAATTAACGGCTTAAACAACATAGTCATACAAACAAGGGATGCAGATGATAGCAATTTTAACGGAACTGTGAATGGTATACCGGGAGTAAAGTTAAGTCTCATACCACCAACCATCTCTGGTGCACCAGCAATATTAGAAGAAGGCGATAGTTTTTCAGTAAAATTATCAAACACAGTAGAACAATCGTTAGGCAAGGTAGAAAAAGCTTTGAATCAAGTATTGTCATCGAGAGCCATAATCGGGGCACGCACAAACAGATTCCAACTTGCAAAAAGCAGGGTAAACTACATAAAGCTATCAAATTCCAAAACCATTTCTGAATTAGAAGACGCTAATATTGCCAATGTCTTCACAGAATTCAAGAGAAATCAAATCGTAATGCAGGCAACATTAGCAGTTGGCGCAAAG
>JALVTR010000039.1 GCA_027035885.1 Desulfurellales bacterium
ACAAGAGGATAGATGCAAGCTACAAGATGTATCCCGTTGGTTTTCTCTTTGGCCTTGGTTTTGATACGGCAACAGAGATTGCAATCCTTGGCATTTCAGCCGCCATGGCAAAGAATGCAACCCTGCCACTGTGGGGTGTGGTTGCTTTTCCATTGCTATTTACTGCAGGTATGAGTCTAATGGACTCATTGGACGGTCTTGTTATGATGAAGATATACGACTGGGCAATGATGGATGCTCTGAGGAAGCTCTTCTTCAACCTCATCATTACAGGAACAAGTGTCTTTGTTGCCCTTGCCATTGGAACAATAGAGTGGATTCAGGTTCTCTCTCAAGAGGTCAATCTCAACAACTCATTCTTCAGTTTCATCAACAACTTAAACTTTGAGGTTTTGGGAATTGTAACAGTAGGCATAATGATAACTGCTTGGGGTTATGCTTACTTTTATTATAAGAGGGTGTTGACGGCAAATATAAAGTGAAAGCCTACATAATTGAGATAAAGGGTATCGTTCAATCGGTGGGCTTTAGGCCCACTATCTTTCGTCTTTTCGAAACAGAGACGGGTTGGGTTAAAAACACGCAGCAAGGCGTAAAAATATACCTTGAGACAAACCTTAATAAAGAGGAAATTGAGAAACTAATCTTAAACAATAAACCACCAAATGCTCAAATAGAATACCTGTCGATAAAAAACTTTCCAATAAAAAGAAGAGCTTTTACACACTTTTTCATCAAACCCACAGAAAGCAGTGTTGGGGATGTTTCTATCCCACCGGATTTGGGTGTCTGCGATGAATGCGCAATAGAGCTATTAAATCCAAGTAATAGAAGATATATGTATCCGTTTATAAACTGCACTAACTGCGGGCCAAGGTATTCAATCGTATCAGGCTCACCCTATGACCGAGACAAAACAACTATGAAGCACTTTCCAATGTGCGATCAATGTAGGGCAGAGTTCAAAGATCCAAAAAGCAGAAGATTCCATGCACAGCCGATTTGTTGTCACAGTTGTGGACCAGATTACTTTTTAGTGGTAAATAGAAAACCGTTGTATAAAAACCGAGAAGCAATAAGAGTATTGTCAGAATATTTAAAAAACGGCGGAGTAGCTTTGGTCAAAGGCATAGGTGGGTATCATTTGGTCTGTAATGCAAAAAATGAAGAAGCTGTCGAAAAGGTGCTCAAATTAAAGTCCAGAACAAATAAGCCGTTTGCTGTTATTGCGAAGGATTTGGGAACTGTTAAAAAACACTGTTATTTAAACGAGAAAGAAAATAAGCTTTTGACAAGCCAAATAAGGCCAATAGTTTTCTTAAAACCAAAAAATTCAGAATTCTTAAAAAACGTCAGAATGGGAAGCCCTTATTTAGGCGTAATGCTACCCTATGCACCCCTGCAGCTTTTAATCTTTCACTTCTCGAATTTAGAGTTCATTGTAGCAACAAGTGCAAACGAAACGGAAAAGCCCCTGATTTACAGAGACCAGGATGCAATACAGTTTCAGGGAGTGTGGAAAGTTTTAACAAACAACAGAAAAATCTTGAGGCCTCTTGAGGATTCCATTGTGCAGGTGGTAAACAATAAGCAGCTAACAATTCGATATGCAAGGGGGTTTGCACCCGGCATGTTTTTAAAGAAAACTCAGAAGAGAGTTCTATCTCTGGGTGCTGATATGAAAAACAATGTTGCTATAGCCTTAAAAAACAGGGTTGTACTTTCACAATTTACAGGAGACCTGTCAGAATTCGAGAACTTGAAAAGGTTTGAGGAAAAGGTTGAGGATACGCTAAGATTTTTCAACTTCGAACCAGAATTGGTGGTGTGCGATAAGCACTCAGAGTATTTTTCAACAGAATTTGGAGAAAAGCAGTTTGGTGATATTCTAAAAAAGGTTCAGCACCACAAAGCACACTTTGGAAGCGTACTGTTTGAAAACAACATCGATGGAAAGGCAATTGGAGTTATCCTCGATGGAACGGGATACGGCGATGATAGTAATATATGGGGTGGGGAGTTCTTCTTAAAAATAGGCAAAACAATTGAAAGAATAGGCCACATAGAGTATCTTCCCTTTGGTTTCGGTGACTTAGGAGTGAAGGAACCCTACAGACTTGCATGTTTATGGTTATACGAAATTATGGGAGAAATTGCCTTTAATCATAGTCTATTTGAAAAATACCCATTCATGGAGAAAGCCGTAAAAATCAAAAGCAATTTAAAAACGAGTAGTGCGGGTAGGCTTTTTGATGTGGTAAGCGCCCTGCTTGATATAAAAACCGTTAGCACCTTTGAAGCGGAAGCCGCCATAAGCCTTATGAATGAAGCTTTTAAAAATAGATCCAATGTAAGATTTGATTACTCAATAAATGACTACAACATAGATTTCAAACCTACCATGGAACAAATTGCATCTCTAAAAGACATAAACAAACCAAAGTATGCTAAAATATTTCATAACACATTTGTAGATGCAATTGTGAAAAATACCTTGAGAATTTCAAAGGATAGTGGTATTAAAACTGTTGTTTTAAGTGGTGGTGTGTTTCAGAACGAGATTGTGCTAAGCAGGGTGGAAAAGGATTTAGAAGATAAAAGCCTAAAGGTATTCAGGAATGAAAAATCACCCATAAACGACGGGGGGATAGCTTTAGGTCAGATATATTTGGCGGAAATGGAGGGCTAAGTATGTGTCTTGGGATTGCAATGAAGGTTGTGGAGATATACGATAGTGGCATAGACGGAATTGTGGAAGGTGGGGGTGTTAAACGCCACTGCTTCTTTCACATGATTGATGATTTAAAGGTTGGAGACTATGTGATTGTGCATGCTGGGTGTGCCATTGAGAAAATAGAGGAAGAAGAGGCAAACGAAAACTTAAAGCTCATAGAACAGTGTTTGCTTGGAGAGGAAAATGGATCTTGAGGTGTTCAACGATCCTGAAATTGTAAAAAAACTATCCGAAACCATAAAAAATAAGGAAAGCAGTAGAATTAATAGAACCGTCAAAATCATGCACATATGTGGCACGCACGAAAACTCAATTGTCAGATTCGGATTAAGGGACCTGCTTCCAGAAAATATAAAGGTCATAGCAGGACCTGGGTGTCCCGTTTGCGTAACAAGTTCAAGGGATATAGATGCTATAATAGATTTAGCTCTAAGCGAGAATGTGAGAATAACAACCTTTGGAGATATGTTAAAAGTTCCAGGAACAAAATTATCCTTTCAAAAGGCACACTCATTGGGAGCCGACATTCAAATGGTTTACAGCATATTTGACGCAATAGAGCAGACAAGAAGCAGCAAGAAACCCAATATATTCTTTGCCTGTGGTTTTGAAACTACAGCAGCACCTACAGCTTCTGCTTTGATAGATTTGGATATTCCCGACAATTTTTTCATATATAGCGTACATAAATACACTCCTAAAGGCGTTTATGCTCTCTTAAAGTCAGGAAAAATCAACATGGACGGACTGATCTTGCCTGGCCATGCAGCTACAATATCCGGATTGGAGGTTTATGAACGATTTGTGAAAGACTTTGGTATTCCATGTGTTTCTGCAGGTTTTGAAGCCGCAGATGTTTTGCTTGCCATCCTGTTAATTTTAAAACAGATAAACAGCGGCACACCAAAGGTAGAAAACGGATACAAGCGGGTGATAAACTATGAGGGCAACAAAAAAGCGCAAGAGGCACTAAATGAGGTATTCTTCTTAGATAGTGCAATCTGGAGGGGGCTTGGAGAGATAAACGAAACAGGGTATGAACTCAATAGAAACTATTCAAGATTCGATGCAAAAAAGAACTTTGGTATAAAATATCCGGACAACTTCATAGAGCATCAAAAGGGTTGCAGGTGTGGAGAAGTCATACTTGGAAACATAACACCGCTTGAATGCCATCTATACGCCAAGCGGTGTACGCCAGAAGACCCAATAGGACCGTGCATGGTATCTGATGAGGGTACTTGCAAAAACTGGTACGATGGGGGGGGAATTGAATGAGCTACATTACACTTGATCACGGCTCTGGAGGAAAGTTAACACTTGAGCTCATAGAAAATGTGTTTAAAGCAGAAAGTGGTTTAGACAGTGCAGTACTTGGAGATATAGCATTTACAACAGATTCTCACTCGGTAAAACCTCTTTTTTTTAAAGGTGGAGATATAGGGAAGCTTGCAGTCTCTGGAACCGTCAATGACCTATTATGCGTAGGTGCAAAGCCGCTCTACTTATCGAGTGCATTCATCATTGAAGCGGGTTTTGAAATGGAAAAACTAAAGAAAATCGTGAAATCGATGAAAGAAGAAGCCAGAAAGTCTGGTGTTGAAATAGTATGCGGCGATACGAAGGTGGTAGAGAACGGCAAATGTGACGGTGTTTACATAAATACATCTGGAATAGGCAAAATCATCAGACCCATAGAGGGTAAAAATATCAAGGATGGAGATGGAATTATCGTTACAGGAACAATCGGAGATCATGGATTTGCCATACTTAACGAAAGGGAACAGTTGAACTTAGAGACAGATCTAAAAAGTGATGTTTCAAGCCTGACTGACCTAATTCTGCCGCTGATTGAATCCGATGTGGATATTAAGTTTATGCGAGACCCGACGCGCGGTGGTCTTGCCATGTGTTTAAATGAGCTATGTTACAGGCGGGATTTTGGCTTTGAGATATTCGAGGAGAAAATACCAGTTAGGGAGGATGTAAGGGTTATTGCTGAAATACTTGGAATAGAGCCGTATTATGCTGCGAATGAAGGTAAAATGGTAATAGTGATGGACAAAAAGGATGAAGAAAGAGCACTTGATATACTTAAAAGCAACGAACTCGGTAGAAGTGCAGTTACAATAGGGCGTGTGAGTTCCAAAAACCCTCAACTTGTCATACTGAACACGAAATTTGGCTCAAAAAGGGTTTTAAGGATGCCGACTACAGACAAAATGCCGAGAATTTGTTAATGGAGATTACAATGAAATCTTACAGGAAAGAGCTTTAGCTTAACGCAAAAAACAGGGTTGAGTTTATAAATATAACAAGAGAGGTTAAAAAAGCTGTTCAAGAGAGTGGTGGTGAAGGGGATTTGTGCCTTGTTAATACCATGCATATTATGGCTTTTGTCTTTATAAACGATGGTGAGCCTGGTCTCCATGAGGATTACAAAGATTGGCTGGAAAGGCTGGCGCCGCATGAGCCTATATCAGCATATCGACACAATAGAACTGGTGAAAGCAATGGTGATGCTCACCTGAAAAGACAGATAATGGGTAGGGAAGTTGTTGTTGAGATAACAAATGGAAAGCTCGACTTTGGCCCGTGGGAACAGATATTCTACGGTGAGTTTGATGGCACAAAAGGAGAAAAAGGGTTCTGATTAAAATTATAGGAGAATGAGCCTTTCTAAAAAGCTATACCACATTCTCATACCATAGCCCTTTGTCGCACTAATTTGGATCAGCTCTGCTTTTGGATTAACATCTTTAAGTTCTTTTTTGACTTTACCTACATCGAAGTTTAAAAATTTAAGGAGGTCAACCTTATTAAGTAAAACCACATCAGCAATGTTGAACATCACGGGGTATTTTTTTACCTTGTCGTCTCCCTCGGGCACACTCAAAATAACAATATTTTTATGGGCTCCAATATCAAATGTGGCAGGGCATACCAAATTTCCAACATTTTCAATAATTAAAAGGTCACAATCCAAAGATACCTTTTCCAATGCTTTTAAAACCATATCCGCATCAAGATGGCATGCTCCGCTAGTGTTAATTTGAACAACATCTACACCCAACTCTCTAATTCTTGAAGCATCTCTGTCTGTATCTAAATCACCGTCTATGTACGATATTCTGTATTTATTCTTCAGGGAGTCTATAGTTCTTTCAACAACCGTTGTCTTGCCAGCACCAGGTGATGACATGATATTGATTGCAAAAACACCTTTATCCTTTAAAATTTTCCTAATCCTATTTGCACTCTCATCGTTCCTTTCTAAAATCTTCTTTTCAACAGCTACTCGTTTCATTTAATCCCCCTCTATATCAATAATCTCCATTTCCTTACCCTCAACTATATCAAGGGGCATGCCACAACTCTCACAAAGCATAACAATATCTGTTGAATCGTTATAGCTATATATCTTACCGCATAGATTGCATTTGGCTTTCACCTGCGTTTCAATAACTTCAAATTCAGTTTCTTTAATTATACTTTCCTCTGTCCTCAACGCCTCAAGTGCAAAAAGCAACGCATCTACCATGACACCTGACATTATACCTATCTTCAATCTAACCTTGGTTACCTTGTCTATAGAGCTCTCCGCCTTCACCCGCTTTAATATATCCACTATACTTTCAGCTATTGCCCCTTCGTGCATACACACCGCCCATTCTCATTGCTTCATTAAGCACAATGTCAGCTACTTTTGGAAGCAAATTCTTTATTTTATCAGTCAATTTGACAGTCAAATCATTTGGTGTAACAGCATAGGGCACAATGCCAACTACGATTGCATTTTTTTCCATACCCATTAACTTAACATGACCCAATATATCCCCCAAGCCTATCTCATGAACAGACGAAACAAATGTTATATTAGGTGGAACCTCACTCAGTGGAAATCTATACACAGAACCTGGTTTGTCATTTACCCTCAACGCGTCCACAAATATCAGGTTCTCATAGATCATAAAATGCTCAATAAGCTGAAAACCAGTTGTTCCACCATCCAATACATCAACATTAGAGAATTCATAGTTCTCTTTTAAGAAGCGGACCAGGTGAACCCCGAAACCCTCATCAGCTAATAGCAAGTTCCCCAGTCCAACAATGGCAATTTTACTTGTTCTTTTTTTCCTCAAATTTCCAACCTGTAAACATTGAGGATAGTGAGCCATTTTTTTCTCCTACATCATGTGCTATTACCATGTAAACATGAGCTAAAACAAAAATTATAAAGAACCACATTATCAAATGATGGGCTATTCTTACATCTGCATAGCCACCGAACAGTTCAGTAATTGGGAAAAATATCTTCTGCACCCATGCTACTCCACGGATGGAATTTTCATTCATTGTGTAAAGAATGAGTCCCGTTATTATCTGTAAGATTGAAAATATTATAAAGCCAAAATATGCGAGTGACTGAACGGGATTGTACTTAGATTTTAACCCCTTTACACCGTATGGTTTAAACGTTAAATAGTTTTTCAATGTAGGTATCCATTCTCTTACATTCAACCATCTAAACAAAAACTCCTTCCAGTCAGCATCTACCCAAGAGACAAAAGCTAAATAAATTCTCAAAATTATGGCAAATATAAATACAAAAGCGGCAATAAAATGTATCAGCCTAACATTGGCCATGGAAAAAATGTTATATGCTTCTTTTGTACCTGGGGTATGTGTAAACCAGAAAGGCCACGCTATATAGAAACCTGTAAAGACAAGTACACCTATAGAGATAAAGGTTATCCAGTGTAGAAGCCTTATTGCAACAGTCCATTCATACTTTCTTTTGAAAAACTTCATTTTAAACCTCTACTTTAAACTTTTTCATTTTGCCAGATTCAACATCAATAACATGAACCGCACACGCAAGACACGGGTCGAACGAATGAACAGTTCTTAAAATCTCTAAGGGCTCTTCTAAATCTGGCACGGGTAAATTAATCAAGCTCTCCTCATAAGCACCTCTCTGCCCTTTCCCATCTCTAGGCGAAGCATTCCACGTTGAAGGAACCACAACCTGATAATGAGTAACCTTTTTGCCCTTAATCCTTACGAAATGGGCTAAAGAACCCCGTGGAGCTTCATAAAGTGCAACAGAGGTATTTGTCTCCTCTTCCGGATATTCGAATCTCGTCCAGGTTCTTTCATCCCCTTGCGCAAGATTGGCAACAAGATCGTTCACCCATCTATGAGCTCCATACCAAATATAGGCAGTTTCCAATGCCCTTGCAGCTGTTCTGCCAACAGTAGAAAACATTTGTCTAATATTAGCCTTGTGTTTACCAAGGTATAGTTCAAGCATCTCCATCATGTTATTATGATCAGAGGCATACCCAACAAGCAACCTCGATAGAGGTCCTACTTCCATCATTTTACCCTTATACCTTGGTGCTTTTACCCAGCTGTATTTACCATTTCTCTTCACAGTACCATCTGGATTCAAGCCAGTATATTCGGGAATAGTATTTTCTTCTCCAGGATATATTCCTTTACCGGATCCTTTATACCATGAATGCGCGACACTCTCTGTAATATACTTCTCATCGACTCTTTCAACTTTGGATAAATCTCTGTTGTATATTATGCCCTGTGGCAAATACCTGTATGCTGCTTCCCAATCATTGGTTTCTGGAAAACCACCGTAGCTCAAAAAATTATAAGACCCACATCCCCAGTTTTCTACAAATTCATCTTTATAGAAGTGGGTGATAAGGTCTATATCGGGTAAATATGCATGTTGTATAAACTCCCCCACCTCGTTAAGTTTGGATGTGTACTGCCCCAGCCTTATTGCATCTAACATATCCATAATGCTTGTTATTCCGCCTATTACAAGACTCTGAGGATGAGGGTTCTTTCCTCCATAAATCGCCATCATCTGTGCTATTTTAACCTGAGCATATAGCGCATCTAAATAATGTGAAATTATTATCAAGTCGCCTTCTGGTGGCAACTTGTATAATTTATTCCCTATATAAGCACCTGCAAAAGGTCCAAGCTGTCCACTTGCAACAAATTTTTTTAGTTTTTCGATAATTTCTTTGTAATGATCAACGGAAGCATTATACGGAGATTGCGAAAATTGATGAGCCAAATCTGATGCCTTTACCGGATCAGCTTTCAGTGCACCACCAACATCAGCCCAATCTAACGAATGTAAAGCATAAAAATGAACAATATGATCATGCATAAACTGACTTGCATTGATCATGTTTCTAATGAGCCTTGCATTTGTTGGAGGTCTGATGCCAAGGGCGACCTCAGCAGACATGGTGTTAGCCTCATAATGAACCCATGTACATACACCACAAATCCTTTGAACCAGGAGCCCGGCATCTCTAATATCTCTGCCTTGAAGTATAGGTTCAATACCCCTCCAAAGTGTACCAGAGCTCCAAGCGTCACTTACTTTACCATCCTTAACATCTACCTCTATTCTCAAATGGCCTTCTATTCTTGTGATGGGATCAACAACTAAATGACTCTTACCCGTATTAACATTTATAGCCTGTGCCATTACTCACTCTCCTTTTTTCTATTTTTTTCGACTTTCGCTCTAATTACACTTCCTATGGCATGCACTCCAATACCTACAGCCGTTGCGCCTGCCAAAAAACCACCTATTTCATCGCTTGTTGCTTCAACTCCCTTACCGCCCGGGATTCTGATACCCGCTTTCTCATTTGGTTCTTCAAATGGAGCCATTTTATCCCAGAAGTCTGGTTGTGAGCAACCAATACAACCATGCCCTGCTCCAATTGGCCAATTTGTTCCCTGATTAAACCTGTATCTGGAACAATCATTATAGGTCAAAGGCCCTTTGCAGCCCATTTTGTATAAGCACCATCCTTTTTTTGCTCCTTCATCTCCCCATTCCTCTACAAACTCACCTGCATCGAAGTGGGCTCTCCTTTCGCAGTAGTCATGAATTCTCGAACCATAAGCCCATAGTGGTCTATATAAAAGGTCTGTCGGAGGAACCTTATTGAAAAGAAGCAGGTGCAAAACTGTGCCAACCATATTTATACTATTTGGCGGACAACCAGGAACATTTACAACCTCAATGCCTAAGGCATCCCTTACTCCTTTTGCGCCTGTGGGGTTGGGATAAGCTGCCTGAACACCGCCGTAGGCTGCACATGTTCCGAAAGCCAACACGACTTTAGCATATCTCGTAATCCTTCTTGACCTTTCAAGTCCAGTTTCACCTTTGGATCCAATTCTCAAAAAGATTCCCCCGTCTTTTGTTGGGATTCCTCCCTCTATAACGCAGACGTATTGGCCTTTGTATTTCTGTATAGCAGTATTGAGCACTTTTTCAACTCTCTCACCCGATGCCATCATTAGTGTGTCATGATATGTCAAGGAAATATAATTGAAGATGAGCTGTGTAATGGACGGCTCCCTTGTTCTCAAAAAACTTTCAGAACAACCTGTGCACTCTGCTAAATGCAGCCATATAACAGGAGTTCTCTGTTTAATTGTTGCTGCTTTAGCAACGCGGGGCTCAAACACAGGTGGTAACATCAAAGCTGCTGTCATAAAGGATGCCCATTTTAAGAAATCCCTCCTCGTGAAACCGTTCTTCTTGAGCTCTTCATTAAGTTCCCTCTCATCATCCTCGCTATAGAGGTCTTTTAACCTTTCATCTACTTTGCCTAACATAGAGTTATAATACTCCTCTAAATCCTTGATTCTCAAAACCCACCTCCTTTTCAAATAAATTAGCTTCTTCAATGAAGTTTAACTTTCCCCTTGCTAACAGTTTAGTAAAAAAACATACACTTTGGAAGAAAATAATACTAACAGTAGTTTCTGTATTATTAGTGCGTTTTTTAATAATAAACGATAAAAATTCTACAACGAACGGTCAGACACCTAAATTTGAATAAATATTGTTACCTTCCGGACCAACTACGTAGTAATCCTGTATGCCTCCGCAGAATTGTTAAATTCCTCGTCTGCGAAATCATTTCGATCCCCCCTCCATATTTTCAAAAACAGAAGCTCAGCAGAAAAAAATAAAACATCAGCAAGAGGATTTAATATGAGCACAACATACGACTTTAACCAAGAAAGTCTTGCTTGTGAGATAGATTCCAAAGAACTAAGCAAAAACTGTAAAACCGAAAAGGA
>JALVTR010000040.1 GCA_027035885.1 Desulfurellales bacterium
GGAATTTTGAAGGCTTCGACAAAAAAAGCCCGTATGAACATAGCTATTATGAAAGCTATTATTATAGATTTTATCCATTCTACCAATTTACTTTCTTTTTTAAGGCCATTCTTATCCACCAATCAATCCTCCCTTATTTCAACAAGCTTTATAAACGCATCTTTTGAAATACTTATATTGCCCAATTGCTTCAACTTTTTCTTACCTTCCTTTTGTTTTTCCAAAAGCTTCTTTTTTCTTGTAATATCTCCGCCGTAGCATTTTGCTAAAACATCCTTTCTCAAGGCACTTACTTGTTCTTTTGCTATTATTTTTCCGCCGACTTTTGCCTGAAGTCTTATTTCAAATAACTGTTTCGGTATATATTGTTTTAAATTTTTCAATACTTCTCTCGCAATTCTGTATGCTTTGTCCTTTGGAACAATTAAGGAAAAGGAGTCTATTTCTTTGCCATTTATAAGGATAATTAGCCTTGTTAAATTACCAGCTTCAAACCCCTTAAATTCGTAATCAAATGATGCGTAGCCTCTTGATAGGGATTTGAGTTTATCATAAAAATCAATTAATATTTCTGCAAGTGGAGCGTCGTACTTAATTAGCACCCTATCTGCTGCTATGTATAAGATTTCTTTTTGTTTGCCTCTTTTTTCCTGCAATAATTTTAAAAGATTACCTACGTATTTTGCCGGCGTTATTATTTCGACCTCAACATAGGGTTCAAATATAGCTTTGATTTTCTGTGGAGATGGTAGTTCAGATGGGTTGGATATCTCTATGATTGATTCGTCTGTTTTTTTAATTCTATATAGAACGGTTGGTGTAGTCATTACAACATCCAATCCGAATTCACTTTCAAGTCTCTCTCGTGTTATGTTCATGCTTAAAATGCCCAAAAAACCGCATCTAAAACCAAAACCTAAGGATTCTGATTTCTCTTTTTCTATGGTTAAAGAGGCGTCATTTAATTGTAATTTTTCCAGTGCATCTCTCAAATCATTATAGTTTTCTGTTTCTGTTGGATATATACCTGCAAACACAAATGGTTTTGGCTTTTTAAATCCAACAAATGGATTATCAGTGGGGTTTTTTACTGATGTTACAGTATCTCCCACCGTTGCATCTTTAATATTTTTAATATTCGCAACAAGATAACCTACCTCGCCAAACATAAGCTCATTAGTTTTCTTTTGCTTTGGTGTGAAATATCCAAGCTCTTCAACTTCGTATTCCCTCTTTGTTGAATAAATCATGATTTTATCGCCAACTCTTATTGTACCATCGAACACCCTTATTATTGAAACTACACCCCTGTAGTTATCATACCAAGAATCAACGACAAGCGCTCTGAGAGGTGCTTTTTCATCACCATTTAGCGTGGGTATCCTTTTTATGATAGCCTCTAAGACTTTGTCGATGTTAGTTCCATTTTTAGCTGATATTTCTATAGAATCGCCTGCATCTATACCCAAAGCATCTTCTATCTCGCTCTTTGTTTTTTCAACATTTGCACTGGGTAGGTCTATTTTATTTATAACAGGTATAATCTCAAGATTGTTATCAATGGCAAGGTAAGTGTTTGCTATAGTCTGTGCTTCAACTCCCTGTGTTGCATCAACAACAAGCAGACAACCCTCGCATGCCTTTAGGCTTTTTGATACTTCATAACCAAAATCAACATGACCGGGCGTGTCTATCATGTTTAAAATGTATTCTTCACCTTCAAAATTATAAGTAAGCCTGACAGTCTGAGCTTTAACTGTGATTCCGTGCTTGCGCTCAACTTCCAAGTTATCAAGAATTTGTTCTTTCATCTCGCGCTTATCCAAAGCTCCTGTGAACTCTATAAGTCTGTCTGCAAGTGTACTTTTTCCGTGATCTATGTGTGCTATTATTGAGAAATTTCTAATTTTGCTTTTGTCCATCGATTTCCTTTAGCTCCATTTCAAATTTTCTTTCGATGATATAAATTTTGTAGCGCATAGACTTTAGTTTTTTTGACATTTCTATATCTATTGTCTTAAAGGTCTCTTCCAAAACCCTTAATGATTCTTCAATACGCTTGATGTTTGCCTTGAATATATCAAAAACACTTCCTCTTCGCTCTTCTATATCGCTTGAAAGTGAAGTTCCAACATCATTTTCTGTATCTCTTGATAGTGTAAAATCAAAATTCTTCTCTATTTTTGCTAAATCCGATCTCAAAAGCTTCATCTCATTAGTTGTATCTTTGTTTCCCAAAACAAAGCGTGCAATATCTTCTATAACCCTCAAACCCTCTCGTGTCCTGTTAAAATTTGCGTCTATCATTCGCTTTATCTTATCCTGGATCGCTTCCACAGGTAATTAAACTCCTTTTCATAAACGTTTGCAATGTCAAATCTCTTAATTATTAGAACATTCTCGTCGTTTATTTTAAAGGCCGAGGCTGTCCAATTTGCAGAGCCCGTTATAACTACGCTGTCGTCTATAACTGCAAATTTATTGTGCATCAAACCTTTCCTATCCCACGC
>JALVTR010000041.1 GCA_027035885.1 Desulfurellales bacterium
GATATCTTGCTTGCCATATTGTAAATATAAACAATATCATCCCATTTTTTCATAAATCACAACCTTTTCTTGCTCTACTCTGTCTTTCAAATATTTACTAATTGAATCTTTTGTCACTAAATCAACCTTCACACCCAATATTTCAGATAACTTTTGAGACAACTCAATCATTTTAAAAAGATTTCTCTTGCCTGCAAATTCAACAATCAAATCCAAATCGCTATCAATGGTGTTTGTTCCTTTTGCAACAGATCCGAATACGGCTATGTATTTTACACCGTATTTCTCTAAGATGTTTTTAATATCTTTGTTGTTTTTTAATGATTCTAAATTAATCACCTTTTCCCTCTACCCATCTGATTTTACATATACCCCTTCCAAGAGTTTCATCACCTCCAATTTGCAAGAAATCCCTAATTGCGAGTTTTACATTATTGTAAACGCCTTCGGGATTTAACTTATCTTCGGCTGTTTTACTGAAATATACTATAGAATACAAAACCGTATCGGCAGGCAAAAGCTCTTCATATCTCAGAGCCCCTTCTTGGGCTGTGCCTTTTTTCTCATCTATTTTTATTTGGGTTTGGATTTCTGTGCAGTTATTTACAACATATTTAAACATCTCATCAGATATCAAAAGCAGCTTATCAACTTCTGGAAAGTTCTTCTTTATAAAATCGCTATTTAGCTTATCTGAACCGTCATCAACCACAACCGCAGCATCTTCCAATATAACTCTACCTTCAAACTCCCAATCACCTATAATTTTAGCACTCTCTTCTTGGATATTCTCAACCGGTATATCCACTTCCATACCGAGAAAACTCAAATCTCTTTTCAATCTTTTTAAAACGGCAGGTGATGTAACCCAAACAAACGGCGCAACATTACTTCTAACCGGCATTGCAAAAATTTTTGCATCGCTTAAAGATAGCGCGCCGGGCACAGAATCTCTATCTTTCTTCCAGTCATCTTGCTCATCAGAACCAAAAATATAATTAATAATATCGCTTTTGTTCATACCGTCTTTATGCTGCTCCTCAGCTTTATCAATATCAAAAAACCTCCTAAAATGTGATCTCATAGCCCCTTTAACAGCACTTGCTTGAATCACAGGCCAATTCGTATGCCTTTCTCTTTGTATAGGGTTATCAACCGCCCCCGTAGATGAACCACTGCCTGCATGAATAGGTGAAATTGCATAAAATGAAATCATAGAAACAAGTTCTTTTTTAAACATTGCAAATCCTCCTCTATTTTATACCAATTAAATTTTCATCTATTTTTTCATCAAAAACGCTGCCTGCCGGAAAATACCCAATCATAGGTTTATGAAAACCTTTTGCTAAATCCCAGCCCCCAAAATATAAAATCTTCCCTGTTGCGACAATACTCCTATTTGCCTTGTCGCTCTTCGGCAAAACAGAAAGTGAAAGATAGGTGTCACAATTTGAATCAGGTATTTCTATATTTATTTCCAATTTTTTATACCTGCCAAATCTCTGCTCAGCCCCAAGCTTTATTATTCCTTCACTATCAATAGGCAATTCCTTATTAATACCAAAAACTAATTCACAGTCCTCCTTTAACCTCGCATGATTAAAAGAATAAATATGCCCATCTCTTACTATCCTACTATCATTTAAAGCTATACCCGTCCTTTGTTCAAAATTTACAAAATAAGTTATATTATATAAAACAAATGCATCCTTTTCCTGAACAAAATCATCAAAACTAATCCAGTACCCACCCATACTAACAAGTTCACTTTTGTCAGGTTTAGCCCAAAACAGCTTTTCTTTATTGGTTTTAATCATATCACTGTTCAACAAAAAGCTTTTAATAGGACTGACTTTCGCCACCATATCTTTATACAATATTTTTTTATAATCACTATCCATATACCAACTATAGGGTGCAGGAATAAAAATCTTGTTTTCGTATAAAAATAGAGGTCCTATAACATCAAATGGCGGTTTATCGTTGTGTCTGCCAATTGAGCTGATAATTTTATCATTATTAAAACCGTTGTCTTTATACTTTTTAAAATTAATACCGTTTTGAATAAGAACAGCTGTTCTCAAAGCTCCCACAATAGTATTTGGTGTTGGTGGAAATATAGGAGTTGCAGAATGATTCTCACCTAAAATCATAGGCTCTGAACCTCTAAAAAACAGTGTATCAACAGGTTTAAATCTATACCAATTAAGCATCACTCTCACCTCCCGACATGAATGCAGCAACAATCAAACCGTCAGGCTCAAATTTTAGTTGACCTGTATAGCCATCAACAAAAATAGAAATATTTCTAATAATCCTTGCCATATCAGACTTATCAACATTTAACTGCGAACGCTCTATCTGTTTTTCGAAAAATTTATCTAACATTTCGATTTTATTTGGGTCTTCTCTTTTATTTGGGTCTTCTCTTTTTAAAATAGCCTCAATACCATCTCTGAACACCTCCAGACGATAAACAAGGGAGGCA
>JALVTR010000042.1 GCA_027035885.1 Desulfurellales bacterium
GTTATAACAGATTGGAGGGTGACGATGAAATTTAGGAAGGTTACAGTGGATGATTGGAAAGAAGCGGTTAATAAGGAAGCTAAAAGGGCAAATAAAACATTTGATGATTTAATATGGCAATCACCCGAAGGCATTAATGTTTATCCACTATATACGGCTAAGGATTTGGAAGAACTTGAATATTTAGACACTTTCCCAGGTTTTCCACCGTTTATTAGAGGTCCAAGGGCAAGCATGTATACGGTGAAACCCTGGACAATCAGACAGTATGCAGGTTTCTCAACGGCTGAGGAATCAAACGCTTTCTATAAGAAGGCTTTGGCGCTTGGGCAACAGGGTTTATCCGTAGCTTTTGACCTTGCAACACACAGGGGCTACGATTCAGACCATCCACGTGTTTTAGGGGATGTGGGTAAAGCTGGGGTTGCCATAGATACCGTTGAAGATATGAAGATTTTGTTTGATGGCATTCCTCTGGATAAGGTTTCTGTTTCGATGACTATGAACGGGGCAGTGATTCCTGTTATGGCTTTTTATATTGTTGCTGCCGAAGAACAAGGGGTTAAGCAAGAGCAACTTTCAGGTACTATTCAGAACGATATTTTAAAAGAATTTATGGTTAGGAATACGTATATCTATCCACCAAAGCCCTCAATGAGAATCGTGGCAGATATAATTGAATACACGAGTAAATACATGACTAAATTTAATTCGATTAGCATTAGTGGTTATCATATTCAAGAAGCTGGAGCCAATGCTGTTTTGGAGTTAGCTTTCACAGTGGCGGATGGGCTTGAGTATGTAAAAACGGCTTTAGCCAGGGGATTGGATATCGATTCTTTTGCTCCGAGATTGTCATTTTTCTTTGGTATTGGCATGAACTTTTTTATGGAGATTGCAAAACTTAGGGCTGCAAGGTTCTTGTGGGCAAAGCTTATGAGCCAGTTTAATCCGAAAAATCCGCGTTCCATGGCTTTGAGGACCCACTGCCAAACATCTGGCTGGAGTTTGACAGCACAACAGCCTTACAACAACATAATAAGAACAACTATCGAGGCTTTAGCAGCTGTTTTGGGTGGCACTCAGTCCCTTCATACAAATGCATTGGATGAGGCAATAGCATTGCCAACAGAATTTTCTGCAAGAATTGCAAGAAACACCCAAATAATTATCCAAGAAGAGAGCAATATTTGTAAAACTGTTGACCCGTTAGCGGGTTCTTATTTTATAGAATCGTTAACACATGCTTTAATTAGAGAGGCTGAGAAAATTATAAAAGAGATAGAAGAGGTGGGTGGCATGACAAAGGCTATTGAAACTGGAATGCCTAAGTTGAGAATAGAGGAGTCTGCAGCAAAAAGACAGGCGTTGATTGATAAAGGAGAGTTTGTTATAGTTGGAGTCAATAAATATGGAATTCCAGAGGAAGAAGACGAAAAAGTAGACGTTTTGGATATAGATAACACAGCTGTTAGGGAAAAGCAGATTGCAAAGTTGAAAAAGATTAGGTCAGAAAGAAACAGTGAGAAGGTTCAGGAAGCTTTAAATAAGATAACTGAGGTCGCAAAGAACGGTGGAAATCTTTTGGAGGCAGCAGTTAATGCTGCGAGGCTTAGAGCAACTTTGGGAGAAATTTCCTATGCGATGGAAAAAGCTTTTGGTAGGTATCAACCGCAAATAAGGCTTGTCAGTGGGGCATATGGTAATTTGATAAAGGATGAAGAAGAATTTAAAGAAATTCAAAAGGAAATAGAAGAATTTGAGAAGCAAGATGGCAGGAGACCAAGAGTTCTGATTGTTAAAATGGGGCAAGATGGACACGATAGGGGCGCTAAGATTGTTGCATCTGCCTATGCGGATATAGGTTTTGACGTGGATGTAGGGCCTATGTTCCAAACCCCAGATGAGGCAGCTAAGATGGCCGTTGAGAACGATGTTCATGCTGTTGGTGTATCAACACTTGCTGCTGGGCATAAGACACTTGTTCCTCAGTTAATAGAAGAGCTAAAAAAAATGGATGCAGATGACGAAATAGTTGTGACTGTAGGTGGTGTTATACCTAAAAAAGACTATGATTTCTTGTACAAGAATGGGGTTGCTGCTATATTCGGGCCCGGAACTTCAATATTGTACTGTGCAAAAGAGCTATTAAAGGCGATAAAGGAAAGAAAAACGCCGAGAAGGTTGTTGTATAAAAATGAAAGTTAACATTGATAGATTAGCAAGTGAGCTTTTGGATGGCAAAAGAAAGGCCCTTGCCAAGGCTATAACGTTGATTGAAAGCAAAAAAGTCGAACATAGGAAAGTCGCCAAGGAGTTGTTGGAGAAAATTTTGCCGCATTCAGGCAAATCAATAAGGATAGGAATAAGCGGAGTTCCTGGCGTGGGCAAAAGCACGTTTATTGAGGCTTTAGGGCTACATTTGATAGATAAAGGTTATAGAGTGGCAGTTCTTGCAATTGACCCCACATCTCAAATTAG